>DASWHR010000069.1:0-13472 GCA_036398095.1 Actinomycetota bacterium
GTCACCGGGGGCGACGTTGCCGCCGACGACCGTGACGATCTCACCGGTGGGCTGTTCGTCCACGATGCCGAATCCGGGGATGAACTTCTTGCAGGTGAGGCCCAGGAACGCGAAGTTGCAGTAGGGCGAGCCGATCATGACGCTGTCGCCCTTCTTGAAGCCGGCGACCTCGTTGACGATGATCGAGGTGTCGCCGGTGTGGTAGTGCGCGTGGCCGTCCGACGCCGACGGGTTGACCGCCGGGTCGTTGACCCCGAGCGTGCGCAGGCAGTCGGCCGGAGCCGGCGTGCACGGCGTGTTGCTCTCGTTGCTCGGGTTCAGCGGAACGTCGCCGACCGTGCGGTTCGGGTTGGTCGTGGCGTCGTTCTGGTCGCCCTTCTGCTGAAGCGTGGCGCCCGTGCGATCCTGGAAGATCGAGTGGACGCGAATCTTGCCCGACGTTCCGGGGAACGACAGGTTGTTGTGCGCGACCGCCCCAGCCGGCACGACAGTGCCGGTAACAGCGATCATCGCTGCCAACGCCGTGAGCGCCAGGAGTGGCCGCTTCACAGTCGCGAAGCGAGACTTCATTTGAATCCCTCCCTTTCCTGGCGCTCCGAGCCGTTGATGGAACGCCAATGGTGCTTCTCCCCGAAGCTTTCGCCTTGCGTGGCGAAAACCTTTGCCCTGTGTCGCGGATGGTTCGACCGAATGGCCTTCTCCTCCTGCCCCATACAGTGCCGCCTGTGTATGGGTTGACGCATTGGTGAAGAATTTGACCCAATTCACCGGGCAATTCCGGGGGACCTGCGGAAAAGGGGGATGTAAGAACTTTCTCTTTCGCCTAGCAACTCGAACAATTCGAACCTTCCGGTACCACCGCCCCCGACACCTCCGCGGGCCCGCCTTCGACCTTGCAACTTGGTTGCACAGGGGTCCGGCGACCCCCCCGGGACCGGCCGCCTGCTCGCGCGACGCGGACGGGACCCGCATAATGTGGGCCATGCTTCAGAAGATCCTGCGAATGGGCGAGTCCAAACGCCTGAAAGAGTTCACCTCGCTCGCCTCGCTGGCCGGCACCTTCGAGCCCGAGATGGAGGAGCGCTCCGACGGCGAGCTGCGCGCGCTCACCGACGAGTTCAGAAAGCGCCTCGCCGACGGCGAAGAGCTCGACGAGCTGATCCCGGAAGCCTTCGCCGCCGTCCGAGAGGCCGCCAAGCGCACGATCGCCAAGCGCCACTTCGACGTCCAGCTCATCGGCGGCGCCGCCCTGCACGCCGGCTTCATCTCGGAGATGAAGACCGGTGAGGGCAAGACCCTGGTCGCCACCGCCCCCGTCTATCTAAACGCCCTGGCCGGCAACGGCGTCCACGTGGTCACCGTCAACGATTACCTGGCCCGCCGCGACGCCGAATGGATGGGCCCGATCTACCGGTTCCTGGGCATGACCGTCGGCGTGATCCAGTCCCAGATGCGGCCCGAACAGCGCCGCCCCGCCTACGCAGCCGACATCACCTACGGCACCAACAACGAATTCGGCTTCGACTACCTGCGCGACAACATGGCCTTGCAGCCGGACCAACGCGTCCAGCGCGGCCACCACTTCGCCGTCATCGACGAAGTCGACTCGATCCTGATCGACGAGGCCCGCACGCCGCTGATCATCTCCGGCCCCGCCGAAGAGTCGGCCAAGTGGTACTACGAGTTCGCCCGCATCGTCCCGCGCCTGGCCGTCGAGTCCGACTACGAGGTGGACGAAAAGAAGCGCACCGTGGCGATCACCGAAGCCGGCGTCCACAAGGTCGAGCAGATCCTGGGCATCGACAACCTCTACGACAACGTCTCCAGCCAGCTCGTCCACTATCTGCAGAACGCGCTGCGCGCCAAAGAGCTCTACAAGCGCGACGACGAGTACATCGTCGTGGACGGCGAAGTCAAGATCGTCGACGAGTTCACCGGCCGCGTGCTCGAAGGCCGCCGCTACTCGGAAGGCATGCACCAAGCGATCGAGGCCAAGGAAGGCGTCCGCATCAACCAAGAGAACGTGACGCTCGCCACGATCACAATCCAGAACTACTTCCGGATGTACGACAAGCTCGCCGGCATGACCGGCACCGCGCTGACCGAAGCCTCCGAGTTCGAGCACATCTACAAGATGGGCGTCGTCGAGATCCCGACGAACCGCGACAACATCCGGCTCGACCAGCAGGACATGGTCTTCCAGACCGAAGAGGGCAAGTACACGGCGGTCGTGGACGACATCGTCGAACGCAATGAGAAGGGCCAGCCCATTCTGGTCGGCACGGTCTCGATCGAAAAATCCGAGCACCTGTCGAAGCTGCTGGACCGTCGCGGCGTCACCCACCACGTCCTCAACGCCAAGAACCACGAGCGTGAGGCGCAGATCATCGCGCAGGCCGGCAAGCGCGCGGCGGTCACCGTCGCCACCAACATGGCCGGCCGAGGCGTGGACATCATCCTCGGCGGCAACCCCGAGCTGTCGATCAAAGAAGCCCTGATCCAAGAAGGGCTCGCGATCGAGACCGAGGAATACGACCGCGAGCTGAAAAAGCGCATGGCCGAGGCCGATCCGGACTGGCAGGTCCAGCACAACGAAGTCGTCGACCTCGGCGGGCTCTACGTGCTCGGCACCGAGCGGCACGAGTCGCGCCGCATCGACAACCAGCTCCGCGGCCGCTCCGGCCGCCAGGGCGACCCCGGCGAGACCCGCTTCTACCTGTCCCTCAACGACGAGCTGATGCGCCTGTTCGCCTCGGGCATGGTCGAGCGCGTCATGGCGCGGCTCAACATTCCCGAAGACGCCCCGATCGAGGCCAAGATGGTCTCCAAGGCCATCCAACGCGCCCAGCGACAGGTCGAAGAACGCAACTTCGAGATCCGCAAGAACGTCCTCAAGTACGACGACGTGATCAACAAGCAGCGCGAGATCGTCTACGACGAGCGCAACAAGATCCTCGACGGCATCTCGCTGCGCGAGCAGTCGCTCGAATTCGTTCGCGAAGCCGTCGCCACCGCCGTGGCCGAGATCTCCAACGAGGACATCGCCCAAGAGGAGTGGGACCTGGACTCGCTCTGGGCCTCGATCCGCGAGCTGTATCCGACGCAGCTCAAGAAGGAAGACTTCGGCCCCCTGGACGAGTTGCTCCCCGAAGACCTCGAGGACAAGTTCGTCGAAGAGGCCGTCGCGCTCTACGAGGCCCGCGAGGAGCAGATCGGCGTCGAGCGCTTCCGCGACATCGAGCGGCGCGTACTGCTCAACGTCATGGACAACAAGTGGCGCGAGCACCTCTACGAGATGGACTACCTCCAAGAGGGCATCGGCCTGCGCGCCGTCGGCCAGCGCGACCCGCTCATCGAATACCAGCGGGAAGGTTTCGCGATGTTCGCCGGCATGATGGGCGTCATCAAGCACGACTTCGTCCAGTACGTGTTCCACCTGCAGGTCGTCCAGGAGAAGAGCGAGCAGCAGCAGCAGATGCAGCAGAGCAGGCTCCGCACGATCCACGCGGCCGCCGAGCCCGCCGCGGCCGGCCCCGGCCCCGGCCCCGGCCCCGACGGGGAAGGCGCCCCAGCCCGGACCGCGGAGCCCCTGGTCGCGCAAGCCGTCTCCGACAAGGTCCCCCGCAACGCACCCTGCCCCTGCGGGAGCGGCAAGAAGTATAAGAAGTGTCACGGAGCGACCGCACCCGTCTGAAACCCCCCTGATCGGTCGGATCCATAAATTCCGTCACGGTCAAGCAGGAAACGCCGCTATCCGGGGTGAATCACCCTTAAGCACAGGAGAGGGTTGGGTGGCGCGCGGCCCACGAACGCGCGGGTCGCCCGTGGATCCGAAGGGGGTACCGAATGAGAATTCGCAGGGTAGGACGGCGTCTCGCGCTTGGGGCGCTGGTCGCCAGCATGGCGTTCGGCATGATGCCGGCCCAGGCCGGAACGACCGGACTCATCTCGGACGCGACGGGCGACGTCGTCGACTTCGTCAAGCACACGCAGAACTCGTTCCGTCCGTCCACGTCGCCGTTCCCGAGCCCGTTCACCACGTACCAGCGGGCTTGCCGCCCCGAGTCCGGGACCGTGGCGCTCGGCCTGACCAACTGCGCCAAGCTCGACGTGGCCTCCGCCAAGGTGGACACCAACGCATCCGCGCAGACGATGACGTTCCAGATGAGCACGGCCGGCGCGATTCCGCCTCGCGGCGGGGCTGTCGACCTCATTCCGGCGCCGTTCGCGGCGATCAACTACGCGTGGTACTTCGCGACGACGTCGCAGGAGTCGCCGCATCAGATCGGCATCGAATGCACCGGCGGGGCCACCACGGCCAATGAGATCAAGGACGACTTCTCGGTCAACGGCCCGAACGGCAAGGTCGGCGCCGAGATCCACTACACCCCCAAGACGACCTGCCCGGCCGCGAACACCCCGCAGCAAGAGGCCGCCGGCCAGGCGGTTACCAACCGGAACGCGCTGAGCAACACGCCGGTCATGTCGGTCGTTCACCCGCAGACGGACGGCTGGCGCGCCTTCGTCGAGGTCGCGATGGGCATCTCGGCCAACGGCTCGGACCGCCTCGACGGCCAGGGCAAGCTCGCCTGCTCGATCGACCCGACGACCGGGCAACCAAGGCCGCTGTGCATCGACTACGAACTGTCGATCGGCGAATACGAGGGATACTCGGGCGTGGCCGGCAGCAACAGCCACCTCGACTTCTCCCCGGCGTCGCGTAACCAGATCTCGTTCAGCATTTCGGGCGGCACGATCACCGCGACCGTTCCGTGGAACCCCACGACGATCTCGGCGGACGGCGACCTCTACATCGACGACGCGCGCTCGTTCCCGTGGCGCTTCGCGGTTCCCGGCCAGGGCACGCGGTTCACGAACCTGACGGCCGAGACGACCGGTTTGGTCTCCGTCGGCGTCAACTCGGTTTCGCAGATCAACGCGGTCTGTGAAGACTCGACCGACAACCCGATCCCCGACGCGCAGGAGCCGTTCAAGAGCGTCGGCGCGGCGTTCGGCCAGGCCAACCGGCAGATCGCCAACACGACCAACCAGGTCTTCGACCAGGTCGGTCTGGGCGAGCCCGGTCAGGACGACGGCTTCTACATCTGGGGCAACGGCGGCACCGAGCAGGGTGACTGCATCCGCGGCATCACCGGTCTGCTGACGCTGCTGGACTGGACGCAGGACTCGTTCGAGTTGCGCATCTATCCGCGCAACCCGGGCTACCTTCCGTCCGCGTCGGGCGTCAACTGCCGCTACCCGATCGGGCAGCACCCGCTCGCGATCGTGCTCGTCGCGAACGTCGTGCTGGGACCGAACGAGGCCCCGGCGGTGGACGTGAACACGAGCCCGTTCGATCGTCCGTACTCGGTGCGGGTCTTCGCCAACAGCAACACGCCGGCGCAGACGCTCAACCAAGCGCCGATTCCGGACCCGATCAACCCGCCGATCAGCCCGCTCGCGGGCACGGTCGGTCGCGACACGCGCTGCAACTACACGTACCACGTGCCGGGCCTCCACTACTTCGGTGCCCTGCCGCAGTTCACGATGTAACGAGATTCGCTAGCATCAGGGGAGGACCGGCATCTGCCGGTCCTCCTCCATATCTGACAGGGGAACGGACAATGCGGCGGTATGCAAGCATCATGGTCTTGCTCGCGATCCTGCTCGCCTCGTGCGGCGGAGCGCCACAGAAGCAAGCGGACGTCGGCACGCCCACGCCCACGCCGTCACCGGCGGCGAGCGCAACGGCCTCGCCCGAGCCGAGCGGAAACCCGCTGCCGTCCGAGACCGCGACGCCTGCGCACGCGCTGCCGGCGCGCCCGTGCGATCCCCGGACCGACTACTCGCCGAATGCCGGCGTCCCGGGCCAGACCTACATCCGGGCCGTGACCAAGCCGACGCGCAACTGGGGCGCCGGCTGCGAGGTCCTCAGCCCCGGCGATCGTTGTCAAGTGGCATGGGACGGCGCCTACATCATTTTGGTCGGGGAGGATGCGCATCTGACCTTCCAAGCGTGGGCGAAAGGCCAGTCCAAGCCCTTCAAGGAACTCACCGCCGGGCCGCTGCCGGCCGAGCATAGTTTCCGCAACGTCGGGTTCCCCGTCGAGATCCCCGACGGGACCGACGAGGTCGCCTTCCGGATCGTTTTGCGAGACTCGACCAAGACCCCGGTCGCGATCAGCGACGCCTTCGCATACCGGATAAACTGCCGCCCCGAGTGAGCTAGCTCTGCTGGGCCGGCGGACCCGAACCGTGGCGAGGGCAGGAATCGGTCCGCTCCGGCACGAATTGGCAAGCAGAACGATGGCTCCTGGCGAATCCGATCTCTTCCGTGACATTCGAGGGCTTGTCTAATGCTGCGATCTAACCCGGCCCGCGTCGCGCTGGCGTGCGTCGCGACGATCGTCGCGCTTGCCGTCGCGCCGGCGGGTGCCGAAGAGTCGCGGGGCTCGGTGTTCGGCTCGTCGTCGATGGCCGGCTCGGGCAAGGCCACCATGCAGCTCGAGACCGTGCCGGCGCGCGTCGCGCGCGTCGTGGTCCGGCCCGGAACGGGCGGCCGCGAAGCGTGGGCGGTGGGCACGACAACGGTGCGCCTGCCCGGCTACTCGACCGAGTCGATCGGCCAAGTTGTGTTCTTGAAATACACGCCGGCGACCGGGTGGGTCGTGACCGGACCGCCGCGGTCGGCGTCCGGGGCGATCATCAACCCGGTTTTAGCATCCTTCGATTTGCGACCCGACGGAGAAGGATGGGCCGTGGGCGACGCCGGCCGGCTGCTTCGCAAGGCGCCCGGCTCCGACCAGTGGGTGCAGGCGCCTCAATCGGGAACGGTCACCACGCAGACGCTCAACTCGGTTTCGCTCGCGCCCGGCGGCGGGTATGCCATCGGCTCGGGGCCGACGATCCTGCGGCTGACCGGCACGTCGTGGGCCGCCGAGGAAGCGACGAGCGAGATGGCCGCGCAGACGACCGAGTTGCACGCGGTCGCGGCCGTGTCGGCCACGGATGCGTGGGCGGTCGCAACCGGTCAGGTCACCGGCGTGGACTCGACCAGCTTGCTGATCTACCGCCGCGGCGCCGGCGGCTGGTCGCGCGTGACGACCGGCGATGCGATCTTCGACTCGCCGCCGGCCAAATCCAGGGACGGTGCGCTGAATCGAAGCGTCGAAGCCGGTGCGATCGCGGCGAACGCGAACGGAGCCTGGATCGGCGGACGCTTGTATCCGCGCTCGCCGGCCGCGCCCGAAGGCGATCCGGCGCCGGGCGACACCTCGCGCGGGTTCGTGCTTCGCTACGACAACGCGGCGCAGCAGTTCACGTCCTACTGTCCCGACCTGTACGGCGATCGCGCGACCGGCGGCGTCGACTTGTCGCGCATGTGCGACGAGCCGTTCCCGACCGCTCCGTTCCATATCGCGTCGCTGTCGATCTCGCCGGAAGGCGATGTCTTCGCCGGTGGCGTCGGGCTGTTCCGCTTCTCGGGCAAAGGCTGGTATCGCGAGCCCGACGCGAACGGCTATCTGATCTCGATCTCGATGGGGTCGAATTCGGAAGGGTTCGCGGCGTCGTCGGGCCGGTCGCTCGGCTCGGGCGGACTGATCCGCTCCAGCTCGAACACGATCGGTCACTGGACGGCCCGGCCGAAGCGCTCCGCCATCGCGCGCTGGTCGCAGCCGCAGGATCAATTGCTCGAAGGGCTCGCGCTCGCGCAGGACGGCAGCGGCCGCGCGATCGCCGTGGGCGCGCTCAGCGCCGGCTCGATTTTCAGCGGCGCGGCGTGGGATAGCATCAACCCGGTCATCGGATACAACCTGCACGGCGTGGCCTGGCCGGCGGGCGCGAAGCCGTGGGCGGTCGGCTCGGCCGGCTTCATCCTGCGCTTGGACGGCAACGACTGGACGGTCGTGGATTCGCCGACGCGGCGGAGCCTGTTCGCGGTCGCGTTCCGAAGTCCCACCGAAGGCGTCGCCGTCGGGCTGGGCGGCACGATCCTGGTCTATCAAGGCGGACGCTGGCGCGACGACTCGCCGAAGGCCATCGCCAACGACTTGTATTCCGTTCTGGTCACGCCGTCGGGGTATGTGGCGACCGGCACCGACGGCGCCGTCGTCGAAGGCGCGCCCGGACGCTGGCGGCTTCGCCCGGAAGGCCGATCGTTGCTCAAGCGCGCCGAATCGCCGCAGGCGCCGACCTTGTATTCGGCGACGATGCTCGGCGACCGGGTGGTGATCGGCGGTCAGGACTCGGCGATGCTGGTGCGCGAGCCGGACGGAAAGCTGCGCGCATTCGAAGGGCCGCTGGAGGGAACGGTGATGTCGCTGTCGGGGGCGGGCGGCGTCTTGCACGCCAGCGTGACGCCCGGGCCGCAGAAGTATCGCGGCGAGGCGCCGGCCGCGCAGCGCGGAACGGTGATGCGCTACGCCGGCGGCCGGTGGAGCGACATCGGCCTGCGGCGCCGCGCGACGCTGCTGCGCGACCAGGTCGATTCGGCCGCGTTCGAAGATCCCATCTACGACTTGAAGATGACGTCGGCCACCAGCGGGTGGGGCGTGGGCGGTTCGCCGGCCGATCTGAAGGATCCGGTCGACGGCCAGTTCCGTTCGCTCGCGACCAGCGCCGCATACCGGATCGACGTCGGAGGCGACCCGTCGCAACCCGCGACCCGCGCCGAGTTGGATCTTCCCCGCAACGGCATTCCGTTCGCCGCGTTCGGAGAATCATGGTGCGGCCGTGGCCTGTGCTCGTCCTCGGTCGGCACCGGCACGATGGCCGACGAAGTCTCGCTTCAGATTCGCGACGAGATCAACGAAGCCAGTCGCGCGCCGGGAGGACCCGCGTTCGTGCTCTTCACCGGAAACATGCGCCGCACCGGCATCCCCGAAGAGCTCGAGCAGTTCCGAAGCTATCTTCGCGGCTTCCGGATTCCGGTCTTCGTCGCGCCCGGCAGCCTGGATCGTTTCTCGACGTCGGATCCGACGCAAGCGTTGTCGGCGGCGAGTTCGGCGGGTGGGTCCAACGACTACTGGAAGACCACGTTCGCGGCGCAGCCCGCGCCGTGGGGTCACGCCGCCCCGCTCCAGAACTTCGCGCCGGCGGGCGTGGACACCGCCGATACGGTTGCCGGCGCCGCGCGCACCCACTATGCCTTCGACTACGTGACCGGTGGCCGCCGGATGATGCGCGTGGTGTTCGTCGATTCCTCGACGCGCTCCTACGGCACGCTTCAGCAGCAAAATCCGCCGCAGGACCAAAGCACCTGGCTGGCGGCCGTCCTGGCCGAAGCCCAAGACGTGCTGGGCATCCCGGCGGTCGTGGTCACCAACCAGCCGCCGTTCCTTCCCTCCGACGAGCAGATCCCGAACTGGTCGGTCTTCAACGACCAGCAGCATTTCGAATCGACCGTCGCGGCGACGCGCGTGAGCGCCGTCATCACCGGCGGGCCGCGCGTCAACGCGGTGGACACCATCAAGAGCGTCGTGCCGATGTTCGTCGTCGGCGGCGGCGGCGGGCCGCTCGGACGCGACCTGCAGGTCGAGGGAAGCTCCACGGCGATCGAGCCGGCGAGCAAGCTTCCCACGGACGGCTATTACCACGCCTGGCATCTGATGCGCCTCGACCCCGACGACCGCCTGCCCGTGACCGGCCAGGCGCGCGTGACCGACGAGGCGTTTCCGATCCTTGAATCGCTGGCGATGCACTCGTTCTTCGGCGCCCGGATTCCCGCCGGCACCACGACGTCGGTCACGGCGCTGGCGCGCGGCCCGGCCGGCGGATTCTCGGATCCCGATCAAGCCAAGACGCAGTATCTCGCGCACGGATTCCAGCGCTTCCTGTGCGGCTACAAGGGCCAAGGAAACGGCGTGTGCATCTCGCGGTCGGCCACGTTGCCGCGGTTCCGCTTCTACACCGAAGACCCGTCGGTCGCGTCCTTCGTCGTGCGCGACCCGCTGGACGCGACGGCGCCCCGCCGGATCGGCGGCGAGATCATCGCCGACCCAACCGGCGCGGACGGCCTGCTGTGCGTCTACAAGCTCGGCAAGGTCGGCGTCATCGCCGAAGCCGGACTGCACCGAACCCGGATCGAAATCGAAGGCATCCCCGGCATCGGACCGTGCGTCGAGCAAGAGGTCAAGGGCGTGCGTGAGGTGCGCGACCCGGATCCGATTTCGCCGCAGCCCGATCCCGTCGCGAAGGAGAACTTCTTCTTCCGCGCGGTGCCCCGCCAAGAGCTGACCGTGGTGTTCCCGCCGCCGCCGGCGCCGGTCGTGGCGCCCGCGCCGCCCGGGGCGCCCGGCGTGGGAAGCAAGGAAGAACACGAAGCCGAATACGAAACCGAGAGCCACGACGAGAACAAGAACGCCTATACGGCCCATCAGTTCACGGCGCATCAGTTCACGGCGCTGGCGCATCAGCGCCGCGAGCGCGCCGCCGAGGCCGGCAACGCCTGGATGATGCTCGGCAGCGTCGCGCTGATATCGTTCTTCGCGGCGTGCGCGCTCGCCGCCGTTCGCGAGCGTCGCCGGCCGGATGGGGCCTTCTCCGAGGAGTCGCGATGAAACCGACGCGCGTCGCTTTGATCCTGTGCCTTGCCGTCGCATCCGCCGGGGCGAGCATGCCGGCCGGCGCGGACGAGTACGGCACGAACCGGTTCTTGGAGGACTCGGTTTTCTGCGACACCAAGGGCCCGTACCGCAACGGCCCGGCGGTCGTGGACGGGCCGGCCTCGCAACTGGACGTCCAGACCGACGTGTTCGACCCTGCGTTCGGCCGCGCATGCCGGATCGGGTCGGGGCTGGTCACCTATCTCGGCACGGGCGAGCGTGCCGGCATCGACGCGGTGCTCGACCGCCGGGCCGAGCGCGCCTTCGGCACGAGCGACATTCCGTTGACTCCGGTCGAGCTGGCTCAAGCCTACGGCGACCTGCGTGCGCCGGACCGGCGCGGACGGACCTCGGCGATCCATCACATTCCGCTCGCGGTCTCGATCACGGCGGTCGCCTACAACCTGTCGACCTGTTCGGTGACGACGCTGAACCTGCGAAGCACGGTGCTCAGCGCGATCTTCGGCGGGACGATCACGACGTGGAACCATGCGCTGCTCGTGCAGGACAATCCGAAGCTCGAATCGTGCGACTTTCCGATTCGGTTGGTCAAGCGCGCCGACTTCGCCGGCTCGACGATGACGTTCAAGGACTATCTGTCGAAGCGGAACCCGCACTGGAACTACTACGAGCAGCCGGCGCAGAACACGCTGTGGCCGACGATCACCAACGCCTGTCCGGCGCTCGACGACGGCGGCGTCGCCGACTGCATCCGCTCGACGCAGTATTCGATCGGGTACATCCAGGCGCGAACCGCGAAGGTCGCGGGTCTTCGAACCGCGCGACTCGACAACGTGGCGACGCAATTCGCGACCGACCCCGACGAGCGCTTCGTCGCGCCGACACCCGCCGGGTGCACGGCGGCGGCCGCGTCGGCGTTCATTCCGCCGGGCGTGCAGAAGCGGCCGGTCCAGGTCACGCAGTTCTATACCTACGAGACGCAGTCGGTTTCGCCCACGCGCGGCGATTGGAGCACCATCTCGCTCACCGACGCGCCCGAGGGGTATCCGCTCTGCTCGTTCGCCTACGCCCTGATCTACATCTCGCTGCAGACGGCCTACGTCGGGCAGACGTACCTGGCCAATACCGGCAGGACGGCCGTGGACTACCTCTGGACCGCCGTCAGCGACGGGGCGCAAGCCAAGCTTCCGCCCTTTAGCTACGGAGCGCTGCCCCCCAACGTCGCCGAGATCTCCCGTCTTGGGATCAGCGAGATCCGGTTCCAGAGCTAGCCTCCCGGCCGGAGGCCCGGCAGGAGAAAGGTACCGTTCCAAGAAGTTCGCGGCCGATGGAAGGATTTCGCCCATCCCCCAGCGAATTGGGCGGTGGAGGTTTTTCACGTGGGGCATGGGGGCGCATGGTTCCCGGCCTGGGGGGACGGAAGCTCGACTTCCGGCTTGTCTCATAGGGGAGGATCAGGATGGGTAAGCGAATGATGCGTTTGATGGTACCGGCGCTGGCCGGGATGCTCGCGTTGAGCCTGGGTACGGCCCATGCCGCGTTCGGCGTGTCGATCGACACGGCGGAAGGCGCGACCGTCTGGTCGCTGCCGACCCTGCCTGAGGTTGAGGAAGCCCCGCTGGCCTATCCGCCGGAGTTTCCGACCGCGATCACCGGCACCGCAAGCTTCGACGGCACCGAGGCGACCGCCGTCACCTTCGAGTATCTCGCCCAGGCAGGCGAGGACACGATCGTGATGTACTCGGGCGAAGCGGCAGTGACCTGCGGCGACGCCGACGAGAACGGCGCGGTTGACTGCACCTGGAGCGCCGACGTTCCCTTCACCTTCGGTCCCGGCGACTACACCGTCGTGGTCACGGCCGCGCAGCCCACGGAGGACCCCGAGGTCTACGAAGAGGTCACCGACAGCGTCAACGTCACCGTCCTCTAACCACCATCCAAGCTTCGGACCCCCGGCCGAAAACCGGGGGTCCACGCTTTTCCGCCCGATGCCGAATCGGGCAAAACGAAACATTGAAGGAACCATTGCGGGTCACCGCGAATCCCCCATATGGACTCGGGCTCAACAAGGGAGATCTCTATGCGCCGCTGGACAATGTTCATCTCCGTGCTGATGGGGGCCGGACTCGTCTCCGGAGTCGCCGTCGCCGACCACTACGACAACGACGCGGGCACCGGCTCGTTCAACCCGCAGTACGCCGTGACCGTCGCTCAGGCAACGTCCCCGATGTTGGTCAACCGGCCGACGGACATAACGTTGAACCTGACGCAAGCCGACCACGAAGATCCGCCGATCAACGTTCGCTTGCGCGTCCCCGGTGAGTGGAACTTTGCGTTCTCGACGACTCGTCAGGCCGAGACAGCGGGAGGCGTTCCGACCTCGGACTGCGAGGCTGCGATCGATAACCTCCACAACTCCCCGGACGGGACGGGCAATCCGCCGAATACCGACTTCTCGAAGCGCACCGACGCCAAGTTCGTCCGCGCCGAGAAGATCGGGCGCGTGCATCTGGAAGTTCACGCCGATGGGGTTACGCGACCTGGGGCGCCGGCGACGTGGGACGGCGACATCGCGTTTATCTCCTACAACGGCGTCAACCAGAGCGCGTGGCTGTGCGCGCTGTTTATCTCGACCGACACGCGCGTCATCAGTATTCCCGATCCGCCGCCGCCCGACAGCGACGACGACATTGAGGGCATCACCGAGATCGTCGGCGCGTTTCCGGTCTCGCGCGTTACCGACGGCGGCACCCAATACTGGGAGACGCTTGTTGACGCAATCGATGACCTCGCCCGGGACGACACGTTCCAAACGCTTCAGGTGAGCGTCACCCAGCTTCGGGCAACGTTCGACAAGCATTCGGCCGGCAACTGGCACCCGGGCGGAGGCCTGGACTTCTCGCGCGG
>DASWHR010000070.1:0-3553 GCA_036398095.1 Actinomycetota bacterium
CGCGACGTGCTGCTGCCGATGCTCGCCGAAGAGCCGCTCGCGACGATCGAAGATACGCCGGCGGCGATGAGCGCGGTGCGCGGCAACCGGATGGCCAAGGCCGCGGCCGAGATGGCGATCACCGACGCGGCGTTGCGCGCACGCGGCGTGTCGCTCAAGGCCTATCTGGGTGGCGTGCGCGAGCGCGTCGAGTGCGGCGTCAGCGTCGGCATCGCCGGCGATCCCGACTCGCTCATCGTGACCGTCGGGAACTATCTCGCCGACGGCTACCGGCGCATCAAATGCAAGATCGAGCCCGAAGCCGACATCGAGATGATCGCCGCCGTCCGCGCGACCTTCCCCGACATCCCGCTGAGCGCCGATGCGAACGCCGCGTATTCGCTCGCCGACGCCGATCATCTGGCCAAGCTCGACGCCTTCGACTTGCTCTACCTCGAGCAGCCGCTGCCCGAAGAAGAGATGATGGAGCACGCCGCGCTGGCCAGGCTGATCGACACCCCGATCTGCCTGGACGAGACGATCGTTTCCTCGAAGGCGGCCGAAGACGCGATCGCGCTCGGCGCGTGCGAGATCGTCAACATCAAGCAGGGCCGCGTCGGCGGGCTCG
This sequence comes from Actinomycetota bacterium, assembly GCA_036398095.1. GTDB lineage: Bacteria > Actinomycetota > AC-67 > AC-67 > AC-67 > DASWHR01. The sequence goes on from DASWHR010000070.1 coordinate 608, forward strand.
CGGAGGCCTCGTGGACCCACGACGTGTGCGCCGACCACGATGTCCCCGTCTGGTGCGGCGGCATGCTCGAAACGGGGATCGGCCGCGCCGCGAACCTCGCACTGGCGTCGCTGCCGGGTTTTACGATGCCCGGCGACACCAGTCCGTCGTCCCGCTACTTCCACGAAGACATCACCACGCCGTTCGAGATGACGCCCGACGGAACCATCGGCGTCCCGAACGCGCCGGGCCTGGGCGTCGCGCCGATGCCGGACATCCTGGCGCGCGTCGCCGTCGAGCGAGAGAAAGTCGAACTGTGAAAGACGCGCTTGAGGCGCTGGTGTCGGCCGAGTCGCCGTCGAGCGATCCGGCGGCGTGCGCGAAAGCCGCGCGCGCCTTGTTCGACGTGATCGGCCGGGCGCCCGACCAGACCGTCGCGACCGGCGGCCGGGAACACTACGTATGGCGGTGGCCCGGCACCCCGCGCGTGCTGCTGCTCGGGCATCTGGATACGGTCTGGCCGGCGGGCACCATCGACCGGTGGCCGTTCGCGGTCGACGGCGATCGCGCGACCGGCCCCGGATGCTTCGACATGAAAGCCGGATTGGTCGTCGCCGGCGAAGCGTTGCGTTCGCTCGATCCGATCGAGGGCGTGACGCTGGTCGTCAACACCGACGAGGAGCTGGGCAGCATCACCTCGCGTGCGCTGATCGAGTCCGAAGCGCGGGGCGCGGGGGCAACGCTGGTGCTCGAACCCGGCCACGGCGATGCGGTCAAGGTCGCGCGCAAAGGCGTCGGGATGTACACGCTTCGCGTCGGCGGCCGCGCCGCGCACGCGGGATTGGAGCCGGAGAACGGCGTGAACGCCATCGTCGAGGCGGCGCTTCAGGTGCCGGCGATCGCCGCGATCGCGGATCCGGCGCGCGGCACGACCGTGACACCCACGATGATGTCGGCCGGGAGCGCGCGCAACGTCGTTCCGGCCGAAGCGACCGTCCAGATCGATGTTCGCGTGTCCACGATGGCCGAAGCCGGACGCGTCGATGCGGCGCTGCGCGATCTGACCGCGTCGCTGCCTGGCGCCACGATCGACGTTGACGGCGACCTCAACCGTCCGCCGCTGGAACGCGCGATGAGCGAGCGTCTCTATGCGTTCGCGCGCGAGGTCGGCGGGGGCATCGGCTGGGTTCCCGGCCCGGCCGAAGTCGGCGGCGGCAGCGACGGAAACTTCACCGCCGCGATGGGCGTGCCCACGCTCGACGGGCTCGGCGGTCGCGGCGGCGGCGCGCACGCCGAAGGCGAGTGGATCGACCTGTCGTCCCTCCCGGTTCGCGTCGCGATGCTGCGCGGGCTGATCGAACGCATCCGCCGCGCGTGAGCATCCGAATCCGCGCGTTGCAGGGGCCGGCCGAGATGGCGGCGCTGTCGGAGTGCTTCACGGCGATCTGGAGTTTCACCGACGCGCAGGTACTGCCGAAGGAGCTGTTCGTCGGCGGCGAGATCGCCGGGCATCAGGTGCTGGGCGCGTTCGACGGGTCGCGCATGGTCGGCGGCTCGTGGGGATTCCTGACCTGGGACGGCCGCACGCTCGGCCTGCATTCACACATCACAGGCGTGCTGCCGGCGTATCGCGGCGGCGGCGGCTACGCGCTGAAGATGGCGCAGCGCGACTGGTGCCTGGAACGCGCTATCGACACGGTTACCTGGACGTTCGATCCGATGATCGCGCGCAACGCCGCGTTCAACCTGCGAAAGCTCGGCGCCGTCGGCGTCGCGTTTCTGCCCGACTTCTACGGCCCGATGAGCGACGCCTTCAACGCCGGCGAGCCGACCGACCGGATCGAAGTCGTCTGGGACCTGCGCGCGTCACCACGCCGGGCGCCGCCCGAAGACGCCGAAGCCGTCCCGATCCCGGCCGACTATCTCGCGCTGCGCGAGACCGATCCCGCCGCCGCCGGCGCGGCGCGCATGCGCGCAGCCGAGCGTATGCGCGTGCTGTTCGAGTCGGGACGCCGCGCCGTCTGGTTCGACCGCGACCACGGCTACCTGTTCGCGCGAGATTAGTGTTCCGCCTGGGAAGTTCCTTGACGAGATCGATGCATCCTGCGCGTCGAGTGCAAGGCGCACCGGAGCCCGAATACCGGTGGTATTCGGGCGAGGAGCAACGCGGCAATCGGCGCGCAGGGGCTTCGAGATGTCAAGAGACTTCCCTGGCGGAGCACTAGGCTTCGAGCACGGCGGCGTTGAAGGGGCCGAACGCCAACGCGGGAACCTCGACGCATCCTGCGGGGCACGCCTTCGCGGGCTTGCCGGCGTCCACCGCCAGTTGCCACAGCCCCGGCGGCAGAGTGAACGTCAGCGACGACACGCCGGTGCCCGGCACGAGCGTTCCGTTGACGAACACGCCTCCGACGCCGAAGCCCGCGCCGGGTCCGCTCACTTGCGCGCGCAGCGTCCCGGTGAAGCCGGTCGAAGGCTCGAGCCCGAGCCGGACGGTCTTGGCAAACGGCTCGAATCCGAACGAGCGTTGACACGACGCGGCGAGCGGGTAGGGGCCGGCGACGCCGCCGCACTCGGCCAGCACGGAAAAGCTTCGGCCGGGCGCGGGAACCAGCACCCCTGCCAGCAACGCCGCCACCGCGGCCACCGTCTTCGACCGACTCATCGCTCTCCTCAATCGCGGGAAACCGGCAGAACCGGCAAAACCAGCATATCGGGAACGATCCGGAGAGGCCATCCGCAGAGAGCGCGAGATGGCATCTCACTGGGCTGCGTAATGGTAGTGTCACGTGCTGCGATATGGTATCGTAGCATCATGGCCGGCAATCAGGATCCCACGTCCCGCTACCTGCGCCGGGTTGTCGACGATGAGTTGGATCAGATCCTCGAGTCCTTGCCGGCGATCGCACTCGAAGGCGCGAAGGGCGTCGGCAAGACCGCGACTGCGGTCCGGCGCGCTCGATCGGT
>DASWHR010000071.1:0-4567 GCA_036398095.1 Actinomycetota bacterium
TATTTCTGGAAGGCGCGGCCGGCGCGCGGCGACGCCGCGGCGCACGGGTAGGAGGTCGTCATGGCATCGAACGGGATTCGCGATCGCGTCGCCGTCATCGGGATGGGCTGCACGCAGTTCGGCGAACGCTGGGACCGCTCCGCCGACGATCTGCTTATCGACGCTGCCAAGGATGCGGTCGCCTCGGCCGGGGTCGCCATGGACGACATCGACGCGTTCTGGCTCGGCACCTACACGTCGGGCATCAGCGGCCTGACCTTGTCGCGTCCGCTGAAGATCCCCTACAAGCCGGTGACACGCGTCGAGAACATGTGCGCCACCGGATCCGAAGCGCTCCGCAACGCGTCCTACGCGGTCGCGTCGGGCGCGGTGGACGTGGCAATGGCGATCGGTGTCGAAAAGCTCAAGGACTCGGGGTTTAGCGGCCTCACCGCGCCGCAGCCGCCGTCGGACGGGACCGGCCGCGGCGACGTGACCGCGCCGGCCACGTTCAGCCTGCTCGCACCCGCGTACGCCAAGAAGTACGGCGTGGACCCTGATGAGTTGAAGGACGTCCTGACGCGGATCGCGTGGAAGAATCATGCGAACGGCGCGAAGAATCCGCGCGCGCAGTTCCGCAAAGAGGTCGGCAAGGACACGATCGCGTGCGCGCCGCTGGTGGCGGGCCAGCTTGGCATCTTCGACTGTTCGGGCGTGTCGGACGGTTCGGCTGCCGCGATCGTGGTGCGCGCCGAGGACGCGTCGCGCTACACCGACAAGCCGATCTACGTGAAGGGTCTGTCGTTCATCGCCGGCCCCGCCGCCGGGCTGATCGATCCCGACTACGACTTCACCACGTTTCCGGAAGTCGTGGCTGCCGCCGACGATGCGTACCGGCAAGCCGGAGTGACCGATCCGCGCCGCGAGCTTGCGATGGCCGAGGTGCACGACTGCTTCACCCCGACCGAGCTGGTGCTGATGGAGGATCTCGGCTTCGCCGAGCGCGGCTTCGGCTGGAAAGAAGTCTTGGCCGGCACGTTCGATCTGGACGGAGAGCTGCCCGTCAATCCCGACGGGGGATTGAAAGCGTTCGGTCATCCGATCGGAGCGAGCGGCCTGCGCATGCTGTTCGAATGCTGGCTGCAGCTCCGCGGCGAAGCGCCGCCGGAACGCACCATCGCCTCGATCGCGGCGGGGCGAAAGCTTGCGCTCACCCACAACCTGGGTGGCGGCCCGGGGGAGTGCGTCAGCTTCGTCGGGGTTTTCGGCAGCGAACCCAGCGCTTAGATCAGCGGCGGGCTCAGCAGCGTCGTGATGAGGTCGATGCCTTCAACTGTGAGGCGCTGCGGATACTTCTTGACGCCCTTCAACCCGGGGATATTGACGACGCGCACGCCGTTGATCGTGTTCGAGCCGAACCACCCGGTTTCGATCTCGGCTTTGACGTAGCAGACCACGGGGATGACCCCGACGCCGCTCAGCGCCGGATCGCGTGCGATCTTGTTTGCGACGGCCTCGGCTTGTCGACGAGCCTGCGCGATGTGATCTTCGCGGTTGTGCCCGGCTTGGCGGATGCGCCCCCCGCGAATACGGACCGTCCCGGCCGTGTTTTTCGTTTCGACCGTGAACACGCCGCCGGGTCCGACGAGCACATGGTCGATGTTGCCCCATCCGCGGAGCGGTACGTCGTGGATCGCTCGATAGCCGTGTCTGGCGAGGGCATCCAGCGCCCGGCCCACTTTCTCTTCGCCTTCAGCGCCGATGCGAAATGCCAGCGTGCTCGTGCGCGGCCGAAGGGCTTCGATCGTCAGGCAGCCAAGCAGGAGCCAGGCCGCCCAGACGGCGAGCTCGTTGATCAGGTCGGCCGGAAGGCCCTTGCCACCCGGGAGTGCCCTGCCGATCAGCGGAGCGACGACGAATTTCGCGCCGAAGTACCCGGCCGGCCATGCGAGAGCCAAGATTGCGAGGACCCTGGGAAGCCGTGCGCGAAACGAAGCCTTGTCAAGAGCCCGCCGCCGCGCGTATTCCTCGCGAGCCCGGCCGCCGGCCCGACCCGTTGTGGACTGTGCCATGTCTCTGCCCCCAAGGCGATCGAGCGATCACCTGAACCGCTCGGCAAGCGGACGAGCAATCTTGAGACCATCCGCGGCGGAGGCCGGTCAGGTTACGGCTCGACTCGCCGGATTGTGCGGACCTTGTCGATGGTTCGGTCAAACGATGCGACGCGACGGATTCCTGTTCGTTCGGCCGTGGCGACGACGTAGGCATCGGCAAACCCGATCCGAGCCGTTTCGTAGATCTCGACCGCGCGGACCAGCACGTCGGGATCGGTGACGGCAATCGACGGAAACGCCAGCAGCGACCGCGCCACCGTGGCCACTTCCTCACGCGGACGTTCGTAGAACGATTCTAGGACGTAGATCATTTCGGCAAGGACCAGATCCGCAAGAAGCAGCTTGTGGGAGGCAGCCAGGAAAGCCGTGGCTCGCCGGGCCTGCCCCGGAGGGTCCCCGGTCAGATGCCGAACCAGAACGTTGGTGTCCAGGACCGCCTTCATCCGCGTCCGCGGCTCCGCCACGCCGAGGTCCGGATCCGCTCCCAGTCTGCGCCACGTTTTGCCGGGGCGACCGGTACCGCGCCGGCCAAGCTCAAAAAGTGCGGAACCTTCGCCAGCACCGCGCGGCCCTTGTAGACGCGAAACAAGACCTGGTCGCCTTCGTCCAGACCCAATGCGACCCGAACCGCTTTCGGAATCGTGATCTGCCCTTTCGACGTGACCGTGGCCGGAACGTCCACCTCGTCCTCCTTACTCTATCTCCAAAGTAAGGATAGCCGCAGGGCCACCGCGGCGTCCATAGGCTCAATCCGGTCGGTCGGTACGATCAGTTTGAGCCGGTCGAGGGCGGCTCTCTATACTCGGCTTCGCCGGGTGCGATGATCGAAAGGACTTCTCGATGACGACCGACATCTACGAGATCGGCGATGTTCCTCCGTTGGGCGAGGTGCCTCGGCGGATGTACGCGCAAGTGATCCGGCCGGATCGGTTCGGGGATCCCGAGAAAGCGTTCGAGATCGAGCAGCTCGACGTTCCCGATGTCGGTCCCGGCGAGGCGCTCGTCGCGGTCATGGCTGCCGGCATCAACTACAACAACGTCTGGGCCGCCCGCGGCATCCCGATCGATGTGTGCAAGGTGCACGCCAAGTTCGGCGAGCCGGCCGACTTTCATATCGGCGGCTCGGACGCGAGCGGCATCGTCTACGCGGTCGGCGAGGGCGTGACCAACGTCAAAGTCGGCGATCGCGTCGTCATCCATTGCGGCGAGTGGGATGCCGACGATCCTGTCGTGAAGGCCGGCGGCGATCCGATGTTCGGCAACTCGTTTCGCATCTGGGGCTACGAGACGAACTGGGGATCGTTCGCGCAGTTCACCAAGGTACAGGCGCATCAATGCATGCCGAAGGCGCCGCACCTGACCTGGGAGGCGGCTGCGGCCCCCTCGCTGGTCGGCGCGACCGCCTACCGGATGCTGCACGGCTGGCCGCCCAACGTCGTGCGCGAAGGCGATGCCGTGCTGATCTGGGGCGGCGCGGGCGGGCTCGGCTCGATGGCGATCCAGATCGCGGCGGCGGCGGGCGCGCGGCCGGTTGCGGTCGTCTCGTCCGATGAGAAGGGCGAGTTCTGCACCAAGCTCGGCGCGGTCGGATACGTCAACCGCAAGGAATTCGATCACTGGGGAATGCTCCCGCACTGGACCGATAACGACGCCTACGCGGAATGGATGAGCGGCGTGAAGGCGTTCGGCAAGAAGTTCTGGGAGGCGCTCGGATCCAAGGAGTCGCCAAAGATCGTGTTCGAGCATCCGGGCGAAGACACCGTCCCGACGTCGATCTTCATGGCCGACACCGGCGGCATGGTGGTCGTGTGCGCCGGCACGTCCGGCTACAACGCGGTCGTGGATCTTCGCTATCTGTGGATGCGGCAGAAGCGCTTCCAAGGCTCGCACTTCGCCAACGACGAGCAGGCCTACGCGTTCAATCAACTCGTCCTCGACGGCAAGATCGATCCCTGCCTGTCGCGCACGTTCACCTTCGACGAGATCGGCGCGAGCCACCAACTGATGAGCGAGAACAAGCATCCCGAGGGAAACATGGCGGCACTGGTGTCGGCCAAGGCGACCGGGCAAAGAGACCTGGACTAATCAGCAGGGATCGCCGCGATAAAGGCGAACCTACCTCGAAGACAGCTTCGAGGGAGGAGACCGATGCGCCGCACGCCGCTGCTCGTCATCGTCGCAATCATGCTGCCGCTCGCCGCGCTGCCCGTCCGCGCGGCCGGTTCGCTACCGAGCGTGGCCATGGGCCCGCGTCCCGGCCCGGACGCGCTCTACCGGCCCGCAGCCACCACCCCGATCCTGACCAACGCCGGCGAATGGGCCGCGCCGCCGCTGATGGTCTCGGGCGCTGCCGCCTACGACGGCGGCGAGTACCTCTACCAGGACTACGCTTACGACGCCTACGGCGCCAACACCTCCGACGCGCCGTTCGCGCAGCCGGAGACCGTTCCCAATGCGGCCGACTTGGCGTTCGG
>DASWHR010000072.1:0-44686 GCA_036398095.1 Actinomycetota bacterium
GCGTCCGCGGCGTAGCCGCGGACGCGGCCCCGGTGGTCATCGATCGTTACGAATCAAGCTGGATCATCCGCTGCAGCATGGACACCGTTCGCACCGGCGGTGCGACGGGGACGGGGATCGGCGCCGGCGCGACCGGCGCGGATGCCGCCGGCTGCGAGGTCGTGGTCCGCGGCTTCGTCGTGGTGGTGCGCGGCTTCGAAGTTGTCGACTTCGGTTTGGTCGTCGTGGTCGTCGTGGTCTTCGTCGTGGTGGTGGATCCGCCGGAGCGAAGCGCGAACACCACGGTCACGTAGATGGTTCCGTCGCCGACGACGACGCCGACGCCGAACTGGTTGTATTCGCTGTCGAGGATGTTGGAGCGGTGACTCGGCGAGTTCATGAAGGCATCCATCAGGTCGGGCACCGTCGGACCCATGCCGACGTTCTCGCCTACGACCTGCCAGTTCTTCACTTCCGAGGTCAGGTTGGGGTTGTGCCAGATCCGGCCTTCGGACGCCATGCGCGCCGAGTGCCGGCGGGCGACGTCCACCAGATCGCCGTAGACGGTCAGCGCTTTGCGGCCGTTCGCCGCACGAATCGAGTTGTGTCGCGAGACGAAGTCGTTCTCGTAGGACGACAGCGCCGAAGCCGGCGCGGCGGAGATGAGGAGCACTCCGGCCGTCATCACGACGGCGATAAGCACAGAAATGGATCGCTTCATGTCTCTCGAGCCCCCTGTCGGATAGCTCGAGCACTGCGGCCCGTCCACTGCAGGTTTCCCCCCTGCGCCTTTGGACGGGCGACCGGTGAAGCGATCGCACCGTTCCTTTCGGCAACCCGGCTGACCTTCGAATCGATGGCGACTCGTGTCGGTCCCGTGGCTTTGCGTCCTCGCCTTCCGGCGAGTTTGCCCTTGTCGTGGATTGCGGCCCGTGCTCGGTTGTCAATGTTTCATTGTGAGTATCGGGCGGATCCGTTGTGCGCTTGAGGCGATTTCCCCACACCAAAATGGGCGGGACGGGTCAAAGACCGCCTAGACTTTTCGAACCATATGGACTCTCGAATCATTCGCCTCGACAAGCGCGACGCGCCGGTCGTCCTGGACGCCGATGTGGTCGTGTGCGGGGGCGGGTCGGCCGGCCTCGCCGCGGCGATCGCGGCGGCGCGCACCGGCGCGCGCACCGCATTGATCGAACGCTACGGATTCTTCGGCGGCAACGCGGTGTCGGCCTACGTGGGGACGATCTGCGGCTTGTACGTGCGCGACGGCGACGAGCAGCGCGCCTTGTACAGCGGCTTTGCCGGCGAGTGGGCGGAACGCCTGAAATCAGCGGGTTCCGCGTTCGGGCCGATCCCATACAAGGAGACCGCGGTCCTTCTTTACGTGCCGTGGGCGTACAAGCGACTCGCCGATGCGATGATCCGCGCCGAGCCGAACATCACGCCGATATTGCACGCGACCGTCACCGACGTCGTGCGTTCCGGCCGACTGATCGAAGCGCTCATCGTGGGCTCGAAGCGGGGGCCGCTCGCTATTACCGGATCGGTTTTCGTGGACGCGTCCGGCGACGCCGACCTTGCCTTCCACGCGGGGTGCGCGACGGAGTCGGGCGGGGCGGGCCAACGCCAGTTTCCGTCGATGCAGTTCCTGATGGAGAACGTGGATCTGCCGGCCGCCTATGCCGCCGGCCTGGACAAATTGAACGAACTGCTTTCGACCGAAGGGCAGAAACCGGAGTGGAATCTGTCGCGGACCGGTGGCGCGGTCCTGCCGACCTTCCGGCACGGCGAGGTGATCGGGGCGATGACCAGGATCGCCGTGGACGGCCGTTCGCCGGATATGACCGATGTGTTCGAGGCGACGACGGCCGAGATGGCCGGTCGCGACGAGGCCGAGAAGGCGGCCGCGTTCCTGATCGCGCACATGCCGGGGTTCAAGGACGCGTTCCTTGCCGACACGCCCACGCAATTGGGCGTACGAGAGACGCGCCGCGGCGTCGGAGAGTACGTGCTCACCGGTGAGGACGTGCTTTCTGCCGCTCGATTCGACGACTGGGTTGCGGCCGGGGCGTGGCCGCAGGAGTTCCACGTCGACGGCAAGGGCACCGAGTACGTCTGGCTGGAGCCGGGAGCCTTCTATCAGGTCCCCTACCGATCGTTGCTCGCCCGAGACGCGGACAACCTTCTGCTCGCCGGCCGGTGCATCAGTGCCAGCCACGAAGCGCTCGCATCCTCGCGCGTGATCGCTCCGAGCATGGCCCAAGGCGAAGCCGCCGGTCGCGCCGCCGCGCTCGCCGCCGCCGGACGGATCTCGCTTCGCGACGTCGATCCGGCCGACGTCCGTTCCGCGTGAGGAATCGCCCGGGTACGGGGATCGGATTAGGATTCCGGCCCATATGAACGCGTCCGACTTCGTTCGAGCGACGGCGCGGCGGCTGCCGGACAAGCCGGCGCTGCTGTTCCAAGACCTTTCGATCACCTATGCGGAGCTCGACGCGGAGATCGATGCGGTCGCGGCCGGGCTGGCATCGCTCGGCGTGCGGCCGGGGGATCGCGTCGCTGTGCTCGTCCACAACGTGCCGCCGTTCGTTTCCGCCTATTACGGCGCGATGCGGGCCGGCGCCGTGATGGTTCCGATCAACGTCATGTTCACCGGCGAGGAGATCGCCCACATCCTGACCGATTCGGCCGCGCGGGTCGTGATCGCGGCCGAGCCGTTCGCGCCGCTGGTGGACGGCGTGAGGCACACCGCGCAGATGCTCGAGCACCTCGTCGTGACCGGGCCGCTCGCGCCGATGGGCGCGATGAACTGGGAGCAGTTCACAACCCGCTCCGCTACGCCTCCGAAGGTCGAAACCAAGCACGGCGATCTCGCGGTGCTCGGCTATACGAGCGGCACGACCGGCAAGCCGAAGGGCGCAATGCTCACGCACGGCAATCTGCTCGCGAACCTCGATCAGATGAGCGACGTGCCGATGCTCACCGAAGCCGAATCCGACGTCGTGTTGCTGGTTCTTCCCCTGTTCCACATCTACGCGCTGAACGTGATCCTTGGGTTGACGCTGAAGGCCGGCGCGACCGCGGTACTGATCGAACGGTTCGACGCGATCGGATCGTTGGATGCAATCGAGAAGAACAAGGTGACGATTTTGTTCGGCGCGCCGCCGATGTTCATCGCGTGGGTCAACACGCCGGGGATCGAGCGCGCCGACCTGTCGAGCGTGCGCGTGGCCGTGAGCGGCGCCGCTGCGCTTCCCGCCCAGGTGTTCGAAGACTTCAAGCGAAAGACGGGGGTGACGATCTGGGAGGGCTACGGGCTGACCGAGACCGCACCCGGCGTCACGTCCAACGCGATGGGCGACGTGGCCAAAGCCGGTTCGATCGGCATGCCGCTGCCGGGCGTGGAGGTCCGGATCATCGACGAGGACGGCGACGATGTCGAAGAGGGCGACCCGGGCGAGATCGCGGTGCGCGGCCCGAACGTGTTCGGTGGGTACTGGAAACAGCCCGAAGAGTCGAAGGCCGTGTTCACCCACGACGGTTGGTTCCGCACCGGCGACGTCGGCTACGCCGATGCCGACGGCTCTATCTTCCTGATCGATCGCAAGAAGGATCTGGTCATTGTTTCGGGATTCAACGTCTACCCGCGGGAAGTCGAAAACGTGCTCTACCGTCATCCGAAAGTCGCCGAATGCGCCGCGATCGGGATTCCGCATCCCTACACCGGCGAGGCGGTCAAGGCCTTGGTCGTGCTGAAAGAGGGAGAGCTGGCCAGCGAAGAGGAACTGCTGGACTTCTGCCGCCGTTCGCTTGCGCGATTCAAGCTGCCGGGCGCGATCGAGTTCGTCAAGGAGCTGCCGCATCTGCCGACCGGCAAGGTCGCCAAGCGCACGTTGCGCGCCCGCGAGAGCTAGATGCCCGCGAGAGCTCGATGATCGTCTTTCCCCTTGTCGCCGCTGCGATCTCGGCTCTGTTGTCGTTCGCGTTGTTTCGCCAGTTCAAGGGGCGGCGACGCCTTCCGCAGCTTGCATGGGGGATCGCGCTGGCGCAGTACGCGATTGCCTCGGTTGCGGTCGCGGCGGGGATCGGCGCCGGTTGGGATCCAACGTTGTTCCGCCTCTATTGGGTGTTCGGCGCGCTGCTGAACGTGCCCTGGCTCGCGCTCGGGTCGATCTCGTTGCTGGGCAAGCGGGTCGTGTCCATCGCGGCGCTCGCTCTGGTGCTGACCGGCACCGTCTGGGGTTTCGCCGCGGTGTGGACGTCGGATCTGCAGCGGCCGGCATTGGAGACGCAGCAGATCCCGAAGGGAAGCGACGTGTGGTGTCCGAAGCAGGATCCCATTCGGACGATCCTGCCGCCCCCGTGTGCGCCGGCGCGCGGGCTGGCGCGGACGTACTCGCTGCCGTCGTTCGCGATCGTGGTGGGTATCGCGGCGATCTCGGGCCGGAAGCGCGACGGGGTCCGGCCGCCGCGCGACCGGGTGCGCGGCAACTGGATCATCGCGGCCGGCGTGACGCTCAACGCATTGGCCGGCTTCGCGCTGATCGGCAAGGGGCGGGGGGGCCCGTTCTCGGTCGTGCTGGCGCTGAGCGTTACGATCATGTTCGTGGGCTTCGTGCTCGCTTCGCGGACACCGAAACACGTGGTCCTGTACACCACGCCGGACTGTCACCTGTGCGAAGAGCCGCGACGCATCCTTCAGGCGATGAAGGTCCCGTTCCAGGAATTGGATGCCACCGGAGATGCCGGCCGCTTCATCCGGACGCCCATCCTCGAGGTCGAAGGGATCGAGCGCGCCGAGGGACCGATGGACGCCGCCGTCGTTCGCCGGGCGCTCCGCGCACGAGCATAAACGGGTCAAAAACAAAGCAAGCTTCTAGGTTTCCGCAGGTCAGGGGCTACGCAAACACCCCGATAGTTTGAGAATGTGCTCACAAGCGTTTAGACTCGTGGTGTTCCCGAGAGGTCGTTCACGTATGAGAGAACGCTCGATCCCCGAAGCGACCGTCGCCCGACTGCCCCTGTATCTGCGCAGCCTGGTGGACATGCACGAGCGCGGCTTGGCGACCATCTCCAGCGAAGGCCTCGCCGAGGCGGCCGGGGTGAATTCCGCCAAGGTCCGCAAGGATCTGTCCTATCTCGGTTCCTACGGGACCCGCGGCGTCGGCTACGACGTCGAGTACCTGATCTACCAGATCTCCCGCGAGCTCGGCCTGACGCAAGATTGGAATTGTGCGATCGTCGGGGTCGGAAACCTCGGCCGCGCGCTGGCGAACTATCGCGGGTTCTCCGCGCGCGGCTTTCGCATCGTCGCGCTGATCGACGCCGACGAGCGCAAGGTCGGCGAGAAGATCGGAGACCTCGCGATCGAGCATTTCGAAGACCTCGAGCGCATCGCCAAGGATCGCGAAGTGTCGATCGGCATTGTCGCCACGCCGGCAGCGGCCGCGCAGGATGCCGCGGATCGTCTTGTGTCGGCCGGCGTGAAGAGCATCTTGAACTTCGCGCCGGCCGTCATCCAAGTCCCCGACGACGTGTCGCTGCGCAAGGTAGATCTATCCATCGAGCTGCAGATCCTGTCGTTCTACGAACAACGCAAGTCCGCGCTGGAAAGCGTTGGGGCCCCGCGAAGGCTCACCGGCTCCGCCGCCAAGTCGACGCGCCCGTAGACGGACGCGATATCCACAGCCGGTCGCGAGAAATATTCGAATTTCCCCCGGGAAAACAGCACGCGAAGGCCGGCGGAGTGGGAGAATCGACTCGGTCGCGATGCGAACGGCATCGCGAACAACGAGACCGAGGGGAGCAATCGTGCCGCGAAGCGTGTTGAGAATCGGGACACGATCCAGCGCGGTGGCGCTGGCGCAAGCCGAGTCGGTGCGTCGCGCCGTTCAGCAGATCATCACGCGCCGCAACTTCGAGCTAGTGCCGGTGACCAGCGACGACGACGAAGCTGGTCTCCCCGGCGGGCGCGGGCAGGTGATCGCCGAGATCCGGCGCGGCATCGCCGATAACAAGATCGACCTGGCCGTTCACAATGCCTGCGACCTTCCCGTCCAGGGACCGTCCCAGGTGGTGCTGGCCGGCATCACCGAACGGATCGATCCGCGCGAGGCGTTGGTGACGCGCCGCGGTTCCGGCCTCGGCACGCTGAGGCCGGGCACCCGGGTGGGGGTGACGTCGGCGCTGCGCGCGGCCCAGGTGCTTGCGATGCGACGAGGCCTGACGCCGGTGCGGATCGGGGGAACGCTCGACATCCGCTTGCGCGCCCTGACGGCGGGCGAGGTCGAGGCGCTCGTCCTCCCGATCGCGGGCTTGAAGCGGCTCGGCCGGGAAAGTCGCGCGGTGGAGATCCTCCCGATCGACATGGTGATGCCGTTCTCGGGGCAAGGGTTTCTTGCGATGGAGTGCCGGATCAATGACAAGGACATGCGCGCCGCGCTCGCGCAGGTCCAACATGATCTGTCGCGCCGCGCCTTCGACGCGGAACGCACGTTCTTCTTGGAGATGGGCGGCGACCACGAAGCGCCGATCGGCACGCTCGCCAAACTCGACGGGCCGATGGTCAAGCTGCGCGGCGTCGTGTGCTCGCCCGACGGTTCCACGATCATCCGCGACGTGGAGATCGGCGACGACCCGGCCAAGGTGGGCCGGTCGCTCGCGGACCGGATGATGCAGGCCGGCGCGGCCGAAGTGCTGGCCATGGCTCCGATCGCCGTCTGAAGGGCTAAGCGATTAGCCGGTTGCCACCGGTTCGCGCGGCGATGTGCCTGCCGCTAGTTCCGCTTCGCGGCGCTTCTGCTTGTTCTCGAACCGCGCCAGCCACCACAAGTGCACCACGAACAGGATCACCGAGATGATCATCCACTGGGCCGAAGCCATGAAGACCTGGCCCTTGTTGCGATACGCGAACACGCGGATCGCCGGATGGTTCGCCGTTGCAGGGATGTCGATGCCGGCGAGCAGACGGTCGGACGGATCCCCGACGTCGTCCGTTTCGAGCACCTCCTGCGTACCCGAGTCGATGGTTCTCACGTCGCCGTTGGGGTGGAAGGCGACGCGCGCGACCGGCAGAGCGGCCTGATCCGGGGTCGGCTCGCGGCCCTCCAAGCGGAATTGGTAATCGCTCGGGTTGGCGGAACCGGTCTCTTGTTGCTGGAAATAGCCGGCCAGGGCGGGAAGCAGAACGGACTTGAGGCCGTCGAGTTCGCCCTCGACATTGATCTGACCCGGATACTGCTCGTTCGCGTTCGGCACCCGCCACTCGCCGCTGCCGAAGGAGCCGGCGTCGGGTGCTTGGACGCTGCGGTCGGCCGGGAACGCGGCGATCTCCTCATCGAACTCGAGCCCTTGCTCGCTGTCGGCCAGGAACACCACCCAATGAGGTTCTGTTCCCCGCGGACCGGTCCCGGGAATCGTGCCCGGGATGCCGAACAGCCAGACGGCGGACAAGATGATCGAGAAGATCATCAACGAGACCATCGTCACCAGGTACGCCTGGAGCCAGCCGTAGATCGAGACCAACAGGATGTAGATGGTGCCGATGAAGATGAAGATGCCGACGAGCACAAGGGCGACGGCGGCAGCGCCGAACCATTGCCCTTCGAGCGCGAACGGAGCGAACTGAAGCAACGATTCCACGGAGGTCACCTCGCCGTCTGAAGGCTCTGGAGGAACGCGACGAGCGCGTCGATCGCCGAATCGCCTAGGAACGCCCACGTCGGCATCGACGGCCGGTTGTAGTTGATGCGGCCGTTATGAATGGTCGCGCGGACCTCGTCCGCTCCGAGCTGCGCGAACGCCTCCCGCAGATCAGGTCCCACGCCGCCTCGAATGATCTGGCCGGTCTTGGGATCGGTGTGCTGCCAGACGACCTCGCCGGTTGCGGGATCTTTGTGCATGTGGCAGACCGCGCAGTTCGCGTCGAACAGTTGCCCGCCGGCCTCCGCGGTGGCTTTGACATCACCGGCTCCCGGGATCGGCTCTTGGATCGAGTAGATGAAGTTCACGACGTCGTCGATCTGCTGCGCGTTGAGCGGACCGCCGAACGACTGGCCCCAGGTCGGCATCCGGGTGCCCGGACGGCCGCGCTCGATCGCGTCGTACATGATCAAGCGAATCTCCTCGTCGTTGCGGCCGGCCGCCTTGTACCGCGAAACCAGGTATTTCAGCGGCGGCTCGGCGTAGGTGAAGATCTCCTTGAAGGGTTGGACCCCTCCTCCGCCATCGGTGCCGTGGCAGCTCGCGCAGTTGGCCGAGAAATGCGCGCCACGTGCGTCCGGTGGGGCGCTCTCCGCGTAGATGATCTCGCCGCGGTGGGTCGACTCAATCAGGAACTGGTCCACTTTCAGGTCGATGCGCGTCGGCTCGCGCAGCCACAGGCCGGGAAGCCAAACTGAAAGGAACAACAGGAAGATCGAACCGATTGCCAGAAAGCGTGGCAGGGTCTTCGACTCGAGCTCGTCGTCGGACGGGCCCGGCCGGATCGCCCAGGGGATCTCGGACGTGCGACGCCGGCTCGACATCGCTGAGGCGATCAGGAAGATCGCGATCAGCGCGAGCGCCGACGCGACCAGAATCCCCGCAACGAGTCGCGTGTCCTTCGCAGCGAACATGACGATCTTCACCAGTCCCCCTAAGCCCCGATTCGCCCTAGACGCAGAACGCGCCTTCCGGTTCCTGGCCGGATGTGTTCGTTCCTCGTGGCGGTCCGGTCTTGATGTTGCCGGTATCGACGGTCACGAGCCCGCCGTCGACGGACATGACCATGCGGTCCAGGCCGCGCGGCGCCGGTCCCAGCTTGTACTCCCCGGCCCGATTGTATTTCGAGCCGTGACAGGGGCACTCGAACCACTGCGACGTGACGCAGAACGGCACGCGACAACCCAGATGCACACACCGTTGATAGAGGGCCATTAGTCCGCCCGCGGCGACACCCTCTTGCGCATAGAGGTTCTTCGCTTCGCTGGATTGCGGGTAGGCCACCAAATAGAAGCGACCGTTTGAGTTGAAATACGGCTGATTGGTCTCTTGAATCTGCCTGAGAATTTCTTCGGCCGTCTCCGGAAGCGTGATCTTGGCGCCGAACCCGCCTTTGAGGTTGGGCCATAGGAATCCGATTGAAAGCGTTCCGAACGCAGTCATCGATGTGCCGAATCCGATGAACATCGTGCGACCGAAGAAGGAGCGGCGCGACAATTGCTTGGGCGCGCCGATCAACGGGCGCTGCGACGCCGGACCGTCCTTGCGGGCCCGCATGATCGAGAACACGTTCGCCGCGATCATCCCGGTGCCGGCCAGGCCGACCAAGACGGCAATGCCGATGAGAATGAGGTTTGTCGTTGAGAGCTTCGCAATCATCATGGTTATCACAGGTCCACGAAGAGGCCCGTCTGCCAGGGCCAGATCCAGTTGAAGCCTTTCCCGCGGAAGTAGACGCCGAGCATGACCAGCACGGACCACATCATCACGAAGATCGTGAAGAGCAGGATCGCGAGCTTGCGACGTTCGGGCTTCATCGACGGGTTCTTGTCCACGTAGGGGACCGCCATCAGGCCGAACAGTCCCAGGCCCGGCAGCGTCACGCCGGCGACCATCGGATGGAAGTACCGAAGCAGCTCCTGAAGGCCCAAGAAATACCACGGCGCCTTCGACGGGTTCGGAGTCAGGAAGGGGTTCGCCAACTCGCGCGAGGGCGCGTTCACGAACGATGAGAACAGGATCAGCCCGGCCATGACGATGACCAGCGACAAGAACTCTTCGGCCAGCAGGTGCGGCCAGACGTTGATCTTGTCCTCTTGACGTTTCTCGACGCGCTGGATGCCGTCGGGGGGAACGAACGCGAGCAGGCGGTGCGTCTCGCCGGCCCCGGTGCCGCGGCCGCCGCCGCCGTTGGGCTTCGTTCCGGTTGCGGCCGCCACGCGCGCGGCGCGCTCTTCCGGGGTTAGGCGCGGAACCGTGGTGGTCGCGGGCGCGGTCGACGCCGCAGCAGCGGCCGGAGCAGTCGTTGCCGCGGCCGCGGGCGCGGGTGCCGCTTCGCCCTCGCCGGCTGGGGCCGCCGGAGCCGGCGCCGGCGCCGCGGCGGCCGGACCGCGGGTCTTGCGAACCCACGCCGATTTCGCGAGCGCTCGAGCGACGCGTTCGGGCTTTCCCTCCGCGATCGCCTTATCGAATGTTTCTTGATCGATGCCGACTTCTTCGGCCATCCGAATCTCCTAGGAGGGTGCTGAAAAAGACCGACCCGTGCTCGGTCGGACTTCAATCAGCCCAGGTTGGCGAGTTGACGTCGGGAGGGCTTGCAAGCAGACACTCACTTTTTCAGCACCCTCCTAGAGCGGTCCCGAGATGCCGCCGTCCTTGCGGATGCGCCAAAAATGAACGGCCATCAGCAGAACGGCGACGAACGGCAACGCCAGAACGTGGAGCACGTACCAGCGGATGAGCGTCGGCGGCCCGACTTCCAGGCCCCCGACCAACACGAACTTCACCTGTCTGCCGAACACGGGGGTGTAGCCCATCATGTTCGTTCCGACGGTCACGGCCCAGAACGCGAGCTGGTCCCACGGCAACAGATAGCCGGTGAACGACAGCAGCAGCGTGATCTGCAGCAGGTTCACGCCGATGACCCAGTTGAACTCGCGCGGGGGCTTGTACGCGCCGTGGTAGAAGACGCGCGCCATATGCAGGAACACCGTCAGAACCATCAAATGAGCGGCCCAGCGGTGAAGGTTTCTCGTGAGCTGACCGAAGGTGACGGCCGCCGACAGGTCCGCCATGTCGATGTAGGCGAGCTGCGCGGTGATCTCGGCCGCCGGCCGGTAGAAGAACATCAGGTAGATGCCGGTGATCGTCAGCAGCACGAACAGGAAGAACGACAGGCCGCCCAGGCAGAAGGTGTAGGTCAGCTTCAAGCCGTGCCGCTTTAGCTTGACCGGGTGAAGGTGGTACAGGATGTTGTTCATCATCGCGAGCGCGCGGTCTCGCGACGTCCCTTTGTATCCCTTTCGCAGCCACGACCCCGGCCGGAAGATGGACTTCCAGACCTGCGAGTCCTGAACCTTCTCTTTCAGAAGGTCCATCTGCTCTTGCAAAATCGGTTTTTCTGCCACGGCCCCCCGCCTTCAACTGCCTTGCTTAGCGGCCCTTCTTTGCTCCGGGTGTCGTTACGTAGAACAGCGCGTCGGACGGGCAACGGTCCACGCAGATGCCGCAGCGCGTGCACTCGTTGTCATCGATCACGAAGATTGCGGATGACGATGCCGTCGCTCCTTGGAGCGCCGGTGTTTCGGCGTTGGCGACGATGTCGGGGGAGAGCATGTAGATGCAATCCCACGGGCATACGTCTTCGCACGCCCGGCACAGAATGCACAGGTCCGCGTCCAGACCGATGTGACGCTTCGGCTTGACGCGCTCGGCGAGCCAGTTCGGATCGACGACCTTCAGATCGTAGTCGTCGTAGATCTGAGGCTTGTTGGAGGTTGCACTCACTTATAGCCTCCGGTCGCTTCCGGCTTGGACTCGCCTGTTCCCAGATGCTTCGGAAACTTCTTTTGATAGAGCCAGAAGGCCACCACGAACCCGCCGAGCGCGACCGCGTTCTGGATCACGACGACGGTGTCCTTGATCGTCTGCTTCAAGCAGGAGAGGTCGAGATTGATGCAACCCTGGCCACCCCACTGGAGCTTTCCTTCCGCGTAGTAGAGCCACCAGGACGGGATGACCGCAAGGACGCGCCAGGCGACGATCGACAGCGCGAAGGCGGCGAGGGTCGCCCGGACCCACTCGTTGGAAGACTTGTAGGCGGCGAAGAACAGAGCCCCGCATAGCGCGAAGTAGACGCCTTCCACGAGGAGCCACCAGGGACTGATCACGGATTCGTTGTCCTCCTCATCGACCGGGCGCTCCGCGCGCCGGTTGCCCGACAGCCGCGGATTATACGTGCCCATTCCTGTGGACCAAAGTTGCCGGTGCATGGTGCGTTCTCGCAGCGCAACGCCGAGAAAATCCACTTGTGACAACCTTCACAAGCGCACTCCAAAAAATGAACGTCCGACGTTTTGATTATCCCGCCGCACGGCGGGTGCGTGCAACCAAGGTGCGGGAAAACGAACGCGCTACCGGACGCCGAGATGCTCGGCGGCAAGCTCGCGCAGTTGCGTTTCGTCGAGCGGGCCGAAACTTCGGTGGGCGACGATGCCGCTCGCGTCGACGAAGATCGTCGCGGGAAGGATCGGGCGGACCGAGAAGTGGGCGAACAGCAATCCCTCCGGATCGAACGCGAGATCGTAGGTCGCCCCCCGATCGAGTGCGAACGAGCGCGCGGCCCCCTCGATTTCGCCTTCGACGCCGAGCAGATCGAACCCGATCACCGCCAGGCGGTCTTTGAAGTCTGCGTGGAAGCGGGCGAAGTCGGGCATTTCCTTGATGCAGAACGTGCACCATGACGCCCAGAAGTTCAGGACGGCCGGCTCGCCTCGCAGGCTTGTGAGATCGAGAACGGTGCCGTCGAACTTCCGGAACGCGCAATCGGGCAGATGCTCGCCGACGGAGATCAGCCCGTCGGGCCGGCAGGCGGCAAGGGCCGGCGTCGTGGATCCCCCGGTTGGCGCCGGCGCCGGGGCCTGGGACGTGCACCCGGACGCCCACACGCTAAGCAAGGCGAGCACAGCAACCGATCGACGCATGCACCTATTGTGGATGACGGCGCCGCGGTGCGCGCGGCGCGGCTGATTTCCGCCGTTGCTACACTCGCCGCGAGGCACACACAGATGGATTCCGTCCGGTTCCGACCCCGCTTTGGGCTGCTTCGGCTGCTTGGGTTGCTGGCGGCTGTGGTCCTGGCGTCGTCGGGATGCACCAACAAGGCCCTTGGGATCGAGACCGAAGGCCGCAACATCAATCCCGCCCGCGACGGCAACGTGATTCGCTACCACCCGGATGGTCGCAAGCTCGAGCCGAAGTTCGCCGGCGAGTACGTCACCGGCGGGTCGCTCGACCCGGGCGAGCATCTGGGATCGGTGACCGTGGTGAACTTTTGGGCTTCGTGGTGCACGCCGTGCATCGCAGAGCAACCCGTGCTCGAACGCACCGGGCAGAAGTACGAGTCGCGCGGGGTGCGGTTCATCGCGATCAACATCCGCGACACGCTTGCGAACGCGAAGGCCTTCTTCGCGAACTTCGACTTCGAGGTCACCTATCCCTCGATCTTCGATCGCGATCAGCGGCTGGCGCACGCGTTTCGGGTGACGGCGCCTCCGTCCACATTCGTGCTCGACCGCGAGGGCCGCGTCGCCGCGCGCGTCGTCGGCGGAGTGACCGAAGCCGGAGAGCTCGATGTGCTGATCGACGAGGTGCTCGCGGAATGAACGTCATCGCCTTCGCGCCGCTGGCCGCGATCGACGATGCGGTTGCCGGCGCGGCCGGGATTCCGCTGGCTTTCCTGATCGGAATGATCTCCTTCTTTTCGCCCTGCATCCTGCCGCTCGTTCCCGGCTACCTGTCCTTCATGTCGGGCGTTTCGGGAGAGGATCTTGCATCGGGGGTGCAAAAGCGCCGCGTCCTGGCCGCGACGCTGTTGTTCGTGCTGGGCTTCGCGCTCATCTTCACCGCGCTGGGCGCGACGGCCAGCGCCTTCGGCGGGCTCCTGCTGGATCATTTCGTCGGGCTGCAGCGCGTCGCGGGCGCGATCGTGATCGTGATGGGCTTGGCGTTCATGACCACGCTGTTCGTAAAGCCGCTGCAGGGACTCGCTGGCAACGGCGGCCCGAGTGCGGCGCTGGGACGCGGACTACTCAAGGTCGCCGCCGTCTTTTCGGCTGAACGCGGCGTGCACGCCAAGCCGCGCGCCGGACTGGTCGGCGCCCTTCCGCTGGGCGCCGCGTTCGCCGTGTCGTGGACGCCGTGCGTCGGACCCGGGCTCGCAACGATCCTCACGATCGCTTCCACGGAGGGTTCCGCGGCGCAGGGGGCCGTGCTGCTGTTTTCGTTCTCGCTCGGATTCGGCGTCTGGTTCGTGCTCGGCGGCGTCGGGTTTCGCAAAGCGATGGGAGCCTTCGCGGCCGTGCGCCGCCACATGCGCGTCATGACGGCGGTCGGCGGAGCGTTCCTGCTGACGATCGGCGTGCTGATGGTCACAAACCGTTGGAACGACGTGATCGCGCCGATCCGGCGTCTGGTCGTGAACTTCGCTCCCCCGATCTGATGAATCCATGACCGCGATCGCACCGCCCGCCGCGCGACGCGATGCCCCCCGGGGCCCGCGGTCGCCGCTGCACGTGCTGCATCGGGGATGGCGGACGCTTCGCACGATGCGAACCGCGATCATGCTGCTGTTCGCGCTCGCAGCCGCGGCCTCGATCGGATCGTTCATTCCCCAGCGGCCGATCAACGAGCTGGCCGTGATCCGGTGGAAGGCGATGCGCCCCGGGCTCGGCGCGTTCTTCGAGCGCATCGGCTTCTTCGACGTCTACGGCGCCGGCTGGTTCACGGCGATCTACACGCTGCTTCTGGTCTCGCTGGTCGGGTGCCTGGTGCCGAGGTACCGGGCGTTCTGGCGCGTGTGGCGCGCGACGCCCAAGCCCGGCGCGCGCGGCGCGCACACGTTCGAAGGCGTCGCCGCGTGCGGTGAGGACGAAGCCATCGATATCGCCGAGCGTTCGTTGCGGCGACGCCGATACCGGACGGCCCGGATCGAGGGC
Source organism: Actinomycetota bacterium (assembly GCA_036398095.1). GTDB lineage: Bacteria > Actinomycetota > AC-67 > AC-67 > AC-67 > DASWHR01. The sequence continues at coordinate 14,676 of DASWHR010000072.1, forward strand.
GGCGTCGCGGCGGAGCGAGGTCATTGGCGCGAAGGCGGCTCGCTGATGTTTCACACGGCGTTCCTCGTGCTGCTGGTCGGCGTCGCCGTCGGCAAAGGATGGGGCTTCAACGGGCAGGTCGCCATCGTCGAGGGAGACCGCTTCACCGAAACGCACGTCGCATACGACTCGATCAACGAAGGAAGCCGTTTTGGCGAGCGTCACCGCGGCTTCACGCTGGCCGTCGAGGACTTCAACGCCACGTTCGCCGACAACGGCGTTCCGAAAGAATTCGTTTCGCGCGTGAAGCTGTTCGAGGGAGACCGGCTGGTGCGCGACACCGACATCCGCGTCAACAATCCGCTCGTCTATCGAGGCGTGAGCATCTTTCAGCTCGCGTGGGGGTGGGCGCCTCGCATCGTGATCGAAGCCGGGGACGGAACCGTCCTTCACGACGCGCCGGTCGTGTTCCTGCCCGACGGCGGCGGCTGGCGTGGCGTGGTCAAGGTGCCACAGACCAAGCCGGAGCAAATCGGGCTGGAGATGTATTTCTTCAACGATCTAAAGGTCGACGAGCGGGGCCGGCCGCGGAACGTGTCGCCGCTGCCCAACCGTCCGTTCGTGTTCTTCCAGGAATACCGGGGAGACCTGAATCTTTCCGCGCCGCAGTCCGTCTACGAGATCGACAAACGCAAGATGAAGCCGGGAGACATCGGTGCGGTGGCTCTTAACGCGAGCGAGACCTTGCCGGGCGGGTACACGATTTCGTTCCCCGGCCTGCGTCAGTACACGGTCTTCCAGATCGCCGCCGACCCAGGTCAAGCCGTCGTGCTTGCGGCGGCCGCGCTCATCTTGGTGGGGCTGTTCCCCTCCTTGTATAGTTCGCGCCGGCGCGTCTGGGTGCGCGTGCGATCGTCCGCGGCCGCCGGCGGCGAACCGGAGTCGCGCGTCGAGCTATCGGGCCTGGCGCTTCAGCGCAAAGCATCATTCGAGGAGGAGTTCGGCGCGATCGTGCGCGATCTAGGCAGGCAACTCGGCGGAGGCGGTGCTCGATGAGCGTGGCCGGAATTTCCGACACCCTCTTCTGGGCCGCACTTGTCTTCTACGGGCTCGCGACCGCGGCGTTCTTCGTCGCGATCCGGCGGGAGGCGCCGGGCGCGATGCGCAGCGCAACCGGCCGCGTGGCGCTGGGCCTCACCATCGCCGGCGCGGCGATTCATCTGGGAATGATCGTTACTCGCGCGGTCGCGGCGGGCCGGGTTCCGTGGGGCAACATGTACGAGTATTCGGCCGTCCTGGTGTTCCTCCTGGTCGTCGCCATGCTCGCGGTCGTGTCGCGGCGTCCGTCGCTTCGGGCCATCGAGCCATTCGCCATGCTCGTCGGCGTGGTGACGATGGTGCTCGCGCGGGGGTTGTACGCACCGGCCGGTCCGCTTCAGCCGGCGTTGCAGTCGTGGTGGCTCAAGATCCACGTCATCTCGGCGATCGCCGCCTCGTCGATCTTTTCGATCGCGTTCGTCTTCACGGTTGCGTATCTGATCAAGGAACGCGCCGAGCGGCGGGCGCTGTTTACCGGCAGTACGGTCGGCGCGGCCTACGCCGGGCCCGCGGTCGTCGCCGAACGCGGCGGAGCGGGCTTTCCGGCCGACCACCTCGACGCCGATCCCGACGCCGGCGCCGACGCGCCGCCCGGACGCGGCCTGGCCGCTCGCCTGCCGAAGTCTTCGACACTCGACGCATGGTCCTACCGGCTCACCGCCGTCGCCTTCCCCATCTGGACCTGGGCCGTTATCGCCGGCGCCATTTGGGCGGCGAAGGCGTGGAGCCGCTACTGGGCGTGGGATCCGAAAGAGACGTGGGCGTTTATCACTTGGGTCATCTACGCAGCGTATCTTCACGCCCGCGCCACGTCCGGCTGGCGCGGTCGCCGCGCGGCGGTCGTGGCCGTTGCCGGCTTCGTCTCTCTGTGGATCACCTACTACGTTGTCAACCTTTGGATCGTCGGCCTTCACTCGTACGCGGGGACCTGATGCCCAACCCACCGGCACGTCTTCCAACCCCTCGCGAGGGGATCATGAAAAAGCGCGAGCAGATGAAAGCTCGCGTGGACGCGCTTCGAGAGCAACTGCTCGAGCCGCTGCTCTCCCGGTTTCCGAGAATCCTTCCTACCGCACCGGACTCGGCCGCCCGCTATGCGCTCTTCTCGGCGCTGATGTGGTTCGCGATCTGGATCCTGATCGCCGCCACGACCGCCATCAAACTGGTCTTCCCCGAGTTCATCGACCAGTTCGGGTTCATGTCCTACGGCCGGATGCGCCAAGCCGAAACGAACGTCTTGAACTGGGGCGTCCTGTTCATGGGCGCGGTCGGCGCCGCTTTCGCGATCGTTCCCCGCGTGTGTCAGGTGCGGCTGTGGAGCGAACGGATCGGTGCGCAGATCGTGATCGGCCTGAACCAGGTCGTGCTGGCCGGCACGGTGCTGGTGTTCCTCGGCCGCACACAGGGCATCTCCGGGATGGAGTGGCCGTGGCCGGTGGACATCGCGCTCGTGGCGATCATGGTCGGCGTCCTGCAGGTGTTGATGGCGACCGTGATGCGTCGCGGGGAGGAGCGCCTGAACGCGCCGGCGCGTCATCTGATCGCCGCCTTCCACGTCCTTCCGATCACCTACGCCGTCGCAAACTTCTCGACGCCGTTCTTCTACGGCGTCAAACAGACGTATTTCAGCGGGCTCGCCGCGGCCGGCTTCCTGCTGGCGATGTCGCTTGTGGGCGTGGGCTCGTCGCTGTTCGTGCTGCCGCGCGCGACCGGAAATCCGATCTTCTCCGACCGGCTCTCGACGTTCGGGTGGGGTCTGATGCTCTTCATCCTTCCCTGGCTCGGCCTTACGCAGCGCATCCTCGGTCCCGCGCAGGATTGGGTCGAGACGCTCGGCATCACATTCGCGATCGCCGCGTTGATTCCCGCCTCGTTCGTCGTCACGAACGTGATCGCAACGGCTCGAGGCGGCGGCGGCAAGGATCCGGCGGTGAAGTTCATGGTCGGGGCGACCGTGATCTGGGGGCTCGCATTGGCGCAGCTCCTGGCCGGGTCGTTCCGTCATACGGCGGCGATCGTCGGCGCGACCTGGTGGAACGAAAGCATTCGCACGGCGTTCCTCGGCGCATTCGGTCTCTGGCTCGTCGGGCTGATGTACCACCTGATCCCAAGGATCCGCGGTCGCGCGCTGCGAGCGCCGGCCATGGTGAATCTGCATTTTTGGATCGGCACCGTCGGCGTCGTCATCGCTTGGCTGTCGCTCGCGCTTGCCGGTGTGGTGCAGGGATACCTGCTGCGCGTCGGCGCCGAAACCGGCGGCGAGGTCGCGGTCGGCGAAGGATGGCTGCGGATCTCGGCGGCCGTGCAACCGATGCTCGTCGGCCGTTTGGCGGCCGGCGTGTTCGTCTTCACCGGCATCGTGCTGCTGCTCTACAACGTGCAGCGCACGCTGGCGGAAGGATCCGAGATCGAGCCGGAGCCGGTCGTCGCGCCGCGCGAACCGGCAGCCGTGGGGGGACGAACTTGATGCGCAACGAACGGGGAGCGCTCCACGTCGCGGTCGTCGCTGGGGTGACGGTGGCCGCGATGGCGATGGTCGTGCTGCTCGGCATCGTGATGCCGCTGACCGATCCCGCGGTCGGCAGCGAAGCCGCCGGCGCGCCGCTCGCCTATACCGAGCAGCAGGTCGACGGCCGCAAGATCACCATCCGCGAGGGATGCTTCACGTGCCATACCCGAACGGTGCGCGACGCCGTCGGGGACGAGCCGTACGGACCGATGTCGCTCCCCGGCGACTACTTCAACGAAGCACCCGGTTTGATGGGTCTGGATCGCGTCGGGCCGGACCTGACGTGCATCGGCGACCGGCAGGGCGATGTGGACGCGCTGGTGAAGCATCTGCGCAACCCCGGCTCGGTACGCGCGGGCTCGACGATGCCGTCGTACGCCTACTTGTCATCGAGCGAGCTGCGCGCCGTCGCTACGTACCTGACCGCGCTGACCTGCGGGGAGGCCGAATGAGCACGGTTCGCGTGGAAGAAACCGGCGGAATCCGCACTGCGACGCGCGGAATTCCCGCGATACTGATCGGGTTTGCGATCGCGGCGTTGACGGTCGCTCTGTGGTACCTGCTGTCGTTCTCGTCGACCGACTACCGTGGCTCGTATCCGCGGCCCGACGTTCCGGCCGGTGCCGAACCGGCACCCGGCGGCGGCCACTAGCCGTCCCATGAAGTTCGGGCTCGGGCAGTTCACGCTGCAGATCCCGCCGTGGGACTCGCGGACGCCGGCGCAGCTCTATGCGGATACGCTCGACCTGGCGGCCTTCGCGGAATCGCGCGGCTTCAGTTCGTTCTGGCTCGCCGAGCATCACGGAGCCTCAGACGACTACAACCCGTCGCTGCTCCCGATGCTCGCCGCCGTGGCCGCTCGCACGACCGTGATGCAGATCGGGACCGGTGTGCTACTGGCTCCGCTGCACCATCCGATTCGGCTGGCCGAGGACGCGGCCGTGGTGGACGCGATCTCGGGTGGACGGCTCAACCTGGGACTCGGTCTGGGATGGGTCGAAGCCGAGTACCGCATGTTCGGGTCGGAGATGCGCCGACGCGGCAAGCGCTTCGACGAGATCATCGACGTGCTCCGGCTGGCGTGGCGCGGCGAGCCATTCACCTACGAAGGAGAGTTTCTGTCCTTCACCGATACGCTGGTTCGGCCGCGCCCGGCGCACTCGATTCCGATCTGGCTTGGCGGCCAGGCCGACGCGGCCGTCGAGCGGGCCGCGCGGCTCGGCGACGGGCACTTTCCCGCCTCGGTCGCCGGCGGCATGGCCATCGTCGAGCGGGCACAGCAGATCCGGGTGATCCGCGAGCGAGAGGGGCTCACCGGGCCCTATCGCTACGGCGCGTTCCTTCCCGTCGGCCTTGGGTCGGATCCCGACGACGGATGGAGCGGAATCCGCGATGGGGTCTTGCACGTGCGCGGCGCATACATGATGTGGGCGCAAGGCACGCGCGACGTCGCCGGGGCGCGCGAGTTGCTGATGCCGCACGAAGACGCGGTTCGGGCCGGCGCGGTCTGCGGCACTCCCACTCAGGTGATCGAGGGCCTCCGGCCGATCGTAGACGGCATTGCGGGGTCCGGCTTCGACGATCCGTTCCTGTCGGTTATCCTCGCCCCGCCGGGAACGCCTCCGGACGTCGCGCGGGAGCGAGTCGAGCGGTTCGCGGCCGAGATCATGCCGGCGTTCGGCGGATAGCCGGTTCGATTCCGCCGCTTGGATTTGGAGGAGTGCGGAGCGGCGGATTAGACTTGTGAAACGTTTCACAAAGTGAGCGGGTCCGGGGGAAGATCGTTGAGCGCAACGTTCGATGTGGTGATCGTCGGCGGCGGCCCCGGGGGCGCGACCGCCGCCTGGCATCTTGCCGCGCTCGGCCGCCGCGTCCTGGTCGTGGATAAGGCCGTCTTCCCCCGCGAGAAGGTCTGTGGAGATGGTCTGACTCCGCGGGCGGTCAAGTGTCTGCTTGAAATGGGGATCGACACCGCGGGTCCAGAATGGGCGCGCGCCAACGGGCTCCGCATCATTGGAGCGGGAACGACGCTCGAACTTCCCTGGCCCGAGATCTCGACGCATCCGGGCTACGGGCTGGTCCGCACGCGCTTCGATTTCGATTCGCTGTTGCTCGACGCTGCCCGCAAGGTGGGTGCGGTCGTTTGGGAGGGAACGAACGTGACCGGCCCGGTCACCGACGACACCGGAGTCGTGACCGGGATCACGTATGAGCGCGAGATCGGCGAGCGCACGATCGGTGAGCGCGAGGTCGGCGGGCGCAAGCCGCGCGCCGAGCGTGAGGTCGAGCGCGGAACCGTCGAAGCGAACGTCGTGATCGCCTGCGACGGCGCATCGTCTCGCTTCGGCATGGCGCTCGGCGGCCGCCGGCTGGAGCATCGTCCGATGGGAGTGGCGGCGCGAACCTACTATCGCTCGCCGCGGTCCGCGGACGACTACTTCGAGTCCTACCTGGAGCTGTGGCGCGGCGACGATCTTCTTCCCGGCTACGGCTGGATCTTCCCGCTGCCGGACGGGACCGTGAACGTGGGTCTCGGCCTGCTCAATACCAGTCCCCACTTCCGCAGCGTCGATTACCGACGGCTGCTGGAGGACTGGGTTGCGAACCTGCCGCCCGAGTGGGAGATGACCCGCGAGAACCGCGTCGGCGGGATCAAAAGCGGTCCGCTCCCGATGGGTTTCAACCGCGCGCCCGTCGCCAAACCGGGGTTGCTCCTGGCCGGTGACGCCGCGGGCATCGTCAACCCGTTCAACGGCGAGGGCATCGCGTATGCGATGGAGACCGGCCACATGGCCGCCGAGATTGCCCACGAAACGGTCGCGCTCGGGGACCCCCGGCATCTGCGGGCGTATCCCGACCGGCTCAAGGATGCCTACGAGGGGTACTACATTCTCGGACGCGCGTTCGTCCGGCTGATCGGGCACGCGAAGGTCATGGGGGCGCTGACAAGGTACGGTCTGCCGAACGAGCGACTGATGAGGGTCGCATTTCGCTTGCTCGCCAACCTCACCGAACCGCGCGACGGAGACGCGGCCGACAAGATAATCAACGCCATGGTCCGCGCCGCCCCGAAGCTCAACATGGTGGTTCGCGCGTGACGGCGCCAGATGGTGCACTCGTGAAGCCCGGGAGGGTTTGCACCTGCCCCTCGGGCCTTCCTATCGTGGCCGCTTCGAGCAAGGGGAGTGGGCACTCTGTCTGAATACCTGCCGGTCGTGATGATGGCGGGCCTGGCGACGCTGTTCGCCGGCGCTTCCGTCTTCGTCGCGTCCAAGGTCGGTCCGCGGCGGCCGAACCCGGCTAAGGCCGCCCCCTACGAGAGCGGCATCACGCCGGTGCGAACGCCGTCGACGGAGCGCTTCGCCGTGAAGTTCTACCTGGTTGCGATGCTGTTCATCATCTTCGACATCGAGCTGGTCTTCTTCTATCCGTGGGCGGTCATCTTTCGCGAGCTCAAGCTGTTCGGGCTGATCGAGATGGGCGTGTTCGTCGCGCTGCTTTTCGTCGCCTACTTCTACATCCTGCGCTCGGGCGCGCTCGATTGGGAAGAGACCGAGCGCGGCATCCCCCGGCCGGTCCGCGCGCTCGTGTCGCAGCGCGCGGCGCTGCACTCGCCGGGCGAGGGCGGAACCGATGTCGCAGCCGGTCCGGACGACAGACGAATCACGGTGGTGCCCTAATGGGCTTGGAAGGACAGATCCCCTCGGGAATCCTGCTGACCTCGGTCACGAAGTTCGTCAACTGGGCGCGCGCGGGATCGCTGTGGCCGGCCACATTCGGGCTGGCGTGCTGCGCGATCGAGATGATGGCGACCGGCGCGGCGCACCACGACCTTGCGCGCTTCGGCATGGAAGTTTTCCGGGCCTCGCCGAGGCAGGCAGACCTGATGATCGTCGCCGGCCGCGTGTCCCAGAAGATGGCGCCGGTGCTGCGCCAGATCTACGACCAGATGCCCGAGCCCAAATGGGTCCTGTCGATGGGCGTGTGCGCGAGCGCCGGCGGGATGTTCAACAACTACGCGATCGTCCAGGGTGTCGATCAGATCGTCCCGGTCGACGCATACGTGGGCGGCTGCCCGCCGCGTCCCGAGCAGCTGATGGATGCGATCCTACTGATCCACGAGAAGATCAAAGTGTCCGGGATCGACGGCCGGATGGATGCAAGGTAGCCCGTGAACGAGACGCTTTCGGAATTGTGCGCGGAGCTTCGCGGGGCTTTCCCGGAGCACGTCGGCGAGCCGGCGATCGAGTTCGGCGAGGTGTCGGTCCGCGTGTCGCGCGAGCGAGTCGCCGACGTGTGCCGTTGGTTGCGCGATGCCGGTCCGTTCGAGATGCTCGCCGATGTCTCGGGCGTGGATTCCCTGGGCATCGCGCCGGACGTCGACCGGTTCATGATCGCTTATCACCTCTATTCGCTCCGCCGCAACGAGCGGCTGCGCTTGCGCGTGTTCATCCCCGGCGGGGACGAGCACCTCGATTCGGTGACCACCGTCTGGCCGGCGGCCAACTGGATGGAGCGCGAGGTTTACGACTTCTTCGGGATCGTCTTCGATGGACACCCCGACCTTCGTCGCATCCTCATGCCCGACGACTGGGAAGGGCATCCGCAGCGAAAGGACTATCCGCTGGGCGGAACGAAGGTCGAGTTCAAGGGCGTGATGATCCCGCCGCCGGACGTGCGCGGCCAGCCCTCGACGACGACCGGCTACCCGGGGAGGATCTCGTGAGCGCGCGCGAGGTCTACGTCGGCGGTCAAGAGTGGGGCGAGGTCGTGCGCCAGTCGGGCCGAGACGACACGCTCATCGTCAACATGGGGCCGCAGCATCCGTCCACGCACGGGGTGCTTCGGCTGGTGCTGGAGCTGGACGGCGAGACGGTGATCGCATGCACGCCGGTCATCGGCTACCTGCACACCGGCATCGAAAAGAACATCGAAGTGCGCAACTGGACGCAGGGCGTCACCTTCGTAACGCGCGCCGACTACCTTTCCCCGTTCTTCAACGAGCTGGCGTACTGCATGGCCGTCGAGAAGCTGCTCGACGTCGAGGTTCCGGCTCGCGCGCAGGCGATCCGCGTGTTGCTGTGCGAGCTCCAACGCATTTCGTCGCACTTGGTGTGGCTCGCAACCGGCGGCCTGGAGCTGGGGGCGCTGTCGATGATGCTCTACGGATTCCGCGAACGCGAGAAGCTACTCGACATCTTCGAGTTGATCACAGGCCTGCGCATGAACCATGCCTATATCCGGCCCGGCGGGCTGATCCAGGATCTCCCCGACACGGCGCCGGATCGGATCCGCGAATTCCTCGACGAGTTTCCAGAGCGCATCAACGACTACGAATCACTGCTGTCCGATAACCCGCTGTGGCTCGCACGTAACACCGGCATCGGCATCCTGGAGGCCGATGATGCGATCGCGATGGGCGTCACCGGGCCGATGCTGCGCGCCGCCGGCGTCGCCCACGATTTGCGCAAAGCGCAGCCGTATAGCGGGTATCAGAACTACGACTTCGAGATCGCCGTCGAAGAGGGCGCCGACTGCGCGGCCCGGTACCGCGTGCGGATGCGCGAGATGCGCGAGTCCGCCAAGATCGCGCGGCAGGCGCTCGGTTCGCTGCCGGCCGGGCCGGTCATGGTCGCCGATCCGAAGGTGGCCTGGCCGGCGCAGTTGAATCTGGGCGCCGACGGCCAGGGCAACTCGCTCGACTACATCCGCAAGATCATGGGCGAGTCGATGGAAGCGCTCATTCATCACTTCAAGCTCGTCACCGAAGGATTCAAGGTTCCGCAGGGTCAGGTCTACGTGCCGGTGGAATCGCCGCGCGGCGAGCTGGGTTATCACGTGGTTTCGGCCGGCGGGACGAAGCCATGGCGCGTTCACATGCGGGATCCGTCGTTCGTCAACCTGCAGGCGGCATCGCACTTGGTCAGCGGCGGACTCATCGCCGATGCGATCGCCTCGATCGCCTCGCTGGATCCGGTCATGGGAGGGGTGGACCGATGAACGACGGCTCGCCTCGCCTGCTAGGGGTTCCGCGCCTCCCCGGTCCCCCGCAGCGGCCGCTGACCGACCCTGCCCGCGCCGACGCCCGGCGTCTGATCGCGCGCTATCCGGACGCGCGAAGCGCGTTGCTGCCGCTGCTGTATCTGGTGCAGTCCGAGCACGGATTCGTGTCGCGCGAAGGAATTCGCGAGATCGCCGGGATGCTCGACCTGACGTCCGCCGAGGTTGCTGCGGTCGCGACGTTCTACACGATGTACAAGCGCGAGCCGATGGGCCGCTGGCTGGTCAGCGTCTGCACCCAGCCGCCGTGCGCGCTGCGGGGCGCCAACCGAATTCGGGATGCGATCCGAAACGAATGCGGGATCGACGATGGCGAGACCACCGAGGACGGGATGGTTTCGATCGAAGAGGTCGAATGCCTGTGCATCTGCGACGGGGCTCCGGTGGTGGCGATCAACTACGAGAACTACGAGAAGCTGACGCCCGAATCCGCGGTGGAGATGATCCGCGGTCTGCGAGCCGGCGAGGCGCCGCCGAAGCCGGCGCGCGGCGAGGTGCCGCAGCCGAACGATGCGGCGCATCGCGAACTCGCCGGGCTGAACCAAAAGGATCGCCAGGGGGCCGCCCCGTGACGGCCGAGATGAAAGTTCTCACCGCGCGCTTCGACACCGACGGGGCCGACCGCTACGAGGGCTCGGTGGCATCGGGCGGCTACGCGTCGTGGAAGAAGGCGCTCGGCATGAATCCCGCCGACATTGTCGAGACGATCAAGACCTCCGGGCTTCGCGGTCGTGGCGGGGCCGGTTTCCCGACCGGCATGAAGTGGGGGTTCGTCAACCGCGAAGACACGCCCACCTATTTGGTCTGCAACGCCGACGAAGGCGAGCCGGGGACGTTCAAGGACCGCGAGTTGATGGAGCGCGATCCGCATTCGGTCATCGAGGGAATGGCGATCGCGGCGTACGCGATCGGCTGCCGCGAGATGTATATCTACATGCGGGGCGAGTTTGGCTATGCCGCCCGTCAGATGGAACGGGCCGCCGCCGAGGCATACGACAACGGCGCGCTCGGCCGGGACGTTTTCGGATCCGGCTTCAACTTGGACATGATCGTCCATCGTGGTGCGGGCGCCTACATCTGCGGCGAAGAGACGGCGCTGCTGGAATCGCTCGAAGGACGCCGCGGCCAGCCGCGGCTGCGGCCGCCGTTTCCCGCGCAGAAGGGGCTGTATCAGCGACCCACCGTCGTCAACAACGTCGAGACGCTCGCATGCGTTCCCCACATCATCCAGCGAGGCTCCGACTGGTTCCGCGGCATCGGGACCGAGAAGGCGCCGGGCACCAAGATGTTCAGCGTCTCCGGCGACGTGGAGCGCCCCGGCAACTACGAGGTGCCGTTTGGAACCAGCGCGCGCGTCCTGATCGAAGAGCTCGCCGGCGGCGTGTCCGGCGGCAAGACCCTGAAGGCATTCACGCCCGGCGGCGCGTCGTCGACGCCGATCTTCGGACCCGACAAGCTCGACGTGGCGATGGACTGGGAGTCGGTTCAGGCAGCGGGGTCGCTGTTGGGTACCGGGGCGATCATGGTCTGGGCGGACGACGCCTGCATCCTTCGCTCGATGCTTCGCTTTACGCATTTCTACGCGCACGAATCCTGCGGCAAGTGCACGCCCTGCCGGGAAGGGACCTATTGGCTCGAGCAGATGTTCAGCCGGCTCGAGTCCGGGCGTGGCCGCGATGAGGATTTGGCGGTCATGATGGACGTGCAGGCGAACATCGCCGGCCGCACGTTCTGCGCGCTCGGCGACTTCGCGACCGCGCCGGTGATCAGCTCGATCAAGTTGTTCGAAGCCGAGGCGCGCGAGCACATCACGAAGAAGGGATGCCCGTTTGAGCGATAAGGCCGTCACGCTCACGATCGACGGGCTGGACGTCACCGTCCCCGAGGGCACGCTGGTCATCCGCGCCGCCGAGCGGCTCGGGGTCTACGTGCCTCGCTTCTGCGACCATCCGTACCTGGCGCCGCTCGGCGCGTGCCGCCAATGCATGGTCGAGATCGAAGGCCAGCGCAAGCCGCTGACTTCGTGCACCACGACCTGCACCGACGGAATGATCGTCAAGACCCAGTTCACGTCTCCCGTCGCGCAGGATGCGCAGGAGAGCGTGCTCGAGTTTCTTCTCATCAACCATCCTTTGGACTGTCCGATGTGCGATAAGGGCGGCGAGTGCCCGCTGCAGGATCAGACGCTCGCCTACGGGCCGGGCAGTTCGCGCTTCGCCGACGTGAAGCGCCGTTTCGTCAAGCCCGTTCCGATCAACCCGATGGTGTACCTGGACCGCGAGCGCTGCGTACTGTGCGCGCGATGCACCCGCTTCGCCGACGAGATCAGCGGCGACCCGTTCATCGAGCTATTCGAACGGGGGGCGTTGGAGCAGGTCGCGATCTTCGAAGACGAGCCCTACGACTCCAACTTCAGCGGCAATGTCATCCAGATCTGCCCCGTCGGTGCGCTCACGTCGCGCGACTTCCGATTCCAAGCGCGGCCGTTCGACATGACGTCGTCGCACAGCGTCTGCAATCTGTGCTCCTCCGGATGCTCGCTCACGATCCAGGAGCGGCGCGGCGAGATCGTGCGCGTGCTCGCCGGCGAGAACCCGAATGTCAACGATGCCTGGTCCTGCGATCTCGGCCGCTTCGGCCACGCCTATGTTTCGTCTCCCGCGCGCATCACCGAGCCGATGATCCGCAAGGGCGGTGATTGGGTGGCGGTGTCGTGGGCGGAGGCGGTGCGCGTCGCCGCCGGTCGGATCGAGACCGCCAAAGCGGAAGGCGCACCGGTCGGTGTGCTCGCCGGACAGAACCTCTGCGACGAAGACGCGTATGCGCTGTCGCGCTTCGCGCGAACGGTGCTGGGCACCAACGACGTGGACAACCGGCTCGGACACGAAAGCGCCGAGCACGATGCGGTCATCGCGGCCGCGGTCGCAGGCGACGCCGCAACCAATCGCTCCATCGACGAAGCGCTCGTGATCGTCGTCGCAGGCATCGACCTGTGCGAAGAGTCGCCGATCGTGTTCCTGCGCGTGCGCAAAGCGGCGCGCGCCGGCGCGAAGGTGCTTGAGATCAACGCCCGCCGAACGCCGCTTGCACGCTTGGGTGGGGCGTCGTTGCAACCGGTGCCGGGCGCGGAAGCCCCGGTGGTCGAGCAGATCGCCGCAGCCGTGGAAGCCGCCGGCGAACGGGCTGTGATCCTGTGCGGCGATCGCCTTGGCCCCGGCGCGATGAGCGCGTTGTGGAATCTCGGAGTGCGAACCGGCGCTTCGTTCGGATGGATCCCACGCAAGGGCGGCGCGTACGGCGCCGTCTGGGCCGGGCTGCATCCGATGCTGCTTCCCGGAGCGCGTCGCTCCGGCGACGGCGCCGACGTCGAACGAGTATGGGGTGCGCCGCTGCCCGAAGGGGCGGGGCGTCCGACGCCGCAGATCCTGTCGTCTCCCGGTGGCGTGCTCGTGATGGCCGGGTGCGATCCCGTCGCCGACGGATCCGATCCGTCCGCCGCAGCGCGCGGGCTCGATGGGCACGGCTTCGTCATCGCGCTCGACATGTTCATGACGCCGTCCACCGAGCGAGCCCACGTGATCTTGCCGGTCGCGGCGATGCCCGAACGCGACGGAACGCGCAGCAACTGGGAGGGACGCGCGCAGGTGTTCGAGCGCGCCGTCGATCCGGCCGGGCTCTCCATGCCCGACTGGGAGATTCTCGCGCGGCTGGCCGCGGAATTGCATGCGGCGTTTCCGCGAACGCTCGACGACATCCGGCGCGAGATGGAGTCGCTCGAGCGGCCCGCTGTTCCGCGGGTGCCGGTTGAGGCGCACCCAGCCTTGCTACCGGCCGGCGACGGGCTCGCGCTCGTGACGTATCGCTTGCTGCGCGACACTGGGACGATGATGACCGGCGCCGACGAATTGCAGGCCGTGGTTGCGGCGCCGTTCGCCGAGCTTCACGCCGCCGATGCGAAGCGTCTGGGCATCGCCGACGGCGATCCGGTCGCGATCGTCGGCTCGCGCGGCCGAGGCGAGGCGACGGTGCACGTGGGCCACACGGTCGCCGAAGGAGCGGTGTTCGTGCCGGCCGACCAGCCGGGCTTGCGAATCACCGCGATCGCCGACCCGTCCGCCGGATTCGTCAGGGTGGAGAAGAGGTAGCCGTGGACTGGATCGACGTCGTCATCATCGCGGCCAAGACTCTCGTCGTCTTCGGCTTCCTGCTGGTGCAGGTCATGATGACGATCTGGGCCGAGCGACGAATCGTGGCCGTCATGCAGCAGCGCATCGGCCCGAACCGCGTCGGACCGATGGGATTGCTGCAGTCGCTTGCCGACGGCGTAAAGCTGTTCTTCAAAGAAGATATCCACCCGGCCAACGCCGACCGGCCGATCTATTCTCTCGCTCCGATCGTGTCCCTGGTGCCTGCGTTCATGGCGTTCGCCGTCGTGCCGCTCGGATCGGGATTCACGATCGCCGGCCGCACCATCCAGTTGCAGCTCGCGGACTTCAACGTGGCGATCCTTTACTTCCTGGCGATGGGCTCGCTGATGGTCTACGGCGTCATGCTTGCCGGCTGGTCGTCGGGGAGCGCATATCCGTTGCTGGGCGCGGTGCGCGCCAGCGCGCAGATGCTGTCCTACGAGATGGGCATGGGACTGGCCGTCCTGGCGGTCGTGATGTGGGCGGGCACGATGTCGACGCGCGAGATCGTCGATCTGCAGGCAGGGACCTATCTTCATTTCATTCCGCGATGGTTCATCGGGCCGCAACTGCCGGCTTTCCTGCTGTTCATGATCGCGGGATTCGCCGAGGCGAACCGCGCGCCGTTCGACTTGCCCGAAGCCGAGACCGAGCTCGTCGCCGGCTACCACACGGAATACTCCAGCATTAAGTTCGCGATGTTCATGATGACCGAGTACGTGCACATCATCACGACGTCGGCGATCGCGGTGACGCTTTTCCTCGGCGGCTGGCGCGGACTCGCGCCGCCGTTCCTCAAGCCGCTCTGGGGCGTGTTGTGGTTCCTGGGCAAGACCGGCTTCCTGATCGTGGTCTTCATGTGGGTGCGCGCCACGCTCCCCCGGATTCGCTACGACCGGCTGATGCAGTTCGGCTGGAAGGTGCTGCTGCCGTCCGGGTTCGCGTGGGTCATGATCACCGCGCTGCTGATCCAACTCCCCCGCGAGTTTGACCGCACGACTCTGGCGTCCTGGACCGGAGTCGCGTTCAGCATCCTGTTCGTCTTGTTCACCGCCCGCGCGACGCGCGACGCGGCACGCCGCCGGGCCGCCGTCCGCGAAGCCGGCGCGCGCATGATGCAAGGGGGCGCCGGTGGCGGTCGCTGAGTTCCTACGCAGCATGATCACGGTGGCGAAGCACGCGCTGAAGAAGCCGGTGACGTATCAGTACCCGGAAGAGCAGAAACCCTACGCCCCCCGCTACCACGGGAGGCATCAGCTCAACCGATACGAAGACGGGCTGGAGAAGTGCATCGGATGCGAACTGTGCGCGTGGGCGTGTCCCGCCGACGCGATCTTCGTGCAGGGAGCGAACAACACCGTCGAGATGCGCTACTCCCCCGGCGAGCGTTATGCGAGCGACTACCAGATCAACTACCTGCGCTGCATCTTCTGCGGACTGTGCATCGAAGCGTGTCCGACGCGCGCGCTGACGATGACCGGCGAAGACTTCATCGCCGACGTTACTCGGGAGAACCTGATCTACACCAAGGAGAGGCTGCTCGCGCCCCTGCCGGCGTCGGCGAAAACGGAGCCGCCTTTCACCGACGCCGAGATCGCCTCCCGCGGCATTGACTACTACGGCGGCTACGCCCAGACGCCGGCGCTGACCAGCGCCGACCGCGCCGGGCTCGCACCCGAAGGCGACGACGGAGGGGCTCGCTGATGGAGCAATGGATCTTCTGGATCGTCGCGCCGATCTCGCTGGGGAGTGCCATCGCGATGCTGATGGCCCGCAACACCGTCCACGCGGCGATGCTGCTGGTCGTCAACTTCTTTACGCTCGCCGTTTTCTACGTGGTCCAGAACGCCGATTTCCTCGCGGCCGTGCAGGTCATCGTCTACGCCGGTGCGATCATGGTGTTGTTCCTGTTCGTGATTATGCTGATCGGCGACAAGGACGAAGACCTGACCGAGCGCATCAAGGGCCAGCGAACGACCGCCCTGCTGCTCGGCTTCGGCTTGGCCGCCTTGACCGTCTTCACGATTCGCACCGCGCTGTCGACGGCCGAGTTTCGCGGCCTCGCCGAGGCGAGCAAGGGCGGAAACGTGGAGGCGATCGGACGAGCAATTTTCACCCGATACTTGTGGCCGTTCGAGGTCACATCCCTGCTGTTGATCGTCGCCGCGATCGCCGCGATCGTGATCGGTCGCCGGTCCACAAGCGACGACGAAGAGATCGAGCCGGAGCCGTCGGATTCGCCTGCGCCGATCGCCGCCGCCCCGGTCGCCGAGCCTCGAGATGGTCGCGCGTGATCCTGCCCGCGCAGTACCTGGCCCTCGCCGGCTTGCTGTTCGCCACCGGTGTCGTCGGCGTGCTCGCGCGCCGGAACGCGATCGTGATGTTCATGTCGATCGAGTTGATGCTCAACGCGGTGAACTTGACCTTGGTCACCTTCGCCCGGATGCACGGCAACTTGGACGGCCAGGTCCTGGCCTTCTTCGTGATGATCGTCGCCGCCGCCGAAGCCGTCGTCGGCCTCGCCCTAATCGTATCGATCTTCCGCCGAACGAAGTCGGTCTCGGTTGACGACGCCGGGGAGCTTCGCGGATGAGCGCGCCGATATTCGAAGCCGCCTGGCTGGTGCCGGCATTGCCGCTTCTGGGCGCGGCGATCCTGCTCTTCGCCGGCAAGCGAATGAGCAAGGCGGCCGGTGGCCTGGCCACTGTGATGATGGCGGGCTCGTTCAGCGTTGGTCTGTGGATCTTCTTCGAGTTGCTGTCGATGCCTGCCGCCGAGCGACTGCATACGAGCACGCTCTACACCTTCATCAAGGCCGGAACCTTCGAGGTTGCACTCGACTACCGGATCGATCCGCTCAGCGTGCTCATGATCTTGGTGGTGACCGGCGTCGGCTCGCTCATCCACCTGTATTCGATCGGCTACATGCGCGGGGACGAACGCGAGTCGCGATTCTTCGCCTACATGAACTTGTTCGCTTTCTCGATGCTGCTGCTGGTCATGGCGAACAACATGTTGATCATGTACGTCGGCTGGGAACTGGTGGGCTTGTCGTCGTATCTGCTGATCGGGTTCTGGTTCGAGCGGCCGGCCGCATCGACGGCGGCGAAGAAGGCCTTCATTACCAACCGCGTCGGCGACGTCGGGTTCGCGCTGGGCATCATGCTGATCTTCGTCCACTTCGGAACGCTCGATTTCTCGCGGGTGCTGAGCGAGGCCGGCGCGCTGGGGACCGGCGCCGCAACGGCGATCGCGTTGCTGCTGTTTGCCGGCGCCGCCGGCAAGAGCGCGCAGATTCCGCTCCACGTTTGGCTGCCCGACGCGATGGAAGGCCCGACGCCGGTTTCGGCGCTCATCCACGCGGCCACGATGGTCACCGCCGGCGTATACATGGTCGGCCGGGCACACCCGATCTTCGCCCAATCGCCGGTGGCGATGGACGTCGTCGCGTGGATCGGGCTTGCCACCGCGCTGCTGGCCGCCTTCATCGCCTTTACCCAAGACGACATCAAACGTGTTCTTGCCTACTCGACCGTCAGCCAGCTCGGCTTCATGTTCCTCGCTCTGGGCGTCGGCGCGACCTCGGCGGCGATCTTCCATCTGTTCACGCACGCGTTCTTCAAGGCGCTGATGTTCCTTGGTGCCGGAAGTGTCATGCACGGCTCGAACGACGAGACCGACATCACCAAGATGGGCGGGCTGGGCAGGGCGATGCCGTGGACTGCGGCAACGTTCGTGATCGGCTGGTTCGCGATCATCGGGGTTCCCGGCTTTAGCGGGTTCTTCTCGAAGGATCAGATACTCGCCGGCGTCTACGGCAGCGGTGGCACGATCCTGTGGGTCGGCGCGCTCGTCGCGACATTCGGCACCGGCTTCTACATGTCGCGACTGGTTTTTCTCACGTTCTTCGGGCCGAGCCGTGCTCCCGAGGGGGTCCGGGCGCATGAGTCGCCGGCGGTGATGGTCTGGCCGCTCGCGCTGCTCGCCGTCGCCGCCGCCGGGGCCGGTTGGTTCGGCGCGACCGTGCACGGTGGAGGGTTCCACCGGTTCGTCGCACCGTCGGTGTGCGCCGCCCACGATCCCGCGCACGTCGCCGAGCAGCCGCGCGTTCAGACGTGCACCGTGGACGCCGCAACCGGCGAGGTGCATCCGCTCGAGCGGGAGGGTGGCGCGGGCGAGCTGGTCTTGGGATCGGTCGCGACCGCCGCCGGCGTCGCCGGTTTGGGAGCCGCAGGGTTCATGTACCTGGGCGGCTTCCCGTGGCAGCGCCGTCGCGAACGGCCGACGCTGGTGTGGAAGGCCAGCCGCAACAAGTTCTTCGTCGACGAGGTCTACCAATTCCTGTTCACCGGCGTGGGCAAGGCGGTCGCGGCGACCGCGGCGTTCGTCGTCGACCGGCGCGTGATCGACGGAACCGTCAGCCGGCTCGCGCACGGGGTGGGCGCGCTTTCGGTGGTCGGCCGCAAGCTCCAGACCGGCATGGTTCGGACCTACGCCGTGGGCGTCCTCGGCGGCGTCGTCGCGCTCGGCGTACTGCTGGTGGCGAGGGCGAGGTGACCGGCGCATGCTAAGTGCCCTGATATGGCTGCCGCTCGCCGGCGCGGTTGCGTTGGCCCTGTTCCCCAAGCGCAGCAACGCCGGGGTCAAGTCGTGGGCCATCGTCGTGGGCATCGCCTCGTTCGGACTCGCGCTCGCCGTGCTCGCTCGTTTCGACGCCGCGACGCCCGGTTACCAGATGGTCGAAGACCGATGGTGGATCCGGTCGATCGGCGCGTCCTACAAGATCGGCGTGGACGGCATCAGCTTGTTCCTGGTGCTGCTGACGACGTTCCTGATTCCGATCAGCGTGCTCGCGTCCTGGAAGGAGGACCGCAACCCGAAGTTGTTCTGCGCGCTGCTGCTCGCGCTCGAAACCGGCGTTCTGGGCGTGTTCTTGTCGCTTGATCTATTGCTGTTCACCGCGTTCTGGGACGGGATGCTCATTCCCATGTACTTCCTGATCGGCTACTGGGGCTACGAACAGCGCGTCTATGCGGCCGTGAAGTTCTTCATCTTCACGCTGCTCGGCGGATTGCTGATGTTCGGCGGCATCCTGGTCACCTACTTCCAGGCCAAGGCGGCGCTCGGCGGCGTCGGCACCTTCGACCTCGAGCAAATCCAAACGGTCTCGTTCTCGCTCGGACTGCAGCGCTGGCTGTTCCTGGCTTTCTTCGCCGCCTTCGCGATCAAGATCCCGCTGTTCCCGCTGCACACGTGGCTTCCCGATGCGCACACCGAAGCACCGACCGCCGGGTCGGTCATGCTGGCCGCGGTCCTGCTGAAGATGGGTGGCTACGGTTTCCTGCGCTTCGCGATCCCGTTGTTCCCGCAGGCCGCCAAGGAAGCTGTTCCCTGGGTCGTCGCGCTCGCGCTGATCGGGATCATCTACGGCGCCTTGGTCGCCACGATGCAGCGCGACATGAAGCGACTCGTGGCGTATTCGAGCGTCAGCCATCTCGGCTTCGTCGTGCTCGGCATCTTCGTGTTCACCGCGCAAGGCATGCAGGGCGGCACCATCCAGATGATCAACCACGGTCTATCCACCGGCGCGTTGTTCCTGCTCGTCGGGATGCTCTACGAGCGGCGTCACACACGGCAGATCTCCGACTTCGGCGGCATCGCCCGGATCGTGCCCGTCTACGCGGGAATCTTTCTGTTCGTCGCGCTGTCGTCCCTGGCTCTGCCCGGGCTCAACGGCTTCGTCGGCGAGTTTCTGATCCTGCTCGGAACGTTCGTCGAATCCAAGCCGTGGGCCGCGATCGCCGCCGCCGGCATGGTCCTCGGCGCGCTGTATCTGCTGTGGATGTATCAGCGGGTGTTCACCGGCCCGATCACCGAACCGGAAAACACGCTTCTGAGCGATCTGTCGGCGCGTGAGGTCGTGGTGCTGGCGCCGGTGCTGGCCGCGATTCTCCTGCTCGGTCTGTTCCCGAAACCGGTTCTTGATCGCATGGGACCGGCGCTCGAGCGTGTTCGGGCTCGCGTCGAGGCCCCGGCGCTCGCGCCGGCGACGACGAGCGTCATCGAACCGGCGGCTGCGGGGGAGGGACGCTAGATGCTCACCCCGGAGATCGCCTGGCGCGCGATCGCGCCCATCGTTGCGCTCGCCGGCGGCGGCGTGCTGACCCTGCTGATGGTTTCACTGAATCGCCGGATGCATCGCGGCGCTTTGGCCGGCGTGTCGCTGGCGTCGCTGGGCGCCGCGGCGTGGTTCACCGTCGACCTTCGAGACCGCCAGACCGTGGGGATGCAAGGAATGCTCGCGGCCGACGGCGTTGCGCTCTTCGGCTCGATCATCCTGATCGGCAGCGCCGCGCTGGCGATCCTGCTCGCCTACGAGTACTTGTCGGCGCGCGGAATCCATCGTCCGGAGTTCTATCCGCTGCTGCTGTTCGCGACCGCGGGCATGGTGCTTCTGACCTCAGCCAACGACTTGCTAATGGTCTTCCTCGCGATCGAGATCTTGTCGCTCGCGCTTTACGTGCTCACCGCGCTTGCGCGGCGCGACGACAAGAGTCAAGAGGCGGCCTTGAAGTACTTCCTTCTGGGCGCCTTCGCGAGCGCATTCTTGCTGTACGGAATCGCGCTCGCCTACGGAGCGACTGCGACGACGAACATCGCCCGGATCAGCGAAGTGATTGCCTCGTCGCCGCCTCGTCTGGCGTTTCTTGCATTCGCGATGATCGCGGCCGGTCTGGGCTTCAAGATCGCCGCCGTTCCGTTTCACATGTGGACGCCCGACGTCTATCAGGGCGCGCCCACCCCGGTCACCGCGTTCATGGCGGCCGGGACGAAGACGGCGGCCTTCGTCGCCCTCTTGCGCGTCTTCCTGGTCGGCTTCGGATCGCTCGAGTGGGACTGGCAGCCGCTGCTGTGGGTCGTGGCCGTCGCGTCAATGTCGCTCGGGGCGGTGGTCGCGATCGTTCAGTCCGACGTGAAGCGCATGCTGGCGTACTCGTCGATCGCGCACGCCGGGTACTTGCTCGTGGGAGTGATCGCGTCCAGCCGGGACGGCACCACCTCCGTCCTCTACTACATGGCCGTCTACGCGATCGCGACGATGGGCGCGTTCGGACTGGTGCTCGCGACGGCCGCCGGCGGAAAGGAGCGGCTCGACATCGCGTCCTGGCAAGGCATCGGCCGGCGGTCACCCGCATTCGCCGGAGCGATGACGCTGTTCTTGCTCTCGCTTGCGGGAATCCCTCCGACCGCCGGTTTCATGGGGAAGTTCTTCGTGTTCCGCGCAGCGATCGACTCGGGTGAGGTCGCGCTCGTCGTCGCCGGGCTTGTCACCAGCGTCGTCGCCGCCTTCTTCTACCTTCGGCTGGTTGTGATGATGTGGATGCAGGATCCGCCGGCCGGCGACCAGGGCGTCGCGCCGTCGCGCGTGCTCATTGCGGGGATCGCGCTCATCGCGGCCGCAACGATTGCGCTCGGCGTGTGGCCGCAAGAGCTGCTCGATCTGGCGCGAGGCGCCTCGGTGTTCCTGGGATGAACGCCGACCCGCTGGGCGGACTCGAGCTCGATATCCGCGGCGAGCTTGAGGGCGTTGAGGCCGGGCTTCGCGCGGCGGTCGATTCGGCGCAGCCCTTGGTGCGAGATGCCGCCGGGCACGTTCTTGCCGGGGGCGGGAAGCGGTTCCGGCCGATGCTGACTCTGCTGTGCGGCCGGCTCGGCGACTACGACGCGCACTCCAAGCCGGTCGCCGCGTGCGGCGTCGCGATCGAGCTGACCCACCTGGCGACGCTTTATCACGACGACGTGATGGACGAAGCCGCCGTCCGGCGCTCTCGCCCGAGCGCGAACGCGCGGTTCGACAATCGCGTTGCGATCCTTGCCGGGGATTGGCTCTTCGCGAGGGCGTCCGCGATCGCCGCGGATCTGGGGACCTACCCGTCGCGGATCCTCGCCGACACCATCGCCGACGTGTGTGAGGGGCAGATCATGGAATCCGAGCACACGGGCTCCCCCGACCAGAACGTGGATCGATACCTCGAGACGATCAAGCGCAAGACCGCCGCGCTGCTGGCGACCTCGTGTCATCTTGGCGCGTGGCTCGCCGGCGCTCCAACCGCCGTCGTCGAAGCCGTCACGGCGTTCGGCGAAGCGCTCGGAATCGCCTTCCAACTCGCCGACGACGTGCTCGACATCACCGGAGAGGACTCCGGAAAGGTGCCGGGCACCGATCTTCGCGAAGGCGTCTGGACCCTTCCCGTCCTCGCCACGTTGGCCGGCGACCTCGCCGGGGCGCCACAATTGCGGCGCGCAATCGACGGCGAGGACTACGAGGCCGCTCTCGCGTTGCTTCGCGGCAACGGCTCGACCGACCGGGCGCTCCAAACCGCGGCGTCGTGGGAGCGGCGAGCGGTTGACTCGCTCGCCCCGTTGCCGGGCGGAGTCGCTCGCGACGCGCTCACCGCGCTCGCCGCGTTCGTCACTCGGCGAACCGCCTAAGCGGTTCATGGGTGATTCAGACCTTCTTGATCTCCCAGCGGTTGTAGAGCGCAGCCTTCGTCAACAGGATCTGGTCGCCAGCCGCGAGTCCTTCGGGTACCAAGTCGGCGCGCACGTCGGCCGATTCGATTCGGCCATCGGTGAACCGGACGGTGATGTGAACGATCGGTGCGCCTTCTCGCTCGCCCGGCTCGACCCTGTCGACGACGGCGTTCGCTTCTCCTAGATTCACGATTCCTCCTCGAGCTCGAGATAGACGATGCCGCCCTCCACGACAAGGGCGAAGGACGCAATGGGGTCGTCGCTTGGACCGCGGACCCGCTCCCCGCTGCAGACGTCGAACTGGCTGCCGTGCAACGGACAGGTGATCACGCCGCCTTCGAGGGTTCCTTGCGAAAGAGTTCCGCCGGCGTGCGGGCAGACGTCGTCGACGGCGCAGAACCGCGAGCCGAGGTGATACACGGCGACGGGCCCGGCCGAAGTCTCCTGCCGGTGCACCAGGCCGAGCCGTCCCGCGGCGTCGCGTTCCTCGAACAACCGGATCCGGATGCCCGACGACGGGCCGTCCCAGGTCGACAACTTCGAGGACAGCTGCGCGGCGATCGCGCCGCGATTGGTCACGAGATCGTAGAGGACGGCCGCTGCTTCCCACCGCTCGCGATCGGGCAGCGAGATGAACGCGGCGGCCAGGGCCTTGGGCCAGCGCTCCCGGATGATCGCGACCGCGGCATCCCATCCCGGAACGTCGAGGTCGACCACCACCGCGGCGGCATTCAGCACGTCGCCCAGCCGAGTGAAGTCGTCCAGCAGAATCGACGGTCGGGCCATCAGGCCCGCGGCCGCCTCCAGACGTCCCCTGGCGACCGGGTTGCGCGAGACCACGACGACGGTGCCTTCGATCACTCAAATGCTCCTAAAGAAGACTTCCGGCATTTCGCTGGTTAACACTGTGCTTTCAATGTAAACTACCCGCATCATGGGAACCGGGAAGGATTGGAGCGGATGGTCCGGATCCCCCGCGGGGGGCGCTCTTCTGGACGATTTCACCATTGACTCCCTCCCCTCCGAAACCTACATTAGCCCTTGCACACATGCACATACGCGCATGACTGGTGCCTATCCGGCGGAGAGGGGCGGGGTGAGCGCTCTATCCGAAGTTCGCAACGAAGCAGTGCGTGAGCGCAAACGCCGACCGGCGGTCCCTGGTGGACGACGCGCCGGCGTCTTGACCGCTCGCGGCACTCGCGCGCGTCACGCGGCCGTGTTCGCGGCCGTTATCGCCCTGGTCCTGACGGCTTGCGGGCCCCGATTCGATCGGGATGCGATCCCGACCATCGCGATCGGCGACCGGCAATCCACCGACGGCCCGGAGGCTACCGGCGAGCCCACCACAATCCCCACCGGCACGCAGTCTTCCGGGCAGGTCGGCTCGATCCCCACGACCGATACCGGCGGCGGAATCGGCGGCGGAAAGGGAGCCGTGGTGCGTGGGGGCGTCGTCAAGGTCGGCGGGCTCTTCCCGCTGACCGGTGGCCTGTCCGCCCTTGGCACTCCCGCCTTCCAGGGCGCCCAGGCGTACTTCAACTATTTGAACTCCCAGGGCGGGATCGCCGGAAAGAAAATCCAGTTCGTTGTCTGCGACGATCAAGCCGACGACACGCGCTCGACGACATGCGCGAAGAAGCTCGTCGAGCAGGACGGCGTCTTCATGATGGGTCCGTCGTTCACCCCCTTCTCGTTGACCGTGATCAACCAGTTGCGCTCGGCGAAGGTGCCCTGGGTCGGGTTCGACGGGATCAACGTCGAAGGGTTCTCGGCGGAGAACGTCGTTACGATCGGATCGCCGATCGAGACGATGGAGCACGGACTCCTGCCGTATTGGTGGGACAAGGTCAAGAAGGACACCGGCTCGCCGCCGACGAAGCTCGGGGTTGTCGTGCTCGACTCCGGGCCGGCACAGACCTACCTGCGGGAAGCGGAAGACGTCATGTGCCCGCGCCTGGGATGCGAGATCGTCCGAACCGTCGAGGTCGGCTACACCACGACCCAGTACGGAACGATTTGCCGCTCGATGCAGTCGCAGAACGTGGACGCCGTGTGGATCATCACCGACCCGGCGAGCGCCATCAAGCTTCTGGTCCAGTGCCAGGCGGCCGGCTACAAGCCCCCCAAGGGGTTCCTGGGACAGCACGGTATCTACCTGGATCTCACGCTGCGTCAGGCGGGTCGCTTCGCCGACGGCATGCTGAGCAACTCTGCGTTGGTGCCAGACACCGTCAACAATCCCGCGACGGCAGAGATGAAGAAGATCATCCGAACGTATTACCCGAATGCCGACATGGGTTACTTCACCACGCTCGCCTATGCCAGCGCGCGCATGGTTGCGGACGTGATCGAGCGAGTGGTCGACGCCGGCAAGGAGCTATCGCGAACGGAGGCGCTCGCCGCGGCGGCGGGCATCACGTCCTACGACTGCCACGGCTTGTGCAAGGGCGTGAATCTGGCCCCGCCGGCGGCGAGGACCGGGGGCAACCACAACATTTGGATCGTGCGCGCCGACTTCTCGCAGGACTCGAAGGGCCGCTGGGTCTACGAAGCCGGCCCGATCGACTCGTATTCGGTTCGCACATGGCCTTGCCCCGGCAAGCCGAGACCCTGTTAGGCGGCCGGCGATGCTCTTGCTCCTTCAATACGCCGTCAACGGCCTGGCCGCCGGCTTCGTGATCGGACTGCTCGCGCTCTCGCTCGTGATGATCTACCGATCGACGCGGGTGCTGTCATTCGCCCAGGGCGTTATCGCTTCGCTCGCGACCTACGTGTACTACCAGATGCAAACCGTCTGGGAATGGCCGGCCGTTGCCGCGCTGCCGATCGCGCTGATCGCCGCCGCGATCGTCGGCGCCCTGGCCGACCTGCTCGCGATGCGTCCGCTGCGCAAGGCGGATGCGCTGACACGCACGGTTGCGACGCTCGGCATCGTCCTGGTCCTGCAGGTCGTGATGCGCGTCGGGTGGGGCGGGCAGGAATCGTTCGTCCGGCCGCTCGTCAGCGGGGGGATCCGCGCTGGCGATTTCAACGTCGGAGCGCAAGAGTTGCTGACCGCGTTCGTTGCGATCGCCGCCGCCGGGCTGTTCGGCTTGTGGACCAGAACGTCCTACCGCGGGCTGGGGTTGCAGGCGATTGCCGAAGACGCGTCAGCGGCTCGGTTGCTCGGCGTGGATCCGACGCGCGCCTCGATGTTGGCGTGGTCGATCGGAGCCGTGCTCGCCGCGCTCGCCGGGATTCTGGTGACGCCGACGCTCGTGCTCAACCCGTTGCAGATGACGCTGATCATGGTCACGGCGTTCGGTGCGGCGCTCCTGGGCGGCTTCACCAGTCTGCCGATGGCGCTCGGCGGTGGCGTGCTGATCGGGGTCGTGCAGTCGGTCACGACCGGCTATGTCAACGTCTCCGGAGTATCGGAGGCGTTCGGATTCGTCGCCGTGTTCGCCGTGCTGGTGGTTATGCGCGGAAAGCGCGGCGCGGTCGTGCTGCCGGGAAGGAGCGCCGCGTGAGGCGCAGCGGAACGCCGCTCTACGGCGCCGGCTTGGCGGTCGCGGTCGCAGTCGCGGGTCTGGTGCTGGGCGCGTTCTGGCTGACGATCTTCTCGCTCGCCATCTGCTACGTACTGGCCGCCTTGTCGATGGTCGTGCTGACCGGATGGAGCGGCCAGCTCAATCTTCACGTCGCGGCGCTCGGACTCGGCTGGGGCGCGTATTCGATGTACGCGCTGACCGTCTTCGGAGTCCCCGTCGCGATCGCTCTTCCGGCCGCCGGCATCGTCACGATTCCGTTCGCGATCTTGATCGGCAGCGTCGCCGTCCGATTCCGCGGCTTGGAGCTGGCCGTCGCGACGCTTGCGATCGGACTGATTTTCGAACGGCTCGCGTTCCGCAACATCGGCAAGGTCTTGGCGTCGCGCAGCGAAAACATCACGACGTTCGGATCGTCGTTCGTTCCCGTCGGCCGGCCCGACGCCGGAGTTGTTTCGTTCGAGACCGACCGCGGGTTCTTCTACTTCTCGCTTCTCCTGGCCGTCGTTGTGTTCGTGCTCGTGCGGAATCTGGCACGAGGACGAACCGGGCGGACCCTTCGCGCCCTGCGTGAACGAGAAGTGATGGCCGAGTCGCTCGGGATCCCGGTCTTGCGGTGGCGCGTCGGCGCATTCGCGATGTCGATCATGATCGCCTCGACCGCCGGCGCGTTGCTGGCCGCGCTCAAGACCGGGATCACGCCCGATTCGTTCAACATCGACCTGTCCTTCCGTTTGCTCGCCGCGACCGTGATCGGCGGCATCGTTTCGCCGTCGGGAGCCGTGATCGGCGGCGCCGTCGCCGCGCTGCTTCCGGAAGTGGTGCAGTTCGGGCCGCTGAAGATGTTTTCGGGCGAGCGACTCTTCGTGCTCTTCGGCGTCGGCATGATCCTGGCGCTCTGGCGGCTTCCGGAAGGGCTCGCCGGCATCGGGGAACGACTTCGAGTTCGCCGTGCGCGACGAACGCTGCCGGCGCCGGCGACGCTTCCCGACGCGGCTGCGGCGATGCCGTCCCCCAACGGATCGGCGTCGGTGCGGCGTGTCTATCCGAACACGCTCGCACGTCACATCCGTCCGACCCTGCTGCGCGCACACGGCGTCCGCGTCCGATTCGGTGGTGTCGTCGCGCTCGACGGCGTCGACCTTTCGGTCCCCGAAGGCGAGATCGCGGCGTTGATCGGCCCGAACGGAGCCGGAAAGTCCACGCTCTTCAACTGCATCTCCGGCCTGATCGAGCCCAACGAAGGGTGCATCTACTATCGCGGTCGCGACGTGACCGGGCTCAGCGCCCACGAACGCGCGATCGAAGGCATCGGTCGCACGTTCCAAACCGTTGAGGCGTTTCGTGAGATGACCGTCATCGAAAACTTGATGGTCGCCGGGCATGCCGGTGTTCCGGCGAGCGGCATCGCGGAAGCGTTGACGCTTCCGTCCTCGCGACGCGCCGAGCGCGCACTGGCGGAACGCGCACACGAAGTGTGCGAAACGATCGGATTGTCCGACGTCGCATCCAGGCTCGCCGGCGAGCTCTCGCTCGGCCGCTTGCGTGAACTCGAGCTGGGCATGGCGCTGGTCCGGCGTCCGCGTCTTTTGCTCCTCGACGAGCCCTCGGCCGGCCTCGACCCGCGCGAGACGGCGGCGCTCGGCGAGATCGTGCGTCGTGCGCGAGACGCCGATGACTTGTCGGTACTGCTCGTCGAGCACGACATGACGCTGGTGCAGAGCCTGGCCGAGCACGTGTTCGTCCTCGACTTCGGTGAGATCATCGCGCAGGGCTCGCCCGAACGGGTGCGCCGTGACCCGGTGGTCTTGGAACGCTATCTCGGCAGCGGCGATCTGGTGCTCGCCGCGGCGGCCGGCGACGAGCCTGCGCGGAAGCCAAAGGCGGTGAGCCGTGCTCGCCGTTCGTGACATCGATGTCTTTTACGGCCGCGTCCAGGCGCTGCGTTCGGTGTCGCTCGAGATCGCATCCGGCGAGATGGTCGCACTCTTCGGCGCCAACGGCGCCGGAAAGACGACATCGCTGCGCGCGATAAGCGGGATGCTGCCGATTATCGCCGGCGAGGTCACGTTCGAAGGGAAGCGCTTGAACGGAATGAGCCCGGAGGCAGTCAGCGGACTCGGCATCGCGCACATTCCCGAAGGTCGCGGCATCTTCCCGCACATGACCGTGTGGCAGAACCTGAAAATGGGAGGCTACGGGAAACGGCTCAAGACCGGCCCGCTTTCCGAGCAAATCGACCGGGTGGTGACGCTGTTCCCGCGGTTGAAAGAACGGCTCGGCCAGCAGGCGGGCACCATGTCGGGCGGCGAGCAGCAAATGCTCGCAATCGGCCGCGCGCTGGTCGGTTCGCCCCGTTTGCTTCTGTTGGACGAACCGTCGCACGGCCTGGCCCCCAAGATCGTGCAGGAGGTCTTCGCGTTGCTGGCGAACCTCCGAACAGAGGGAATGGGCTTGCTCGTGGTCGAGCAGTATGCCGCGGTGGCGCTCGCCGTCGCCGAACGCGGCTACGTCCTTGACCGAGGCGTGGTGGCGTTCGCCGGCGACGCGGCATCGATCGCGTCGGATCCGAGTGCCCTCGTCGGCGCGTATCTGGGAGCGTGAGGATGATGAACGGGTTTCTGCGCAGGGCTCGAGCGACCGTGATTGCCGTTGTCGCGCTCACGGCGATGCTTCCGGCCGTTCCGGCTCATGCCGCCGTCCCCAACGCGGCAGTAAACGGCTTCGCGCGGGCGTCCGCCGCATTCATCCCGTTCAACGTCAACCCGAACTTCGACTTCTGGCCCGTCTACAGCTTGAGCGAAACGGACGGCTCGTTCAGCCACGGTATCTCCGCCGGGTTCTGGCCGGGTTTCCTGGTCGACGCGACCTTCTTTCAGTTCGGCTATCAGCCGTTCGAGCGGGCGCTGTTCGGCGCAGCCGAGTCCGCGTACCCGATCACGCCGACGGAAGACACCGCGTCGTCGACCGACTTCGCCGAGATGTGCGCTGCCGGTGAGAAATCCACCGTGCCGTTGCCCAACGATCAGGGCGACTTGGCTGCGCCCGAGCCGATGCTGACCGGCTGCCAGTCGCTCTACACGCAGTACAAGAACCGAATCCCCTATAGCGTTTCCGACGCGCGCACCGCCAGCGGCGAGCTGGTCAGCGACGGGTCGGCGACCGGCGCGGAGCTGCGGCTCGGCACGGTCGTCGCGGGAAGCGCATATGCGAGCTCGTTCACCGACGCGTCGAAGGGCGGAAAGACGGTGTCGGGTGCGACCGTCATCCTCGACGACGTGAAGATCACCGACGCGCTGCGCATCGAGCAGCTACGATCCGTCGTTCGCACCGTCGCCGACGGAACGGTCAAGGGCGCGAAGATCGAACGCGAGCTGGTCGTTGTCAACGCACGATTCCAGGGTGAGCCGGTTGTGATCGGCGAAGACGGAGTGGCCCTGCCCGACGGAACGCCCGTTGATGATCAACTCGCCGCTTACGGCGTCGACGTGCGACTCGTGGACGGCACCGAAGCCAGGTCGGCGACCGAGGCGCGCGCTGATTCGGGTGCGCTCGTTGTCCGCATGACGCGGGACGCGTCCACGGTCTACCCCGGCGACGCGAACGCCACTTGCAACGAATTCTCGGGGGCGCAGCCGTCGCCCGTGGCGACGGTGAGCGAGGATCTGGGCGCGAACCCGCTCTTCGAGCCCAAGCCACCCTACGACCAGTTGCCCGACCGCATCGAGGTCAACGAAAGTGTGCTGCCGGCGATCGCCTGCCCGCTGTTCTTGATGGAGCGTGCGGTCGACGTAGGAGTCGCGCTCGGTGGTACGACGGCCGCATCGAGGTTCCAGCCGCTGCCGCCGGAGCCGACGTTCGACTTCGACGACGACTTCGACTTCGGAGGGGATTTCGGCGGCGGGACGGCGATCGGCGGCATCGGCGGAGGCGAGTTCCCCGACGGTGGCCCGCTGCTCCCCCGATATGAGAACACGCCACCGGTTCCGGTGGACACGATCACCGGGTTTGCCGAAGCACTCGGCGCCGATGCGCCGTCGGGGATCAAGGCGCTCTACGGCGGCATGGTGCTGGCGCTGGCATTGCTCATCGCGGGGCGGCAGACATTCCGCA
>DASWHR010000073.1:0-16244 GCA_036398095.1 Actinomycetota bacterium
AGCCATCGGGTCTGCTCCTCACCACTCCCAGGGTTTCTACGGTTCCTACCATAGAAACCCCCGGGCACTCCGGTCAATTCCCGGTTCCGAAACATTCGCATCGGATATTTCAGGACGAGCCCGACAAGTCGAGCGTGGCGTTCCGCATTGTGGCGATCAGAACGACCCGGTCCTTTCGAAGGTCGACCGAGGTGATCCTGGCCCCGCCGGGCAGAAGCGGCAGGTCCACTTGAAAGGTGAGCGCCTCGCGGGCGTCGGTCAGCGCGACACCCGAGAGCGACTTTCCGTTGACGGCAACGGTGTCGGGCACGAACCGCAGCAACCGGCCGGTCAGCTTCGGCACCCCTTCGGCGACGCCGGTCGCGCCGCGCACCGGGCCGGTCACGCGCATCGTGCCGGGCAGGACCACCACGGTGACCTTGTAATCGCGGCTGCGCACGAACGCCGTGACGGCCTCGGAGGTCACTTCGGCCTGAGCGAGGCCGCGCTGCACGCCGATCGGCTTGCCGGCCGTCACGTCCGACAGGCTGGCCTTGATGCCCTCCAATTCGATCCGCAGGACGGCAACGCGCAGATCCTGAACCGTCAGATCGCGGCCTTCCAGAAAAGCGCTGGGAATCGTCCCTTGCAGGATGTTCACGATGAGCGGGAACCCGCCGAGCGAGACGATCGGCGGTTCGGCGGTTCCGAACGACTTCTGCGCTTGCGCGGCGATCCGTCCTTCGGCGACGCGTTCGACGGCGACGTTCGCGCCGAGGAACAGCGACCCGCCGATCGCGGCGGTGATCAGCAGCCGTCTGGTGAGTCGCATTGCTATCGAACCATCGCGCGGTAGGCGAAATAGAAGATCGGCGCAGCGAACAAGAGCCCGTCGATGCGGTCGAGCACGCCGCCGCGGCCGAAGAAGCCGGCGCTTCGCGGCGGAGGCCCGTCCCGCACGATCATCGCGCCGGAAAGATCGCCGAGCGGCAGCGCGACGGCAACGAGCACGCCGAGCATCATCGCGCGCGACATCGTGATCGGCGCCTGAATCGACGCGCCGGCAACAGCAGCGGCAATCATCACGCCGGCCGTGCCGCCGGCCAGTCCCCCCCACGTCTTGTCCGGGCCGATCGAGGGCGCGAGCGGCCTCGAGCCGAAGCGTCGTCCGGCGAGGGACGCCGCAACATCGCCGGCCGCGACCATCAGCGCAAATGTCAGCGCGACGCGGAACCCCGACTCGACCTGGCGGATGGTGACGACGAACGAGCCGAGCACGCCGACGACGAGCGCAACCGCAACGGTGCTCGCCGCGCCGGCAAGCGCGCCGTCCACGCGGCGAAGCGCGATCATCGCAACCAGCGAGACGCCGGCCACAGCGGCCGCAACGGCGGGAATGCCGCCGAGCAGCGCGTCCGGGCCGTGATAGGCGAGCGCGAAGACGCCACCGATCGCGGCGAAGCCGGCCAGCGGAATCGGCCGGGCCCCTGCGCGCCGAACGCTTCGATACAACTCGCCGGCCGACGCGATGCACAGAGCCAGCATCAAGGCGAACAGCGTGACCGGTGACAGGATCAACGCGGTCGCGGCAACGCCGGCGAACATCAACGAGAAGGCGACCGTCCGCGCATCGGGAAACCCTCGCGACGCGCGAGCATCGCCGGGATCATCGCCGGGATCCGGGGCGTCGGGATCGAAGACGGCGGCGGGCTCGTTCATCGCGTGAA
The DNA here is from genome assembly GCA_036398095.1 of Actinomycetota bacterium. Lineage (GTDB taxonomy): Bacteria > Actinomycetota > AC-67 > AC-67 > AC-67 > DASWHR01. The sequence continues at coordinate 1,707 of DASWHR010000073.1, forward strand.
TCGTACCCGGTACCGGCGCGTCACTTCGCCCAAGCGCGGCGGCTCGGCCACCAATTGTGGCGGCCGAGCAGAATCGCGATCGACGGAACCATCAAGCTTCGCACGACGAACGTATCCAGCAAGACACCGACGCTGACGGCAAAGCCGAACTGCTGCATGCTGCGCAGCGGCGCGAGCATCAGGGCCGCGAACGTTCCGGCGAGGATCAATCCAGCCGACGTGATCACGTGTCCGGTCGCGGCAAGACCGACCGCCGTCGCGTCGGCGGTCGTGCGACGCTTCGACTCTTCGCGGATCCGCGACATCAAGAAGATGTTGTAGTCCGCGCCGAGCGCGACCAGCATGACGAACAGGAACGGCGGTAGCCACCAGGACACGCCGGGATGGCCCAGCAACCCTTGGAACACCAGCGTCGTCAAGCCGAGCGTCGCAAGCAGCGACAACACGACGGTTGCGATCAGATACAGGGGAGCGATGATGCTGCGAAGCAGCAGGATCAGCACGAACAGGATGCCCAGCAGCACGGCCGCGATGATGATCGGCATGTCGGCTTTCGACAGCACGCGGATGTCGTCGAAGAAGGAGGCGGCGCCGCCGACTAGGACCGGCAGACCTTCCAGCGGCGTGTCGTTGAGCGACTGCGGCCCGGTCCGTTCGATCTCGGTGACTGCGTCGAGCGAGTCGGGATGATACGGCTCGTTCTCCAACGTGACGAACAATCGGGTGGTTCGCCGGTCATCGTCGACGAAGAACCCGAGTTGTTCGGCGAGCCCGGGAACCGAATCGACCAGCGCGGGCGTCAACCCGAGGTTGCCGGCCGTCTCGATGTTGCCGAAGCCGGCGCTGCGGAACCGGGCGGCGCCTTCCGCCAGGCCCGCGCGCAATCGTTGCAGTCCGGGGATGATCCGGTCGAGGCCGCCGACCATCTGCTCGATCCCGGCAACCGCATCGGCGACGCCGGCGGATGCGCGTCGCAGGCCGGGACCGAGCTCGGCGAGCCCGTCGTCGATCTGGACGAGCCCGGCGTCGATGCGGCGGAGGCCGTCCACGGCCTCGCGAAGGCCGCTCGCGATCCGGCGCAGCGACCCTTCGACGCCCCCCGCATCGTAGAGACGCTTGATGTCGTCGTCGCGTCCGGGATTCGACGGGTCGCTCGCCGGCTTCGACGGATCGATCGGATCGCGGCCGGTGAGCTGCGCGTAGGCGCGGCCGGTGCGAATGATCGCGTCCTGCACGGCCGGGTCGGCCTGCGACGTGGGAAGCGCATCGTGATAGAGGTCGTCGAACGCGGTCTTCGAGTCGGTCGCCGCGCCGGCCGCGAGATCGGCGAGGTCGTTGCCGGCTCCCGCCTGATCGAGCGCCTCCGCAGCCTCGTCCAAACCGTCACGCATCCGGCGGACGCCGTCGCGCATCTGCCTGATCCCGCCGCGCATCGCGACGGTTCCGTCGGCGCCCGCGGCCAGCCCCCGGCGAAGCTCGGGAAGGCGATCGCCCATCTCCCGAAGGCCATCTCGGATCAGCGTCAGACCGCCGATGATCTCGCCGGCTCCGTCGGCCCCCTCTTGAAGCCGATCGGGGAAGGCGAGCAGATCGCCGAGTCCGGCTTCGGCGAGATCCTCGGCCGTGAACATGCCGCCGGTCGGTTGCGTGAGCGACCGGACGACCGACACGCCGGGAATCTTCGACAGCGCGACGGTCAGGTCGTTGATCGCGCGAAATCCCGCGTCGGTCCACAGCGACGACCGGCCCCGCACCACGACGACGACGGGCGCGATCTCGCCCTGATCGAAATGACCGGCGAGCGCCTCGTAGCCGCGCACCGAATCCGCCGAGACGGGAAGCGCTCGCAGTTCGTTGTAGGACAGGCGGGTCTTGGTCGTGGCCGCAGCCGGCGGGACGAGCAACAACAGCGACACGACGAGGACCGGAATGGGATGCACGCGCACGAACCGCGCGAGCCGTCGCCATCTCATGCCGTCACCTTCACCGACTCGGCGCGAGCGTCGAGCGGTGTCTCAGCTTCGGGATGCGCCGGCCAGAACAGCGTTCGGCCGAACAGGCGCATCAGCGCCGGCGTCAGAGTCAAGCCGGCCGCGAGCGTGATCAGCACGCTGATCGCCATCGCCGGCCCGGTCGTTCGAAACATCCCGAACCGCGCGACCCCCTGTGCGGTGAAACCGACGACGACCGTCGCGGCCGACGATGCGATCACGGCGCCGACGATCGCGACGGTCCCGATCATGGTGCGGCGATATTCGTGCGAGCGAGTGATGTCCTCGCGGAATCGCGACACGATGAACAGGCAATAGTCGGTGCCGGCGCCGAACACGATCACGATCATGAACTGCTGAACCAGCGACGACACTTGCATGCCGGCCTTGGCAAGCAGCGCCACGATCCCTTGTGCGACGACGAACGCGACGCCGATGGTCACGAGCGGCACGATCGGCGTGACCGGCGACCGGTAGACCCATAGCAGGATCAGCACCACGAGCGCGAGCGTGACGACCGTCGTTCGCTCGATCGACTCTTTGATCGCCGAGGCCTGATCGGCGGCCACGCCGGCGTTTCCACTGACGAAGACCGCCAGGCCGCGGACGCGCTTGCCGGCGACGTGGGCGCGGATCGCCTCGACCGCCTCGTTCGTGGGCGGTTCGAACGGCGGCGTCGTGAAGGTGACAACGACGATCTCGGTCGTTTCATCTTCCGAGACGAGCACGCGAGCGAGTTCGGGACGAGAGCGGGCAGACAGCGTCGAGTTGATCGCATCCGGCGCGTCCGGTCCGCGCAGCCATTCCTCGAGGGACGCCAGGAAAGCGACATCGGCGGGACGCAGTCGCGGCTCGCGTTGCGCGATAATCGCCGCGGAGTTCCCGAGATCATCGTCGGGCCATGTCTCGGCCAAGACCTGGACCGCGCGAACGCTGCTCGCGTCGTCGGTGAGGAACGCGCTCACATCCGAGGTGACGACCGACTCCAGCCGAGGAGCAAAGGCGATGAGCGCCCCGGCCAGCAATGCCCACACCACGATGATCCTGATGTGGTGACGGGACGCGATGGATCCGAGTCGTTCGAACACGACGGCGGAAGGCTAGGCGCGGCCGAAGCCGCGCGCAAACGCGCGGGACTGATCGCTACACACGCGCCGAAAATGCCACGATCGCGTCCGCCAGCTCGGCCGCGAAGTCCGGCGTAAAGCCATCCTCAGCGTGGCCGAATCCCTCGCGGATCATCAACTGCTTCGGCTCGACGGCCGCCGCGTACAGCTCGGTGGCGGCGTCGACACCGAAGAAATGATCGTTCGCGCCGTGGACGATCAGGATCGGCGCCGCGATCCTGCGGACCGCTTCGACCGGAGGCTCGGGCATGTCTGTCCGCAAGTCGATTCGCGTGTGCATCACTCGATTCGCGAGCGCCCGGCCGACCGGGCTGGTGAACAGCCACGTGGTTCGCCGAACCGCTTTCGACTCACTCGTCCACCGCGCGGGCGTTGAGATCGCGACGACGCCGTCCACTCCCCCGAACTGCGCGGCGTGCCGGACGACGGCGATCCCGCCCAGCGACCAGCCGACGGTCACGATCCGCTCGAGGCCCCGGCGCCGGGCCGCGGCGACGACCGCTTCGACGTCGAGCTGCTCGATCGCCCCACCGGTGCAGGCGCCCCCCGACTCGCCGTGACCGCGCATGTCGAAGGCGAAGACGCGAAAGCGCTGCGCCAGCGTTTCGGCCAGAAAACGGTTCTTCATTTTGCGGCGGTATCCCATGAAGCCGTGCGCCAGCACGACGCCGGTCGTGCTCGACGGATCGCCGAGCATCGTGCCGGCTAAGCGGACGCCGTCGGCGGCGTCGCACCAGAAATGTGAATGAGGCGCGCGGAAGTCGCCATCGTGCGCGGCGCCCAGCAGCGGGCGGCGGCGCCGGGAAACCGGCAGTCGAAGGGAAGGCAATCGATTCTCCTTGTAGGGGCGCGAAGTGTCTGCTACTTTGCGGGGAACGGCGCCGCGGTGCAACATGGCGGGGCCGCTGCCCTCAGGCAATGTTGCCGCGGCCTGAGGGTTTTTCGTTTTCTTCCGGAAGGGTAGCGATTCGTGGCCGACATCCTGATCGTGAGCGACCGGACCGACGGAGTGACCTCGCTCGCCGCCGGCCTGGAAGAGGGGGGCCACCGCGTCGGATTGGCGGGCATCGGCGATCCGCGCGGCAACGGGCCCGAACCCGACGTGCTGATCGTCGACGCCGCCAAAGACTTGGCCCGGGGACGCGACGCCTGCCGGGGCGCACGCGCGTCGTCCTCGAACCTTCGCATCATCGCGATCCTCGCTCCCGACACGCTCGACGCGATCGGACCCGACTGGGACGCCGACTCGTTCTTGGTGGAGGGCTGCTCGGTTCCGGAAGCGCTCGCGCGCATCCGGCTCACGATCGGCTCGCAAGTCGCCGAATCGTCCAGCGTCATCCGCGTAGGCGATCTCGTGATCGATCCCGAGACGTATCAGGTACGCCTGCGCGGCCGCCCGCTTGATCTGACCTACAAAGAGTTTCAGTTGCTCTCCTACCTTGCGCAGCGGCCGGGACGCGTCTACTCGCGCAGCATGCTGCTTCAGGAAGTCTGGGGCTACGACTTCTTTGGCGGCACACGCACCGTCGACGTCCACGTACGCCGCCTGCGATCCAAGCTCGGCGCCGAACACGAAGCCATGATCGCAACCGTCCGCAACGTCGGCTACAAGATGGAAGGCCCGCCCCGCAGCCGTGGATAGGATGACGCCATGATCGACACCGAGTACGTGCTACGCACCGTCGAAGAGCGCGACATCCGCTTTATCCGCCTGTGGTTCACCGACGTGCTCGGCTTCTTGAAGGCGTTCGCAATCACGCCGGCCGAACTGGAGGCCGCCTTCGATGAAGGCATGGGATTCGACGGCAGCGCGATCGAAGGATTCGCGCGCGTGCAGGAATCCGACATGGTCGCTCGACCCGACCCGTCGACATTTCAAATCCTTCCGTGGCGGCCCGAGCAGGCCGGCGTGGCACGCATGTTCTGCGACGTGCTCACCCCCGACGGCGACCCCAGCCCGGCCGATCCGCGCTGGGTGCTCAAGCGCGCGCTCGCCCGCGCACAAGAGATGGGCTTCACGTTCTACGTCGGCCCCGAACTCGAATACTTCTACTTTCGCGATCAAGAATCGTGCGAGCCGCTGGACCAGGGCGGCTACTTCGATCTGACGCCGCTCGATGTGTCATCGGATCTGCGCAAGCGCACGGTGTTCTATCTGGAGCAGGTCGGCGTCCCGGTCGAGTCGGTTCATCACGAGGTGGCACCGAGTCAGCATGAGATCGTCCTGCGCGACTCGGATGCGCTCACGATGGCCGACGGCGTGATGACCGCGCGGCTTGCGGTGAAAGAGGTCGCCGCCGAAGCCGGCGTGTACGCCACGTTCATGCCCAAGCCGATCCAAGGCGCATGGGGGAGCGGCATGCACACGCACATGGCCCTCTACGAAGGCGACCGCAATGCGTTCCACGATCCCGACGCGCCCGACAATCTGTCCAAGATCGCGCGCGCGTTCGTGGCCGGCGTGCTCCGACACGCGCGTGAGATCACCGCGGTGTGCAACCAGTGGGTGAACTCCTACAAGCGACTCGTTCCTGGATTCGAGGCGCCGACATCGATCTGTTGGGCACATCAGAATCGCTCGGCGATGCTGCGCGTGCCCAACGGCCGCTCCGACGTTCGCCTGGAAGTCCGCACCCTCGACCCGTCCTGCAACCCGTATCTGGCGTTCGCCGCGATCCTTCGCGCCGGCCTGGATGGGATCGCGACCAACGCGGAGTTGCCACCCGAGGCGGCCGACAACATCTGGGAGATGACCGACGCCGAACGTCGCGCGCACGGCATCGGCGCGCTGCCCGAGAACCTCTTCGAAGCCGTCGCCGAACTCGAGCGAAGCGACCTGATGCGCGACGTCCTGGGCGAGCACGTCCACGAGTTCTTCATCCGGAACAAGCGTGCCGAATGGAATCAATACCGCGCCTACGTCTCTCCCTTCGAAATCGACCGCTACCTGCCGATTTTGTAGGCCGCGCTTAACCGGTGATTCGGCCGCGCCGATACCTACCGTGGAACACGGTCCCGAGAACGGCAAACCGTCGGAAACGGCGGGACGCAAAGCCACGGGCCTGTCGCGCATCTCGCGCCAAGGCAGCCGGGCTACCGAAGGACAGGGCCCCTCCTCGCGAGGGCTCCTGGGACGGATTCGCAGATCGCGGATACGTCCGGGACCAGGAGTCGTTCGAGTCAGGGGTTTTTTGATGCGTTCACACAAGCTGTCGGCGCGGTTGATCGTCATCGCGCTTTCGTCGCTTCTCGTCATGAGCCTCGCGGCGCCGGCCCATGCCATCACGCGGGACGAGAAGGACGTCGCCTGGCGCGTCAACCACGAGCACTACCTCCGCAAGCTTCGCTCGCTGGCCGTCTGGGAATCGCTGTCGAACACGGCGCGCAACCATTCGTGCGCGATGGCACGAGGCGACCGGCTGTATCACAACCCAAGCCTGACCAAGCAGGTGCGCGGCTGGCGGATGCTCGGCGAGAACGTCGCTGTAGGCTGGAACCTCTACGAAATCCACAAGGCTTGGATGGCGTCGCGATCCCATCGCGACAACATCCTGGACGGCCGCTACCGAGCGCTCGGCGTGGGAATCTGCCGCGGAGCGAGCGGCGCCTACTGGGTGACCACGATCTTCTATCGATAAGCGTTTCGCACACAACCATACCCGGGTGACAATCCCCCTGCCCTGGGTCTTGTTGTTCTTGTGTGACGTTCGTCACACTCGATGTGTCGGATTCGCTGCCGACATCTCCCCCGGCCGCGTCGATGATCGAGCCACCGGGAAACCGGCGGCCGGAGTGGGAAACCCGCCGGCGCAAGACCGAAGAGCGGACACGATACAGCGAGGGGTGCGCGAATCGATCCCGTCCCAAGGTCTCGTGCCGACCCCGCCCGGCCGTCTCCCGGGGAACGAGCCGAACCAGATATCACAAGGTCCGGCTCGTTTGCGGTCCCGTGTTGCTACAGTTGCGCGCGGGGCCCCTAGCTCACCGGGTAGAGCACCGGACTTTTAATCCGGCGGACAGAGTTCGAGCCTCTGGGGGCCCACTGCTCGCCGTTCGAGGAGCTGTTCGACTCCGCCGATCAGCGCGACCGGCGTCAGCGGATGGTGCATGCTCTGCGTCCCCTCGTCGGACACGAAGATCGTCGTGCCGTCGTCGGGCAAACGCGTGCAGGCATGCTCGTGCCATTCGCCGTACGGATGAGCCTCGCCGGGCCCTTGCACCTCGACCACGGCGACATCGGCGACCTCGCGGAGCGCGCAGCGAGCGGCGCCCAGCCGCGGACAAGGGGTCAGCGTCGGACCCGGGCAGATCAGCGTCGAATAGCCGGCGCGCTCGAGCCAGTCTCGCCATGTGCTCGTCCTCGCCGGGTTCTCGCCGACGATCAGAACGGTCGCTTCACCCTTCATGGGTCTCACCCCTCTTGGCCGGCCACAACCGGCACGCTCTGGTAGATGCTCAGGCCGTAGCGACGGGCCGCTGCGTCCGCCGTGGATTGAATGAGCGCCCGTTCCTTCGCGCCGTGCTCGCCTGCGAACAGATGAGCGAAGCGAGATTGGACGCGAAGGTATTCGTCAACCGACACCGGGGCGGCGAACTTCTTGATCTTGACCGGCTCGCCGTCCCGCCATTCGCCGAGCGGGAACAGGTTGGACCGAACCGCCAGACGCGCGACCTCGATGGTCTGGCTGGGATCGAATCCCCACCCGACCGGACAGGGAACGAGCACGTGCAGATATCGAGGGCCCTTCATCTGCACGGCGCGCTGGACCTTTCGCTGAAGGTCTTTGTGGTAGGCCGGCGTTGCGGTCGCAACGTAGGCCGGCCGGTGCGCCAGGACGATCCCGATCAGATCTTTCTTGGGATGCCGGTTGCCCGACGAGAACGGACCGGCCGGCGTCGTCGTCGTGGCCGCGTCATAGGGCGTCGAGCCGCTTCGCTGGACGCCGGTGTTCATGTAGCCCTCGTTGTCGTAGGAGATGAACAGGACGTCGTCGCCTCGTTCGAGCATGCCCGACAAGGCCTGGAGGCCGATGTCGGCAGTGCCGCCGTCGCCCGCCTGGGCGATCACCGGCGCGTCGATGCCGCGAGCGCGCAACGCGGCGCTGACTCCGGTCGCGACGGCAGCGGCGTTGCCGAACACGGAATGGATCCACGGAACGCGCCACGCCGACTGCGGGAAGGCGGTCGTGGTGACCTCCAAGCATCCGGTCGCGTTCGCGATAACGGTGTTGGGACCGGCCGCGTCGATTGCCAGCCGCGCCCCGATCAACAGGCCGCATCCGGAGCATGCACGGTGGCCCGGCGCGATCAGATGAAGCTCGTTCACGTCGTCGCCTCCTGCGCGTCGATCCAGGCGTCGGTGTCGGCACGCAGCGCGCGTTCGAGCGTGTCGATCGAAACATCGCGGCCGCCGAGTCCGGCGATCACACCGACCACGCGCGCCGGCGAGCCGTACAACGCCGACCGGATCTCGCTCGCGACGATCCCCCCGGCTCCCAGCGATACCGCCCGATCCATCACCACGACGCGACCCACACCGGCAAGCGCCTCCCGAATCTCGCTCGAAGGGAAGGGACGGAACAGGCGAGGCGCGAGCAAGCCGGCTCGAAGGCCTTGTTCGCGGGCGCGATCGATTGCGATCCGCGCGGTCTGGGCGGCGGTTCCCATCACGATCAGGGCGACCTCGGCGTCGTCGAGCCGGTACCGATCGAACCACGGATCGTACCGGCGCCCGGCGACGATGCCGAGATCGTGCAAGGCCTGTGCATAGACGGGTTCGGCCGCGCTCATCGCGCGGTCGACGGCAAGCCGAGCCTCGGTGTAGATGCTCGGCTCGGCGTAGGCCCCGAACGTCTTCGGATCGGCCGGATCCAGTACGGCGAGCGGCGCGAACGGCGGCAGGAGCAGGTCGGCTTGTTCATCGGTGATGGGCTCAACCGGCTCGAATGCGTGCGTCAGTACGAAACCGTCGACGCAGACCATGACCGGAAGCGAAACGGACGGATCTTCGGCAACGCGATAGGCGAGCAGTTGCAGATCGTGGGCTTCCTGCGCGGTCTGCGCGTAGATCTGAATCCACCCCGAATCTCGCATCGTCATCGCATCCTGATGGTCGTTCCAGATCGACAGCGGCCCCGAGAGCGCGCGGTTCGCAACGGCCATCACGACGGGCAGGCGCATGCCGGCAATATCGAAGACGACTTCGGACATGTACAGAAGGCCTTGCGACGATGTCGCGGTGAACGTCCGGACGCCGGCCGCCGACGCGCCCAGCACGGCGCTGGCCGCGGAATGTTCGCTCTCGACTGTCAAGAATTCCGCGGCCAGCCGTCCATCGACGACGGCACGCGCGAGATCCTCGACGATGTGCGTTTGGGGCGTGATCGGATAGGCGGCGATGACCTGCGGCCGCGCCAGAATCACCGCTTCGGCAATCGCGCCGCTGCCCTCCATCACTTTCATAGCGCGTCCTCGATCATGACGATGTCGGCGACGGGACATTCGGCGGCGCAGATGCCGCATCCTTTGCAGTACTTCTCGTCGAACGAATAGATCTTCTTGTCCACGCGGTACACGATTCCTTCGGGACAGAACAGAGCGCACAGGTCGCATCCGGTGCACGTCTGCATCAGGAACTTGGGCACCTTGGTGCGCCATGCGCCGGTCTCGTTCTCTACACTCGACCCCGGGCGGGCAACCAGGCCTGCCGGCAGCGGCTTCATACGATCGCCTCGGCGACGGCAACGGAATCGAACGCTTCTCGCGCGACCGCCACGTTGCGGGCTCCCACGTCGCCGGCGAAGCGCGACTCGATTGCGGCGGTGACTGCGTCGATGCCTACGAGCCCGGTCGCCCCGGCGAACGCGCCGAGCATCGCCGTGCTGGTGATCGGCCTGCCGAGCCGTTGCATTGCGATGGACGACGCCGCAACGACGACCGTCCCGGGTGGAAGCCCGGCCGGAACCGATCGGGCATTCACGATCAGCGTGGCGTTGGTGGCTCCCGCCATCACGTCCACCACATGGATCAGAGTCGGATCCTGCACCACCACGACCGATGGCGAGCGAACCTCGCTCCGGTCGCGCACGGGGCTTTTGTCCAGACGGACGAAGGCAGAAACCGGCGCACCGGTTCGTTCGGTGCCGAAGGACGGAAATCCGAGTGGCCACCAGCCGGCTCGAAACGCGGCATCCACGATGAGCGCGGCCAGGGTTACCGTGCCTTGCCCTCCGCGGCCATGAATACGGATCTCGATCGGATCAGACATCTGAACCTCCGTCTGGTGGTCAAAGCGTCACAGGTTTCCGCTCCGGGCGACAGCGCGGAAAGACCCGGCTGCGCGGGGTCCATCGGCCCCATGAAATCGACCGACCCGGCCGATCATCGACCGCCCGATTCGGCCGCTTTGAGTTGACGCTGCGAACGCGAGGGCTCCCCGTCGCGCTACGATCGTCTGCCGTGGGAGGGGGGATTCGGTCGGTTGCGACCGCGGCGCTTGCCGCGGCGCTGGCGCTCGCGGCGTGCACGTCCGACGAGCCGCGGCCGGTCGGCTCGCCCGGAGAAGTCCCCAACGAGCGCGTTTCGACCGACGATGCGCTCCCGGCCGAGTTCCCCGACGACTTTCCGCTTCCGGGAACGCGTACCGTCCTCTACAGCGCGGTCTCGCCGGTCGGCGTGGTCGCGTTCTTCAACAGCCCGACGCAGGCAGAGGCGCTCAAGGGCGTGATCCTCGCGGGACTTCGCGCGAACGGATGGCAACTCCACTCTTGTCATGAAGCGCGCGGCGGGCCCGAGCCGGTCACGACGATCGTCGCCGGCAAAGCCCGCATGGTCGCGACGGCCGTGATCGGCTACTCGCCCGCCTCGGCGTCGAGGATTCAAGGGCGGATCTACTCGTTCTTCGTCTCGGTCGCGACCGACGCCGACGCGCCGCCGGGGACCGCCGACTCGTGTTGAACCGCACGCGGCGGGGCGCGGTGACGGCGCCCCGCCGCGATGCGGCTTCGTTTCAGTATCCGTTGGCGACGGGGTCGATCCCGCCGACCTCCCAATCGACCCAATCGGCGCGCTTCCACGGCTGGCCCGTGTCCGGGTTCGTCGCACTGCCGGCGATCAGATCGTAGTAGACCTCGTTGAATCCGGTGATCGTGTTCTGATCGCCGGCGAGGCTGGTTGCGGCGTTGATGTAGTTGATGCGACGTTCCATATCGCCGCGCACCAAGAATGCGGCGCCGGCGAACTTGTTCTGGTGCCAGACCGCACCCGGCGTTCCGGCCGGCACGACCTGCATGTAGTCGGTTCCTTCGTTGATGACCCACGCGCCGATCGGCACGACGCCGGCCGCGAACGGCGAGACGCGGTTGAGCCAGTGCCCGAAGTCCGGGTCGCCCGGCGCGACGCGCGAGCCGGCCGGATACGTCACATCGCCGATCGTGACTTCGACCGGACGCGTGTGAACGCCCTTCGCGATCCCAGTGAACTGCTGACGCGTTCCGGTCGCGATCATTGTGACGTCCACTTCGTAGATGCCGAACGAGCGCATCACGAACGACGGCACGACTTCGCGCGCGATCGGAGGCAGCCCGGTCGCAGCCGACTGATCGGCAGCGAACACGTCGAATGCGATGTCCTTGATGAGCTGGCCGGCCATCGACTCCAGGCTGTTCGGGTCCGGCATCACCAGTGCCCCGCACCAGCCGTACGCATCGCTGATCGGGTACGGCTGGATGTTGAACTGCGTGTCCTCACGCTGGATTTCCCCGGCCGAGTTCTTGAACACCAGCTCGTCGATCCACTCCCATTGCATGTCCCGTCGGGCGACGTAGTAGTTGCCGGCCTTATCGACCTGCATGTTCATGAACTGCGTGCCCGGCGCGACGGAGTAGGCGAACTTGTACAGGTTGGCCGCGCCGTCGATGTTGGCGTCGGTCCACGTCGCGAACGGCGTCGGAACCGGCAGTTCGTCGGGGTGATACGCGGTCGGATCGAAGTCGGTGTGGATGTCGTGCTTCGGATCCGGGGTCAAGAAGTCGGCCTCGACCGAATCCACGTCCTGCGTGAACGAAGGACGATCGAAGTCGAAGCCCTTGATGCCGGTGACGGGCGAGGTGACCTGGAAATCGTTCACGCTCGCGCCGCCGGGTCCGCTCATGAACCCTTCCTGGGTGATGGCGTTGGAGTAGTCCCAGAACGTGATCGTCCCGGTGGCTGCGTACTGCATGGGATCGATCGTCCACACCCATTTGTGCGGGTCGCTCTGGTCTTGGATGAACGGTGGTGGGCCGCCGGATCCGAGTCGCTGCTCGTACGGGAACGACGGGAACTGCGGAACACCTGCCTTGCCGAACCTCGATGCCGAAGCCGGCCCGGACGCCGAGACGGCCATCAGAAGGCCGATGACCAGCGCGAGCGCCGACGTTCGACGCATGGTGCGAACGAATATTTTCATGCCTGATTCCCCCCGGTCATTCGGTGACATCGGACGTAGTTTCGGGACTCACCTCCCTCGACGGTGCCGCTACTGCGGCGTGACGAAAAGCATCGAATGCGGTTTGGCTCTGCCGAACGCGCCGTGCGGCCAGATCGGGCGATCGAACGACACGCAGGCATCGCCGGTGTGCTCGTCCCGGAAGTCGCCGTCGATCGACAAAGATCCGTCGGCGGCGACGTCGACCATGCACAGGCCGTGGTTGCCGTCCAGACCGGAGCGTCCGACGAAGTAGTTGGTAACAGCGATGCGCGTGACCGACGACAGCCGGTTCGAGTCGGTCGACAAGGTGAACGTGTCCATCGAGCCCCAATGCGGTCCGCCGGTGGTCGCGTCCGCCAGTTCGACGACACCGGCAACCGACGGACACGACGGCTCGGACCCGCCGCCGGTGACTTCGGCAACCGTGTCGATCGTACAAATCGTCGTCGAGTCCAGCGTCCACTCCGACGGCGGGATCGCGACGAGCGAGCGAATGTCGATCGCCGCGAGCATCTTGGGAACGCCGGGATCACCGGTGCCCAGCGTGCCGGCGTTGCGGCCGATCACCGCGTGGAACAGGGTCGTGTCGTCCGGACTGGTCTGAAGCCAGCCGCCGCCGGTGCATCCCTGCACGCGTCCCACCGCCGGATCGAGCGCGTTGGCGGCCGCGGAGATGTCGAAGACTTGCCGCCACATCGGGTTCAGGACCGTGATGTCGGCCGAATAGTAGATCTGCCCGCCGCACATGCTCGACGCGAACGCGCCTCGATGGCCCGGCAGGTTGGTGACCGTCGTCTCCATGATCCCCATCACGCCGCGCGCATCCACCTGCGGCGGCGGAGCGAACGCCATCGAACCCCGCGGCATCACCGACACCGAATGCAGCAGCGGACGATCGCGGTCGCGAATGTTCCAGACCCGAACGGTGTCGCGGAACACATTCGGATCGGGAACCGACGCCGGATCGATCGGAACGTTGCGCGGCTCGGCATAGTCCGACGTGATCATCACGTTCAGGTCTTCCCGCACCTGGATGCCGTGCGGGTTCGCGCACGAGGCGCGCGCGAGCGGCGGATTCGACACGCACTGCGCCGGCCGGCCGGCGTCGTTGGGGTGCGGCTGATTCGGATTCCCGGCGGCAGAGGTCTCAGACAGCACCCGCGCGTCGCGGCCGATGCGAACGATCGAGCCGGGCGTGCCCGCGAAACCGTTCGAGATTCCGTTGTTGCACCGCGGATCGCCCGCCGCATTCGGCCCGCCCATATAGGTTCCGTAGGCGGTTCCGTCGCCCAGGACCCAGTACGCGTCGGGAACGGATCCGCACGGCGTGTCGAGCGGTTCGACGACGCCGGCCAGCGACACGTCGGGGATGGCGTCGACATCGAAGACGAACGTTCGGTCGCTGAACAGCCCGCCGGCGAAGACTCGATCCCCGGGCTTCCACGAGTACTGCATGTGATGCGGCTCGTTCTCAAGCAACGAGACCGGGATCGTTCGCACGATCCGGCCGTAGTCCGTCGACGAAGGATCCGCATCGATCACGGCCAGGAAATCGGGCCCGGGGGCCAGGTCGGCTCCGGCTTCGATCGCAAGGCTCGGTGCCGAGGCCGCAGCATCCCCCGCGTTCCAATCGCCGGCCCACACGACGAGATACGACGAGGACGTCGCGGCCGGGGCCGTCCCGACGAGCATCGAGGCGAGCAAGACCAAGGCGATTGCCGATCCGCCCACGGCACGACCTCGGCTCCAAGAGCGCATCGGTCTCCCCCTTCCGAGGACCCGTCTCCTATCCATGGTTTCCACTATGGAAACGATGGTAACAACGGACAGACGGTATGTAAACACCCGGATGGGATAAGCAAGCCCTCGCCGGCCCAAGCCGACCTCACCCGTCCCCTTGATAGTCCTATTTCGGATGTTTCACTACAAGGGGGAATTGCGCACTCGTCCG
>DASWHR010000074.1:0-3523 GCA_036398095.1 Actinomycetota bacterium
TCCTCGGCTTCGGCACCGTCAATCCGGCTGGACGCGAGGCCGAAGTGTTCGTGCAAGTGTTCGGCGCGGGCTCGCAAACCATCGCGGCGCTCGCCGCGGCGCGCCAGGAGACGGTGAGCCGGGCCACCGAGATCGGACTCGAAGCCGTGCTGCCGGGCGACATCGCCAAGACGAGGGCGCTCACATGACATTGAAGTACACCGCACTCGGCACGTTCACCCTCGCGATCCGCGGCGACGCGACGGCGCCGACGCTCAAGAACCTCGCGTCCGGAGCGAACAAGATCGGCGACGAGATCGACCTGACCGGGTCGTCCGACCGGCTTCTCTACGCCGTGTGGCAGCTGCGCGTGCGTGGCGCCTCCGCCTTCGTCGCGGGTGAGGTGGTCGAGCTTTATTTCTTGCCGACGCCGGACGGCACCAACTACACCGATGGCGGCGACAGCGTGAACCCGCAGAAGGCGCTCTTGGCCTTCGTGTTCGAGACACGCGCGGTATCCACCCAACTCGTGCTGGCGACACCGGCCCTCGTGTTGCCTCCGGTGAAGTTCAAGCCCCTGGTCATCAATACGACGGCGCGCGGCTTCACCGACACCGACGACGAAAACCAGCTCCACTATCGGCCGTTCTCGGTGGAAGATGTTTGACGGAATCTCGGCCGGTCCGGCGCTGGTCTTCCCCGAACGCTGGCGCCGCCAGCCTTTGGAGCCGGTCGAGATCGACTGGCATCACCCGCTCGCCCGCGACCTGCGATTTTGCGTCGTGTTCAATCAGGGCGCGGGCAAACCCTTCGACCTGGTGCGCCGCCGCAAAGCGGTGACGGTCGGCTCGACCGTCGCGGCATGGCGGGCGGGGCCGGGCGGACTAACCCAGGCGTGGACGGACTCCAACAGCGACTACTACGAGCGCGACAGCTTCCTTGAGCCGTCGGCGACGCCCGGTGTCACGGTGCTGGCCCGGCTCCGCCGAACCGGAACCGTCGCGGCGTGGGCGCGGCCGTTCGACAAGACCTACGCCAACGGCAGCGCCCCGAACCAGTCCTACGGGTTCAATTACAATCCGGGCGGCACGGGTCAGACGCGGGTCATCGCCTGGTATAACATCAACGGTTTTGCTGCGTCTGTGCCGTCGCTCGGCAATCCAATAGACGTCCCGACCGACGTTGAACACACGATCATTCAAACCATCACGGGCCTGGAGGCGTGGCTCTACTACAACATGGCGGGTGTGAGCGCGTCGCATTCGGCTGGCGACATCACCTACGACACGACCTCCTCCGGACGCTTGCTCGTCAACGGCCAGAGCAGCGCGGGCATCTCGGCGCCGGGGCTCTTCGACATCTACTGGTGCGCCGTGTGGGGGCGCGTCCTCTCGGCATCGGAACGGTGGCTCGCGGTGCACGAGCCCTATGCGTTGTTCCGCGCCGTTCGGCCGCGGACGTTCTTCTTCGTTTCGGAGGGTGGCGAGCCGCCCCCGGCTCCGAGCCTGTTCGAACGGGGCTTCGGCCGCGGGGTGCTGCGCGGGATCGGAGGAGGGATCTGAATGGAGGTCGAACGCAAATACGGCGCGGCGACGACGATCCTGTTCCCGCTGATCGATTTTGGCGCGACCGACTTCGAGTCGACACCGGTCACTTTCGCGTCTGGCGACACGCAGATCATCAAGGACGAAGGTGCGACGGCGAACGCGACGAACAACCCGACGCACGAGGGCAACGGCATCTATTCGCTCGCGCTCACCGCGACCGAAATGCAGGCCGCGCGCATCGTCGTCACGATCCGCGACCAGTCGGGTCCGAAGGCCTGGGAAGACCAGGCGGTCGTCATCGCGACGTACGGACACGCCAGCGCCCAGCACGTCGCCGATCGCGCGGTCGCGTTGCCCGCGAATTTCGCTTTGCTCGCGATCGACGCCAACGGGCGCACGGACGTCTCAAAGATCGAGGGCGTGGACGCGACCGACCAGGTGCGGGACGCGATCCTCACCGACGCCACGCGCTTCCCCGGCGCCAACGTCAACGCGGCGATCGCCTCGCGCGCCGCGCCGGGCGATGCCATGACGCTCGCCGACGGCGCGATCACCGCATCGAAGATCGCCGCCGCGGCGCTCACCGCGACCAAGTTCGCCTCGGGCGCGATCGACGCCGTGGCGCTCGCCGACGACGCCGGGAACGAGATCGCCGACAGGATGCGGGTGCGCACCCTGACCGAGGGCTACGCCGCCGACGGCGCAGCGCCCACCCTCGAGCAGCTCCTGTTCATGCTGTGGTCGACCTTGGCGCAGTTTGCCATTGCGGGGACGACGATCTCGACCAAGCGGCTCGACGGCACAACCGAGGCGATGGCCTTCACCCTCGATGACGACACCGACCCCACGAGCCGGATAAGGTCCAGCTAAGTCGTCACCTCATCCTTCGAGACGCGTCCTTCGGACGCTCCTCAGGATGAGGAAGAAGAAAGAACCTCATCCTGAGGAGGCCGCGAAGCGGCCGTCTCGAAGGATGAGGTCATGGGCAGAGAATCGAACATGGCAATCCGCCACATCATCGGGCGCGGCATCGGCTTCGCGCCCGGCTCGGTCCGATACGTCGTCACGCATGGGTTCGCGATCGGCGAGGCCGCGCCCGAGCCGGAGCCGAATTCCGTGCGCTACCGCAGCGCGCTGGTCGACCCCGACGCGCTGCTCATCGTGCCGCTCCTGTTCTTGATCGTCTGAGGGCTTATGATGACGAAAGAGGTCGCCGATATCCTGCAACGCTTCAAGACCCTCGCCGGCGAGCGCCGCGAATGGGAGTCGCATTGGCAGGAGCTCGCCGAGGTGATGCTGCCGCGCCGCGTGGGCTTCACGGGCGAGCCGCGGCCGGGGGCGAAGCGCACCGACAAGATCTTCGACGGCACGCCGATGCTCGCGCGCCGCGGCCTCGCGGCCGCGATCGACGGGCTCCTGAAACCCAAGACCGCCCGCTGGTTCCGCGTCCGCGCCGAAGACGAGGCTCTCGACCGCGACGACGAGGTGCGGGCCTGGCTCGATCATGTCGAGGACCGGCTGTTCGCCGCGATCTACAACCCGCGGGCGCGCTTCGTGCAGCGCTCGGGCGAGGTGGACGACGACCTGGTCACGTTCGGCACCGGCGTCCTGTACATCGGCGAGTCCCGCGCGCTCGACCGGCTCGCGTTCCGGTCCGCGCATCTGCGCGACGCCTTCATCTGCGAGAACGCGGACGGCGAGGTCGACACGCTATTCCTCAGGATGCGCCTCTCCGCGCGCCAGGCGGTGCAGCGCTTCGGCGAGGACAGGGTCGGCGCGAAGACGCGCGAGGCCATCGCGAAGGGCGAACCCGACCGGCCAGTAACGTTCCTGCAGGCGGTCATGCCGCGGGCCGACCGCGACCCGCGGAGAGCCGACGCCGTCAACCTGCCGTTCGCCTCCGTCGTC
The DNA here is from genome assembly GCA_036398095.1 of Actinomycetota bacterium. Taxonomy (GTDB): domain Bacteria; phylum Actinomycetota; class AC-67; order AC-67; family AC-67; genus DASWHR01. The sequence continues at coordinate 3,435 of DASWHR010000074.1, forward strand.
ATCGACGTCGAATCCGAACATAAGGTCGGCGGGTCCGGATTCCACGAGTTCCCGTTCGCCGTGCCGCGCTGGGACACCGCCACGGGCGA
>DASWHR010000075.1:0-41341 GCA_036398095.1 Actinomycetota bacterium
GCGGGATCGAACCCGGCGGCGCTGACCGATGGGATACGCACGAGCGCTTCCAAGTCCAAGCGAACCTGCGGCAACAGCGCGTCGATGTTCATTTGGGCCCCATTCGCAGCGCGCCGTCCAGGCGGATCGTCTCGGCGTTGAGGAACGCGTTTTCGCAGATGTGCTTGACGAGCGCGCCGTACTCGCGCGGATCGCCCAGGCGCGACGGGTTCGGGATCGCAGCCGCCAGCGCGTCGCGCGACTCTTGCGGCAACGCCGCGAGCATCGGCGTGTCGAACGTGCCCGGCGCGATCGTGCACACGCGGATCTTCATGCGCGCCAGATCGCGCGCGATCGGCAGCGTCATCCCGACGACGCCGCCCTTGGATGCGCTGTAAGCGGCCTGGCCGATCTGGCCGTCGAACGCGGCGATCGAGGCAGTGTTGACGATCACGCCGCGCTCCTCGTCGGAGCCGTCCGGCTCTTGCGCGGCCATCTGTGCCGCGGCCAAGCGGATCACGTTGAATGTACCGATCAGGTTGACCTCGATCACTTTGGTGAACACGCCCAGATCGTGCGGGCCGTCTTTGGAGAGCGTCCGCGCCGCCCAGCCGACGCCGGCGCAGTTCACCGCGACGTGCAGCCCGCCGAAATGCTCGACGGCCGCGGCGATCCCGGCCTGGACCTCTTCGGCATTGGTGACATCGGCAGGGGAGAACACGGCACGCTCGTCAAGATTCTTGACGAGTTGATCGCCGGGCGCGTGCGGCAGATCGACGATCACGGCGTTCGCGCCGGCCGCGTGCAGCGTCTCGACGGTCGCGCGGCCCAGGCCCGACGCGCCGCCCGTGACCAGCGCGGTCTTTCCTTGCAGGTTCATGAAGGCTCCCTCGATGTCGTGGTGGCGGGCCTCATCCTCGCGGCCGGGCGCGCCGACGCGCAAATGACGCGCCGGCGTTCAAGTGCGCCGCCTTTGGGCCGATACATCAAGAGATGACCTGGGGGAAAGAAGGCTACGACATGATGTCGCCGGTGCCGCTGCGCGCCGGCTCGATGCCGCCCGCCCCGGTCCCGGCTCCGGCGCCCGTTCAACCGGCCGATCCGATGCCGCCCCATCTCGCCGCCGCGGCCTTCGGCGGCACGATTCAACTGGTTCCTCCGCGAGGCTTCCGCAGCGCCAAGTTCCTCGGGATCATGTTCATCATCGGCGGTTTGTTCGGAGGCGTTGTGGTGTTCGGCGCGCTCACCATCCTGGAGTTCATCTTGACGTTCATGGGCGGCGGAGGACCGTCGCCGGTTGCGATCGTCTGCGGCGTGGGCGTCGCGCTGTTCGGCATCTGCACGGGAGTCTTCTTCCTGTCGCGCGGCGAACGGGAGACATCCGTCGTCACCGTCGGAGCGAATCACGTCAGCATCGCGTTGCCCGAATGGACCGAACCGCTCGTCGTCCCGCGCGAGTCGGTGCAGTTCGTCACCGTCGACGACCGGCCGCTCGAGCCGTTCTGCAAGAACGAGCGGTTCGCGATCGAGGGTGCGCTTCCGCATGCGGCATTCGCCGACGCGCTCGACCGGGACGGACGCAACCCGTGGGAGCCTGCCCGCTCGCCGGTGCCATATCAGCTTCCGACTCAAGGCGCGGCGAAGGTGCCGCCGGTCGCCGCAGATGCCGCCGAGCATGACGACGGCTGGGCGACGGTGGGTTCGCGGCCACGTCCCGAACCGCGCGGCCGCCACGGCTATCTGTATTCGGGCGATGGCTCGGCGCTTCCGCTGTTTGTCTACAACGAACTCGACATCCCGAACCTGGCGATCGCGTTCCGACAAGAGATGGCGCTCCCGAAACGCTCCCAGGTTTTCTTCATGATGCAGCGACGCTCGATGCGCGCGTCCAACGCGCGCCGCGCGCGAGGCATCCTGCTCCGCGCCCGCAACGGCGTCCAAGCCCAGGGGGCGTTCGCGCCGTGGAACGTCGTCCGCGCGCCGCACGCCGACGAGATTCTCTCGGCCGGCCTGCGCCCGCCCAAGCCGCTGAAAGGCCTTCGCGCCTGGGCGTTCGCCGCCACCCTGCTGGCGCCGCTCATCCTGCGCCTCGTGCTGCGCGACTGGTAGCCCTCGCTCGGATTGGGCCCCGAGCCGACGGCTCGGGGCCCACGATTCGTCGTTACGCGAACGCCACGGCCTTCGCGCCGTTGATGATCTCTTCGACGACCTTCGCGGCACCGACGATCTTCGCGCCCTTGACCACCTTGTCTTCGGTGATCCCGCGTGGCTTGGTGCACGCTCCGCAGAGCCACACCTCGCCCCCGTTGGAGACGAACTCGCCGAGCAGATCCGACAACGCGGGCAGCCCCGGCGACTCCACGCCGGCCGTTCCGCCTTCGGTGCCGAGCCAGACCGCATCGATGGTGCAGACCACGACCGCTTCCTGTCCCGCGGTGGCCGCGATGTTGGCGGCGACGAAGGGAAGGATCGCGCGCTCCGGGCTCTCCTTGCCGTTGGTGCAGTTGAACAACATTTTCTCGCTCATTTCACACGCTCCACTGTTATCGAGAGACTTCCGTCCTCGTTTGGATCGACCGAAAGCACTTGCTGTCCCATCATGCGGGCAAGCGGCGGCAGGTCTTCCTTGGCCGCCGGGTCGCGCGCAACGACGGTGAGCACGTCGCCCACCGCGATCGACTTGATGCGCCGGCCGAACTCGCCGGACAGTCCATCCGCACACCCCATCGTCCCGGCGTCGAATGTATGCTGCACGCCGGATTCGATTTCGGGTTCCGGCCGGAACCCCGAGCACAGGATGTCGAGCGTTGCGATCTTGCCATCCTCGATCCGGCAGAACGCCTGTTGCTCGATGACGTGCCATCCGGATTCGGGGACGAACGGGTGCGGCCGCAGCCGGAACCGGTAGTGAATTCGCATCCGGTCCGCGACCGCCTCGGTGCTCGCATGTTGAACCTCGAATCGCTCGGCGTTCCCGAACCATGCCGACAACAGTTCCACGACCGATGCCGCGTCTTGTCGTTCCATCGTTCCCGGAGGCAACAACCCGCGGAAGATCACCGCCGGAGAAAGCGTCGCCTCGACCGCCGCAAAGTCCCGCCGAGCGAGTGCCTCGACGAATGCGGTCGATGGAGCCTCGTCGACCGTGTCCTGCCCCTGAAGCGGTCGCGCGTCGACATCGCAAGCCGGAACCCCGCCGCTGAACATGATCACCCCTCCTTTCCGTGTCGGCCGTTCGGTCCATCCGGACCCAGACACACGCTAGGAGGGCGTTCTTCCCAAAACCTTCCCGGGGTTGGAGGAGAGTGACGAATCAGGCCAGGGAGGCCAGGATCTGCTCGGCCTCGGACCGCGCGGACTCACCGCCGGGGAGGCCGCCAAGGGCCCGCAAGGTCGTCGCTAATTCGAACCGGTGGCCGAGATCCCGGAATGCATCGGCGGCCTTGTTGAAGAAGCGCGCGGCGTCTTCGGCTTCGCCGCGAGAGGCGTGGATGTGTCCGGTGGCCGCGGCGGCTCGTGCCGCACCGACCTGGTTGTGTCCCATCTCGGCGAGCTGCGCCGCCCGCTCCGCGCACGCATGGGCCGCTTCGTGGTCCCCATTCTTCACGTGCACGGCGGCCATGATCGGGAGCATCTCGAGCGAGCAGACCGGGCAGGGATTGCTCTGGGCTTCCAGCCGCTCCGCCGACTGCATGACCCGGGTGGCCCCGGCCTGGTCTCCGGCGGTCAGCCGGTTCCTCATTCCCGCGCCGTGCACCATCATCAGCGCGTGATCGCGGACGGCCGCCTCTCCGCCCGCCTCCATCGCGCGTTCGAACATCTCGGTTCCCTCGCCCTCCCCGAGGTCGGCCGCCAGGTTGATGAGCCGCGAGAGCACGAACGAAACGCCGGCCGGCGAACCGAGCCCTTGGTTGAGGTCCAGCGCAAGGGCGAGGTGATCTCGCGCAGCCGCGAAGTCCCCGCGGGACAGCCCGATGCTGCCGAGCGCGTAGTGGCAGACGGCGAGGCAGCGGAGGTTTCCCATCGTGGCGGCCTGCGCGGTCACGGTGTCGATGAATGCCTTGGCACGTCGGTGCGGATCCTCGCCCCGGATCCGATACTCCCACAAGCACATGTGCGCGTCGGTCGCGAGCACCAGATCGGGCGACCAGTCGGCTTCCCGGCGAAGTTCGTAGCGCAGGCCCTCTTCCCAGTTCCCCAGCGGGAGGTGTGCGAGCGCCAGCATCTCGCACGCCTGAGCGATCTCGCGCTGCGCACCTTCGCGTTCGGCGATCTGGAGCGCTTGCTCCGCGAGACCGACCGACTCCTGAAGTTGGTTCATGTGCCAGTGAAGGAGCGCCTCGACGATCAGGTTCCGCGCTTCCTCCAGCGGAAGCGGCGAGCCGTGCCGCGCCTGGGCGAGGTGTTCGGCGGCGGCCGGGATGTCGCTCGCCATGATCAACCCGAGCGCGATTTTGCGGTGCAACTCCGCATGCCGCCCCGACTCCGGATGGCCGAGCGCTGCAATCGCGGCCTGGTAGGAGTCGACCCCCTCGTGGATCCGGCCCACGGCTCGATGCACATCACCCAGAAGCTCATGTGCCTCGGCCCGCTGCAGGACACGCTCGGGCGCTTGGTCCGTCGAGAGCAGATCGAGAGCCTCCTGGAGGCGCAGCACCGCGTCGTCGTGGTCGTAGACGGACTCCGCCCGTTCGGCCGCCGCGCACAGGTACCCGACGGCGAGGCCGATCTCCCCAGCCTCGCGGTAGTGGTACGCGAGCGATTCGACCGGCCGATCATTCTCCGGCGCGGCGGCCTCGAGCGTCCGGGCAACGTGCCGGTGCAATGCCCGCCTGCGCACCTCGGGGATGCGACGAAGAACGCCTTCCCGGAGCAAGGGATGCAGGAACCGGTACCCAAGTCCGGTCTCCTCGATCAACCGTTCGTCGAGCGCCTCGGCGATCCGGTCCAGGATCGCTTCGCCGGCTTCCTCGCCCGCAGTCGCGCGAAGAACATCCAGAGGGACCGACTCCCCGATCACCGAGGCGATGTCGAGCAAGGCGCGACCAGCATCCGACAGTCCCTCCAACCGCTCGACCATCAAGGCATGAAGCGAGGCCGGGATCGGAGGCGGCTCGCCGGGGCGAACGGGCGCGGCGAACTCCCAGGTCCCGCCGGTTCGCACCAATCGTTGCCCGGCGCTCAGCAGCCGGATCAATTCGGAGGTGAACAAAGGGTTGCCGCGCCCGAACAGGAACAGTTGCTCGGCCGCGCGTGCATCGACCGCACCGCCGAGCGACTGCGAGACCAAAGCCTGGTGCTCGGATGGTGAGAGCGGCCCGAGAGTGATCCGCGCAGTCACCGTATCCACGAACGCCTGCGGCGCCGGCGCCGTCTCCGGCTCTTCGGTCCTCAATGACGCCACGAGCATGATCGGAAGCGAACCCACGCGCCGTCCGAGATACGCGAGGGCACGCAGCGTGCCTTCGTCGGCAACGTGCAGGTCGTCCAGCACGAGCACAAGCGGGGTTCGCCGGGCTCGCGCGGAGAGGAACCGCAGCACGGCGGCGAAGAGCGCACTGCGCGATGCCAGCCGGTCGGCGCTTCCCGCGCGCGGACCGACGGCGATCTCCCGCATCGCAACGCCGAGTTCGGCCGGCAGGTGCTCGGCGCCCGTTGGATCGTCGCGCAGCAGCATCCGAAGCGCGTCGGTGAGCGGCGCGTACGGGAATCGTCCCTCCTTCGCGCGCGCGCTGCCGTAGGCCACGCGGTACCCGCGGGCGCGCGCGCGCTGGAGCACTTCGTGCACCAGCCGAGTCTTGCCGATGCCCGCCGGGCCCTCCACCATCAGCGACGCGCCCCGGCCCTCACCCAACAGATCCAGGAGTGCCGCAACGGAGGCCAGTTCCGCATCGCGCCCAACGATCGTGGGCATAAAGCCGACGAGCGTGCCCCCGCGATCCTCGTGCGCGGCGACGCCGTCGAGCGCACCGGTCTCGATCTCCTCGAACAACACGCTGGTCTCGGCGGACGGTCCGACGCCAAGTTCGCGCTCCAGCGCATCGACGCACGTCCGGTACTGGCGCACGGCCCGGTCGCGGCTTCCCTGAAGCGCGAACACCTGCATCAGCCCGCGATGCGCATCCTCTCGCGCCGGCTCGATGGCCAGCACGCGGCGGAACGCGTCGGCGGCCGACGCCAGATCTCGGTGATCGAGCATGCCGGCACCAAGGTTCACGAGCAGACGCAGGCAGCGGTCCCGCAGCGCGTCTCGGGACGCGAGCGTCCACTCTTCGTACCGGTCGGCCGGGAGCAGATCCCCGGCGTACGCGGCGACCGCGCGTTGCAGGCTTTCCACGCTGGGGTCGCGTTCCGCCTCATCGGCGAGACGTTCGAAGGCCTCGAGATCCGAGCCGATCTCACCCGCGAGCTCCAGCAGTCCCTCCCGGAATCCAAGCGAGTCCTCGGCCCGAGGATCAGTGCCGGCCAGGGCCTGGCGGATGTGATGCACGGCCTTGTAGAGCTGCGCCGAGGCCGCCTGGGGTTCGAGGTCGGGCCAGAGAACGTCGATCGCTTGATCGCGATGGAGGCGGTAGCCGGGCTGGATGGCCAGCAACTTGAGGAGTGCTCGCGCCTTCTTCCTCGAGAACGCGGACTCGGGCAATTTCTCGCCCCCGACCGAAACCGAGAATCCGCCGAGCAAACGAAGCGTCACACCCGCGGCGAGATCCGAAGCCGGCGTGCGCGCACTCGATTCACCACCACCCAAGATGCTCTCCTCGCCGGAGACTCTAGTGGAGACTCTAGTGGAGCGGGTATTGCCCTGCTGCGCTCGGCCCGGCCATGCTGTGCTGAGACCAGCGACGAGTGCGCAAGGAGAGAGCGATGCTCGGGGACCGGAAAGGCTCGATGCGGGTTGTCGCATGGGTGGTTTCGGTCGCAGCGGCACTGGCAGGCTGCGGGGGCTCATCGCGGCACGAAGGGCTTCGCGGCCGGCTCGTGCGCGTGAGCGCGCCGGGTTCGTCCACGGTCACGGCGGGGAAGGTCCGGAATCGCCGGGGCGGCCGTCGCGAAGATGACGGCCGCAGCCCTTTCGACGCAGGATCGTTCCTTTCCTGCCCCGACCGCACCGTTCTGAGCGCCCGAACGGGGTTGTGGCCAAAGGACCGGACCCTCGACACGCTACGACACCACTCAGTTGACGAATCCCCGTTCCGCCCTATACTTATTTTGATATGCCCTGGGTCGTGCTCTTCTATGCTGACGCGCGAGGCCGAGAGCCGGTCCGGGAATGGCTCGACGAGCTGGAGAGGAGCAACCCAAGAGATTTCGGCACAGTGCGACACACGATCGACCTGCTCGAGGAGTTCGGCGTTCATCTCTCCGAGCCGTACTCGAAGCAGCTCGAGGGCAAGCTCCGTGAGTTACGACCTGGGCGGTGGAGGATCACATACTTCGCCGATCCGCAACGACGGTTCGTCCTTCTCACGAGCTTCCGCAAGGCGCGGTCTCGGACGGATCCCCGCGAGATCGCAAGGGCGAAGAGGTTCATGGACGACTGGGTGAGGCGCACGAAGAAGGGAACGAGATGACGACGTGGAGCGAGTACAAGAGGAAGCGGCCGCTGAGGGGCGAGGCCAAACGCAGCTATGAGGCCGCACAGACAAAGATGGGGATCGGATACTTGATCCTTCAGGCCCGTGCGGCCGCCGAACTCAGCCAGACGGAGCTGGCGAGAAGGATCGGCACCTCCCAACCCATGATCGCTCGCTGGGAGTCCGGCGCGCAGCTCCCGAGCGTGAGCAGTCTGCTGCGCATCGCCGAGGCGACTGGATTCGATCTCGCGGTGTCGCTGCGAAAGCCTGGTTCTACAAGAGAGTTCCAAGTTGTCGGTACGGGAAGCCCTTCCCGAACGAGCCGGCAGCCCAAGCACGCTCGGCGAGTCTCCGCCGCCAAGCGCAAGGTTGGATAGAGAGCGAAAGATCGCGCGTCTGCTCCCCCTAACCCGGCAGATCGTCGAGCGTCACCGCCGCGACTGGATCGAGGCGCCCGCCGGAGCGCAAGTACAAGACCCGGGCGTGACGGCTACCGGCCAGGACGCCTCCTAAACCGCCAAAGTGGTGCTAACGCTTACTGAAGAGAACCGTCAGTTGCCTGCACGAACGGGCGTACACGTCGAGCGACTGCCGCGGTGACTAGATCTCGGCTCCAGTGTTCGCCTCGTACGCGATCGTCACCGTTTCGTGCTGCGCGACTGATAGCTCAGGCGGGTTCGATCGTTAGGATGCGCACGCCGTTGGGGGCCGCGATCGTCAGCGGAATTCCGTTTCGCAGATCCGATCCGGGGAACTCGCCGACCACGAAGGGTGTGCCTGTGGGCGTCACGTCGGTCAGCCGGTAGGTATCTCCCGCCGACAGGCCGCGGAACGCGACGGTCTGCGTGTCGTTCGGCGCACCGAGCCGGTAGAGCATCGCCATTCCGCGGTTCGCGTCGGCGTCCCACGGTTGCAGGCCGCTCCACGTCCCGCGGCCGAGCGGATCCGACAGCAGCGGATACGCGAACCCATTCGTCATCGGATGCTGCTTGGCGAAGTCGGTCCAGACCTTGACCCGATCGATCACCGCGGTCGCACCGGCCAGTTCGCGAATGTCGGTCCAGAACGTCATGTGATACGCAAGCGCGGCCGCCATCTTCTCGTCGATCGTCGCGGCCGTATCGCCGGGCCGGATCGTGGCGGCCTGACCGATCGTGAAGCCCGGCACGTAGGGCGCCATCGTCCACACGTTGTGCAGCACCGCGTCCTGCGGCGGGTTGCCGTTCTGGAACCAGGTCGGGCCGTGCAGCATCGACTCGTATGGGAAGCCGCGGAAGTCGTTGGTCTCGTCCATCCCGAAGCCGGTGCCTCCGAACCGTTCGCCGAGTGCGGCGATCTCTTCGAAGAACGCGTCGCGTTGCTCGTAGAGCGATCCGAACTGGCAGTCGATCCACACCAGGAAATCGAACTTGAACTCGCTCGGGCGCAGCGAGGTGGTGATCTGTGCGATCTCGGCCGCGAGCTTGTCGCGGTATCGCGGAAACTCGCCGGACAGCGGCGCGTTGAAGTCCCAGATCCCGATGCCGGCGGCGTTGCTTCCGTCGTCGGGCAGGACGGCGTTGTAGGCGGCCGTGCCGGCACCCACCGGCAGGCAGGTCGCCTCGGGATGCGCGTTCCACGACTGCGAATGCGGATGGAACGAGCCCGGCGCCATCCACAATCCGAGCCGCATCCCGTTCGCTTCCAAGATGTCGCGCACCGGCCCGAGCCTGTCGGGATAGCGCGCCGCGTCCGGCGCGGTCCAGTCGCCGTTGTACAACTGCCAGCCGTCGTCGAGCACGAACGTCTCGACGCCCAACGACTTCGCGACCGGCCAGAGCTGCTCGAACTGCGGGAAGCCGACCCCGTCGCGCGCGCCGATCTCGAACGGGCCGCCGCGCACCCGATCGGTGTTGAAGTTGATCGTGCGCGGATAGTCACGCACGTCGCTCATCAGCATCCGGTGCGCCTGCCACGCGAGATCGTCGGAATCGGATCCCATCGCCACGATCACCGGCTCGAGCGCCAGCGTTCCGAACGGCGCCACGACGCGCGTGCGCGCCGGCGCGGCCGGCGGATGCCCGCCTTCGGGCCGGTCTTCCTCGAACGGTCCCAGATACACCTTGTCGTAGGCCAGGTCGACGGCCGCTTCGGCCGTCGTGCCGCCGCTCCAGCGCATCCGCGACGACAGATAGTTGCGCCGCTGCATCAGCAGGCCGAGTTCTCCGTCGCCGGTCTCGAACCATTCGGCGTTGGCGTCGAAGTCGCGGCCGGTCGTGTCGGACCGGTAGTCGTATGCGTCGCGCCAGTCGGCGCCGCCGCTGAAGTTGATCGCGCGTCCGTCGCGCGGCCCGAAGGCCGCCTCGGTCAGCCGCTCGAGCGTGTAGGCCGCGAGCGGGACGGGCGCCGCGCCGGCATGCACGATCGTCTCCATCCGGATCGCGGCCACGCCGGGCAGCACGCGCGCGACCCGCTCGATCGTGTACGGGACGAGCCCCTTCATTCGGATCCGCAGCTCGACGCCTCCCGATTCGATCGACGTCGCGGACCACGATGCGATCGACCACTGCTCGGATGTCACCGAGCCGGGCGCGGTCGTGAACTCCGATTCGCTAAGCCACGAGCCGGTTCCGCCGCCGGTGGTGCGCGTGGTGGCCGATGTCGCGAGGTCGCCGAGCGACCACCGGCGTTCGATCAGATCGTTTCCGATGCTCAGCAACGAGCCGGTTCGGCGGACATAGGCGTCGCCGCTCGCGACGATCTCATCGGCGCGCGACGGCGCGGCCGGCAGGATCGCGGCGACCGCAAGCAGCGCCGCGACCGATGCGCGCCGCCTCATGCCGAGCCCGTGTTGCCGAACGCGTCGGTGACGCCGGCTCCGACCAGCGTGTCGCCGGCGATAAACGCGAATGTCGCCGCGCCGCCGCTCATCGCGGCCGTCAACGTTGTCGGAACCCCGCCGCGAACCACCGTCAGCGTCGCGGTCCCGTCCACCGGCGGCCGCATGCGAAACGACAGTGCCCCGTCCGCCGGATACGTCGCGCGAACGACCCACGACGATCCCTGCTCCACCGTCACCGCAAGCGCATCCGACGCGGCGACATCGAATTCCGATGTCAGCTCGTAGGGCGCGAGCGAGATCGGCGTCGCAGCGACGCGGCCGGTGATGCGGAACCGGTAGCGGCCGGCATCCGCCGATGCGGGAACGTCCCAAGAGGCCATCCACGTGTGCGCTCCGTCGATCTTTTCGTAGCGGACGATCGTCGCGCCGTCGGTCGCGTCGCCCGCGACGCGCGCCCACGACGATCCGTCGAAGCGCTCGAGCGTGACGCGATCGGCGCCGAGCCGCCACTCGGCCGTCGGGCCGCCGCCGCGCCAGACCATCGACGCCGTTCCCAGACGCGCCGTCCGGCCCGCCGCGGCGATCACCGCCGGCTCGCCGCCCAGATCCGCCGCGACCGGCGCGATCGCCGTCGCGGTCGTGTCGGGATGCGACAGATGCTCGATGCAGTCGTCCGGGTCGATCGCCGGATCGCAGGCCGGCACCGCCGCGCCGGCGATCATCGCGCGTGCCAGGCGCGTCAACTCTTGCTCGAGCAGCGGCGAGGACTGCGGTCCGAACAGCGTGAAGCCGCCCTCGTAGTCCTGGACCGTGTATTCCTCGGGGGTGGCGAAGTAGGACACGTAGTCGTTGCCGAGCCCGGCGATCACCACTGTGCTCCACGGGCGACCCGGCAGCGACATCAGCCGCGCCGCGATCCGCTTGCCGACCGTCATGTTCGCCTCGCCCGGCACCGACGCGAACAGCACGTCGCCGACCCGCAGCGTCTGCAGACGTACGATCGACGGAACCAATCCCGCACCGGCCAGTCCGGGCATCTTGTTGCCTTGGGCAGCCGTGGGATACGGCGTCGTCGCCGGCCCATCGACGACCGAGGCGCCCAGCGATGCGTACGGCGCGACGCGATCCCACATCGGATCGCGCTTGTCGATCTTGGGGCCGTCGTAGACGAACTCGTCGTCGATCTTTTGTCCGCAGAAGCACAAGTACTCGAATCGCGCATCCACCGTGACGTCGCTGCGAAGATCGTCTTCGAGCGCCTCCCACGCGGCCAGCACCGGGCCGGCTTGCCGCAGACCCGCGTTCTCCATCGACGCGTACTGGTTGAAGCCCGAGCCGACCGGCGAGATGTCGCCCTCCGCGCCGTTGATGAGCGCGTCCACGATCTGGTGTCCCTCGGGCAGCGGCCCGGCTTTGGCTCGAATTCCTTCGACGATCTTGCGCGTCGCCCAGCCTTGGTTGTCGCCCGAGAACAGAAGGTTCGCATCCCCGCCGATCGTGCCGTGCGCCGCGAACTGCGTCAGCACGCCCAGCGGCAGGCCGCCGGCCGTGTCGATGCGGAACACCGTGGTGCGATCGTCGTTGGTCGGCGGCGAGGACGGCGACGGGTTGTCGCCGTCGCACAAGCTCTCGGGGTTCTGACACCACTGCGGGCTCACGCTGCGGTTCCGGTTCGCGCCCGGCGTCGCGATCTGCGTCGAGGCCATCTTCGCCGGCGCGAGGCGCGCATCGGCGTCGACGACCGCGCGCGTCAGGCCGGACACGACCGCTTCGAACACGCGCGGATCGAACTCGTCGCCGCCCAGCAGCGCGTAGCCCTGGTACTGGAAGATGCCGCCCGGTCCTTGATGCGAGTGCGTCGCGCTGATCAACAGATGTGACTCGGCGATGCCGGTTGCGGCGGCGATCCGGTTCGCGACGGCCTTGTGGACCTCGCCGGGAATGCCGCCGAGGTCGGCCTGCACCACCGCGACCTTGGCGCCGTTCGCGTCGCGGATCACGAACGCGTTCGCTTGCAGGCGCAGATGAATGCCGCGGCTCGCGACGAATTCTTTCGAGTAGCCCTCGATGTCGCCGTTCGTCTTGTCGCGCACGAACCGTTCTTGGGTGAGCGCGGCCAGGTTCGCGGCTGCGCCCATCGGATCGCCATCCGCCAGGGACGACGCCGCGCCGGTCATGTGCTCCTCGAAACCCGATGCGGAATAGAGCATCCCTTGTCGGGCGGTGTAGCCCCACTGCGGGGTCGTCACCGGCGGGGTGATGTCGGCCGAGGCGGCGCCGGCGCACAGGACGGCCTCGCATTCAGGAGCGTCGGCGCCGCGGGCCGGGAAGGCCAGGAGGGAGCCGATCAGGAGCAGGGCAGCAACGGAGAAAGCGCGATGTTTGGTCATGGAAACGGATTCGCGCGGCCGGCGAAAGATTCCTTCCCAAATTTCCGTCCGAGTGGGAGGAATCGGGCAATGAAGCGGCGAACCTAGGGTGAGTCCTCTCGCCAGGACGGATCGGGCCGGGTATCCGGCCCCGATCCGTTTCTAGGGCCTTTTTCCTGGAGGAATCCCCGCTGTAGGCCGGCCGTCGTCACGGTGCGTGGCGGGATCTCACTCGTTGCCGGCTAGAAAGACCGGCCGATCCAGGTCCCTGCGATCGCGGCGACCAGGCCGGCGACGATGCTCCCGATCACGTAGACGGCGGCCAGAACCGGCAGCCCGCCCTCGGCCATGCGCACCGTCTGAAGCATATAGGTCGAAAACGTCGTGTAGGCGCCGAGGAACCCGGTGGTCAGCGCGAGCCGGGCGGCGTGGTTGTCCAGGAACCGATCCGCGAACAGCGCCACCAGCAGCCCCAGCAAGAACGCGCCCGAGACGTTGACGACGAAGATCCCCCACGGATAGGGCCCGCGCGCACGGTCCGAGACGAACTCGTCGACCGCGTACCGCGCGACCGCGCCGGCGAAGCCGCCGATGCCGATCCACAGCACATTCACGACGCTAGATCCAGCACGACAGCAGAATGCCCTGCTGCCCGCAGTCGCGTTGCAGCCACATGTGCTTTCGCCAGCCGAAGACCCCGCCGTCGGGGATCGGGCCGGCGGCGAGGACCGGATAGAAGTAGGCGAACATCGCCAGCACCAACCCCGCGTACACCATGATGAGCCGCCGCGGCTTGGGCGTATAGGCGAGCAGCGTCGCCAAGCCGTTGCCGACGAGGAACATCACCGCCAGCGCCGGAATCTTGTAGAGCAGATGCGAGATGCGCCCGGCATGCAGCCACTGCATGTAGAGCGGCGTGAACGGGATCGTGATCATGAGCGCGAACATCAACGTCATCTGCCACGGCCGCATTTCTTCGGTGACGCGGTCCACCATGTGCGCGACCATCAACGCAAGGATCGGCACGGCGGGGGTCATATAGAAAAGGAACAGCGGCCGGGTCGTGATCAGCCACGGCAGATACAGCGGTGCGAACAGCAGCAGCAGCAGCGCCGCGTTTTGGTCGCGCCGGCCGAGCGCCCGCCAGATCATGTAGGGGATCGCAAGGAAGAACGCCGGAAACCACAGCGCCGGGTTCGGCAGACCCAGGATCTCGGCCTGCGTCTTGCACTCGCGCGTGGGATCGATCGGTGCGGGCGTTTCGGTGGGGGACGGTGTCGGAGACGGTGTGCCGGCGCCCGTCTCGGTTCCCGTGGGCGAGATCTGCGCGGCGCGGACGCGCGCTGCTGCCGTCGCCGGCGGCTGTTCGCACGGATCGTCGAACCCTTCGCTGTTGAAGTAGTGCGAGGTCGGCCGGCCCATCCACGGCCACGACCATGCGCGCGACAGATACGGATGGGACGGCTTGCCCTCGTCGTTGATGGTCTTGAGGTTTTTGTGGAAGTCCCAGATCTCGCGCTGATAGCAGACCCACTCTTGCCATTGGTCGGGCCACACGTCCCAGTTCCATATCACGGAGTTGACCGGGCTGACGGCGCCGTTGAACTCGATCGAGGCCTGCTCGGCGCAGCGCGGCGGCTTGTAGCGCGTGTCCGCGCCGGCGAACCACGGGATATAGGAAAGGACGTAGACCAGGAGCGGCAGCAACACGAACGCCGAACCGAGCTTGAGGATCATCATCCACGCCGACTCGAATCGCCGGCCGGGTGCCGAGTCGGGGGGCGCGGACTCCCACGGCGGCGGCGGCGGAGCCGGCGGTTCAGGCTCGCTCCCGAACTCGCTCCAGGGCTCGTCCGGTTCGCGGGCCGTTTCGCCGGGGTCTTCGCCGGGGTCTTCGCCGGTTTCTTCGAGGGGCATCTCGCGCGGGGTCCAGCCGAAGCCGCTCTCGGCGGGGACCAGTCCGGCCGAGGCGGCCATCATCTCGTCGGCGATCGCGCGGCCGCGGCGGCGGCGATCCAGTTCCCACACCAGGCCCAGCACGATCAGGAACGGGATCACGAACATCGCCGACCATTTCGTTGCGAGGCCCAAGCCGATCGCGACCGCCGAGCCCAACCGCCACGGCCGCCACCCCGAATATCCCGGCCGCGTCCGCGCGCGATCCTCGATCAGCAGCCAGACCGCGAGCACGATGAAAAACGCCACGAAAACGTCCAGCATCGCGATGCGCGACTGAACGAAGAACAGTCCGTCCACCGCGACCAGCAACGCGCCGAGCGCCGCGATCCACGGCGAGCGAAACAGCCGCCGTCCGATCAGGTAGACCAGCAGAATCGTCGCCGTGCCGACCAGCGCCGCCGCTACGCGCCATCCGAACGAGTTGCAGCCGAAGATTCGCATGCCCGCCCCGATCAGCCATTTGCCGACGGGGGGATGCACCGCGAAGGCCGGCTCGAGCGCGATCTGCGCGCACCGGCCGGGCAGCTTCGCGCCTTCGGCGAGCTGAAAGTCCGAGCCGTGCCGCAACAGGCCGAGCGCGTTGACCGGGTAGTAGAACTCGTCGAGCGGGATCAGCGACTTCGGGACGTTCAGCCGAACGAAGCGGATGACGCCCGCAAAGATCGTGACGGCCGCGCCCAGAAGAAAGCCGAGGCCCCGAATCCGGGGCGCGACGGCGGGGCTGCGGTCGGTCTCCACGCGGCAGCAGTATACGAACGGGTTTCTGACGGAAGCACGAAAGAGGGAACACGGCTCGAGCCGACGAACGCATCGCCGGCCCGGTCACGGAGCCAGATCAGATGTTTGGAATACCGCTTTCCCGCACACAGGAATCCCTCTTTCCCGCGGGACTTGCTCCCTCTATCCCGCACTGTTGAGTCCCGTTGTCCTGGAATGACGCTGATCGGCGGCCGAGGTGCGGCCGCAGTTCTGCCCGACCTACGCGCCGTATTCACGAGGAGTTCGTGCGCACCACGATCGCTGGGCTTCATCCATCTGTGTCCGCATGACGCTCACGGGTGGCGGCGCGAAGGCCTTCACCTATCTTGAGCGAGAGCTGGGGGCGGTAGAAGGCCGGATGGCTAACGCCGTCAATTCCAACCAGCAACCACATGACCAGTGTCGGTAGCGAGTTAGACGTTACGCCGATGTCGCAGCGTAGTCAGCGCTGGGGGGGATCCGTAGTCCCATTTTAGGATCCTGTTGTGTTTCCCTTGAACAGGGTGGGATGTCGCTCAGGTTCGCCCCTCATGCGTCGATAGACGCCACGCCAGCGACGCGTTTCTGCGTGTGCGGCTCCTGGATGGAGGTTCCTTACGATGGTTGCTGTTTCTCGCCGTGTCCATTTCTTGCTCTTCGCGCTTTTGACCGCAGGGATCGTGTCCGCGCTGACGGCAGGGCCCGCGTTGGCGAGTGAGCCCCCAGAGGATCCTCCAATCGTGGTAGCGCGCTCCGAGTCCGCGAACTACTTCCATATGGAAGATGGGATCGTTAAGGGCGAGTTTCACACGGAAGCGGTGAACTACCGCGACTCTGACGGCGTTTGGCGTCCGATAAATTCCTCTCTTGTCCCCGACGGTTCCGGAGCGTGGAAGAACTTCGCGAATGATTTCGCCGCCCGATTTGCAGCTTCTGGCGCTTCACCTGACCTTGTTTCATTGTCGTGGCGCGGGGCGGTCATCCAGATGCGCTTGGTGGGTGGCCAGCCTGTCGTCGCGAGCGTGCAGGGCTCTGTGATCACGTATGCGGGCATTCTTCCCGGTGTGGATCTTTCATTCCGCGTGACGTCGAAGGGGATCGAAAAGTCGATCACGCTTCACGAGCGTCCTCTCACGGCACCTGTCTTTCGATTCGAGGTTCGCGCGGCTGGGTTAACGCGTGATGAGACGCCTGAGGGCCCTGTCTTCCTCAACGCTGACGGCGATGGCTGGGTTCTCCCGCCGGCGTGGATGGCCGACAATGGCCTGCAGGGTTCGTTCTCTTCCGATGTCGCCGTGTCGTTGGTGCCGGTCGAGACAGCCGGCGTTTACGATGTGACTGTGATGCCATCGTTGTCATGGCTGCAGGATCTCGGCAGGACGTATCCGGTGGTGATTGACCCGACGTTCTCGAAGTTTTCGAACACGGCGGGAGGGAACGGATACGGCGACACTTTTACTCAGAGTGATATCTCGACGTCGCAGCAGAACAGCACGGAGCTTCGCGCGGGTCGGACGCTCGCCGGTGTTCGGGCGCGTAGTTACATGAAGTTCGACGTGACGGCTTTGAGCGGCTATGCGCCGGCGAGCGCGGAGTTTTGGATCGACCAGTTTGACCAGGAGAATTGCGTTCCGCAGCAGCTTGACCTGGTGAAGATCAATTCGTCCTGGGCGTGGAATATTCGCTGGAGCGATCCTTGGCCGTCTTTGGATACGGCGAATCCGCTTGGAACGACTTCGAAGCCGGCTGCGACTGGTCCGTGTCCGCCTCGCCGGTACATGTTCGGCACTACCGCGAATCTCAACAACACGGTGATCGGCTGGGTGAACGGATCGATCGTCAACAACGGGATGGCGCTGTTCGGCGGCGACACGGCTCCGGTTGGCTCGACGTGGAAGCGCTTCTACTCGGCGGACATGGGCGTCAATCGGCCGACGCTTGTCGTGTATTACGCGTGGAAAGTTCCCTCGCTGGTGACGGTGAACCATCCAGACTCGTCGGTCTGGTATTCGAACGCGAATCCGTCGTTTAACTGGACTGCTTATGATCCGAACGGAATTCTCGGCTACTCGTATCTGCTTGGCAGTTCGACGGCCGAGGCGCCGACGACGACGCCGCTTGCCGATCAGAGTGTCTCGTATACGGGCAAGGCTGATGGGAACTGGTGGTTCCACCTGAGGTTCAAGAACAACGCTGCGGATCCTCTGTGGAGCATCAACTACTCGAAGCAGATTCGCATCGACACGGCGCCGCCGTCGATCCCGACGATCGCGTCTTCGTCGCATTCGACGACGCAGGCGTCCACCGAACATACGGTACGCGTGGACTGGAATGCGTCAACGGACCCTTGGCCGAGTGGCGGAACGGCTGCGGATAGCTCCGGGCTGCTTGACTATCGTTGGGCGTTTACGACCTCGTCCGCGGTGCCGACGGTATGGGACGGATTCAATGACGCGAATACGCGGTTCGCGACAAGGACGCTTGCCGATGGCCAATACTGGTTCCATGTTCAGGCACGCGACCGCGCCGTGCGCAACGACGGATCGACCGGCAACTGGAGCGGCGACCGTTCGTACGGCCCAATCACACTCGGCACACCATCAATCATCAAGACTGCGAGCCCGACTCTTGCCGGACGTGGTCAAGCGATCACCTACACGATCGATGTCTCAAATTCGATGAGCCAGCCGCTGGCGATACCCGTCGTCGATGATGTGATTCCCAGCGGACTCCTTTGGAGGAACACCACGATCCTGACCGCGTCGCCGGCGACGACCGGGACGCTACAGTCCTGCGCTGCGGCGGGTCTAACATGCGGCATCGACGAGGGCAACAAGTTTACTTCGGCGAACGTGATCGTGGCTGCCAATTCTAGCCGACGCTTCGTTTTCAACGTGATCGCCGCGGGCGCTCAGAGCGCCTGCGAGACGATTCGCAATACCGCTTCGGCGACGCCCGGGACGGGAAACTCCACGAACTTTGTCGATGTCGACGTGTGCGATACTGGCCTTGGCATTGAACGTTGGTGGACCTACGCGTCGGAGAATCTGGGGCCGGCATCGGCGGCGCGCGTGAACGTCGCCAATGGGAACCTTGTGATCCAGCAGGCTGATTCGACGCCGGTTCAAGCCCACGGCCGCCTCGCCTACAGTCTGAAGCGGACCTACAATTCGCAAGACATGGGGCTCGTCACCTTCCCAGGATCGATCGGTAAGGGCTGGCTGCTCGACGTCGCCGAGACCGGCGATCTGGTTGGAGGTGGCCTGTCGGCGCGTGGCCTTTCGGTCCCTTCGATCCAGTCGGTTGTTCAGCCGCTGGCTGTCACGTTGGTCGATCGGGACGGAACCCGTCACGTGTTTTCGCCACGTAGCGTCGCTCTGACGCCGTTTGAAGTGACGTCTGGGTCGTTGGATGTCTTGAAGCGAAAGGATCCGACGCCGATCAGCCTTCTCGGCGTCGTGAAAGTCTGCGCCGATGTCGCCTACGATGCGCCAAAGGGCGTCCATCTGAGTTTGTGGCGATACGTCGGCTTGAAGTCAGCCGCGGAGCAATGCAGTTCGATCGCCTCGGCCGTTGATCCGATCGTCCTTGGATTCGCAGCCGTGCGACCCGACCGTGTCCGCTACGAGTTCGCGGCAACCGGCCAACTTTTGAGCCTTGTCGATCCGGCAGGCGTCGAGTTGCGCTACGAGTATGACGCGTCTCCGATCACGATCACGTCGAGGCTCAAGACGGTCTTCGAGCCTGCGGCATGCGCCGACCCGTATGCGGCGGGCAATAAGTGTCGCGCCTTGAAGTTCACGTATGCCTCCGATCGCGTGACCGTCACCGACCCTGCCGGCCGGACGACGGAATACATCAGGAACGCATCGGAGCTGCTTGAGTTCGTCAAGACCAATGGCGTGCAGCTATTCGCCTACACCTATGGAACCTGCACCGGCCACGCCTCGCAGGTCTGTTCGGTCACCGACCCGCGTGGCAAGGTCACACGCTTTACGTACGCGATCCACGATGCGAACCGGCCCGACCGAGCGCGCGTAACCAAGATCAAAGACCGAAACGCCTCTGAGACGAACCTCATCTACGACTCTTCAACGCAGACGACCGTCAACTCGGGAACCGCGGCTCAGCAGAACCTGACCGTCAACACGTATAGCGAGATCGATTCTGCTGGACGCGTCAAGGTCGTCACCGAGGGTCCGGTCGCAACGCCGCTGCGCAGAGCGACCTATACGTGGGACGGCAGCAACGCCGCAAAGGACAATAGCTGCCGGGCCGACAACGTTCTCGACAACAATCTTTGCTCCGTTCACCGCGAAGCGTTGACTGGCTCGTCACCATCCGATGAGCACACCTTTACCTACAATCCAGAAGGCTCCCAGCTTCGGGACCGGCACGTTGGGCCGGCGAGCGAGGATCTCACCAACGGATATTCGACGCAATTCTGGACGTCGACCGGCGGCACCGCCTACAACGATATTCCCACTGGAGGCGGCACGGTTCCTGTCGCGTCGCGACCGTCTTCGTGGCTGTTCTACGTGATCGACCACACGCATTCGCTAACGGCTCGCGGCAACGCAGCCGGCGGCAGCTACGCCGCCTACATGACGACCTACACGCGCGACGCCGCTATCAGCGTGGCCCCCAACAAGGCGCTCGCGACTTCAGGTGCCTGCTCGACGACGGGTACAGCGACGGCGAACTCGGGAGTCCTGTGCGGTCAGACCAGTCCCGTCTTCGACGGTGCGACCGCCACGAAGTCGTGGTTCACGTATGACCAGTGGGGCCAGAAGGCCACGATGCGCACTCCGAAAGCCATCGCTGAGAACGCGCCCGCGCCGTCGAACTACACCTACACCTATTACACCGACTCAGATCTCGACTTGTCCGGCGGCGTCTCTGCGGGCGGCTGGCTCAAGGCCGTAGCCGATCCGACGGGCAAGTTCGTCGCCTTCGGCTACGATCGCGCCGGCAACGTGGTCCGCGAATGGGATCGCAACGCGACCGCCGGAAAAGCCCTGGCGCTGTTCCCTGGAACGGTGAGTGCCCCGCCTGCCAACGCGCCATATGCGCAGACGCTCTATGGATCGGCGCCGCCTGCTTCCGCGTTCGCATCGCCGGGACGCTACGTCTTGTCCAAGCAAGATGTGCTTGGCAACACGACGACCTTCACGCCAGACTCGAACGGGAACGTCCTTGCCGTACGGCCGCCGCGCGGCACACTCGCAGGCAACGACTCGTTCGACATCGTCAACATCTATGACGACAACGGCAACCTGACTTCGACGCAGACGCCGATGCAGCGCGCCGAGCAACCAGCGACGTCAACGACGTTCGGCTACAACCATCTCGACGTACGCATCCACACGACCGATGCTGACGGCAACATCACGCGCGAGATTCCAGACTCGATTGGCCGCATCACCGACCACCTGTTCACACGCGGCCCATGGTCAACCAGCCCGCCGGCACCATCAGGCTGCCGTCAATCGACGAGCGGTGACGCTCCGATCGCATCAGGGAAGATCCTCTGCTGGACGACCAACACCTACAATGGGCTCGACGAAGTCATCAGCAGCAAAGACGCTTCGCGAGCGGAGACGACGTTCACATACAACGCGATGCGGCGGCTGCAGCGTCGCGACGCGCCACGCAACGACGCCACCTATGCGACGCTGCGCACAGAGATGCTCTACGACCGGGACGGACGCGTGACGGAGGTTTGCCCCCCGAGCCACTTCGCTGCCGGCAACAGCTCGTGCATTACAAGCAACTACACGACGCACTCAGAATACGATGAAATTGGACGACTCAAGTCGCAGACTCAACGCCGCAACGCGCCGTCGGTGATGCTGCTCACAACCAGCTACCGCTACGACGCCGACGGCAACATCATCGGCGTGAAAGACCCCAACACCAATGGCGTCCCACGATCCAGCGAAGTCACCACCGTCCACGATCTCCTCGGCCGGCGCCAATCCTTGACAACGCCGCGCAAAGCTGGGGTTTCCAGCACCGATGAGTGGATCTATGACGCTGCCGGAAACGTGACCGCAGTCAAGCGACCCGGCGCCGTGGTCGCTGAACGCATCACCGCCTACCGATACGATGCCGCCAACCGGCTCGTTGAAACCGTCGCCGGCTCCAGCAGCACTGATGTCGGCTCCGCCGGCGTTACCGATAGCTACGGTGGTGGCAACATCCGAAGCATGCGCTTCTACGACGCCGACGGACACGTCGTTGCAGAACTCGAGCCCCGCGCCTTTATGCCCACCGTCACTCCGTATAATGCCGCCTACATGACCCGCACTGACTACGACGCAGACGGCCGGCCCGAAGCCACCTATTCGCCGCGCTACGCCACCGACGCGACCGACCTCAACTTGTCGGGCGCCCAGGGGGCACAATGCCCAATCCCAAGTGGCTCATCCTTGCCTGACGTCATCGCAAACGTACCCGCCTACCCCGCTGGCGTGGGCGTGTGCCGCACAACGACGACCTACTACCCATCGGGACGCAGCAAGAGCGTCACGCTTCCCGGTGGTGCAGCGCGTGTACTCGACTACACGTGGACCGAGGACGGCCTGCTCAAAAACATCGAAGGCCCCTCACCCGCCGCGTCCGGTGGACGCGTCAATCTTGAAAAATACGAGTACGACGCGAACGGGCGAACCACACGCGCCGCCGACGCGCGCGACGACGAACCGGGTATCGACCACGCGTCCAAGGCCACCTACTTCGCCGATGGACTCCTCAAAGAGGTCACCGGCGAGCCGGGACCCGCAGGAACGCATGTCACCAGCTTTACCTATGACGCCGACGGACGTCCGAAATCAGAAACCGATCCGGAAGGAAAGATCACCGAATCCGCCTACTACTCCGATGGGCTCCTTCGGTGGGCAGAAGACGGCCTCAACAACCGGACTAGCTACGAATACGACCACAACGGGAACGCGACCAAGGTCACTGCTCCGTCCACCGTGGCAGCCACGAACACGTTCTTCTGGGACAATCTCCTTGAGACGACGACCGCTCCCATCAAAGCCGACAACACGCTCAAGCGAGTCACGACCTACGACTACGACCTCGCAGGCCGCAAGACGATCCACGCGATCAAACGCGTCGACCAGAACAATGCAGCAACACCCGGTCGCACGCAGACCTTCACCTACTACGCCAGCGACCGTCTCGCAACCGAACTAGGAACCGGCTCCGGGACCGACCGGACCAAGACCTACCGATACGATGCCGCAGGCAACACCACGCTCCTTACCGAAACCGGTGCGGCGACGATGTCTGCAACCTGGTACGCCGACAATCTTCTTCGGACATGGACAACCGGCTCGCAAACCACGCTCTACGACTACGATGCGCTCGGTAACCGGACCGCGCGCGCCGACGATTGCGCCACCTGCAACAAAAAGACCACCTACGTCTACGGAGATGCCGGACTGCCCACCAGCATGACCGGCAATCTGCTGAGCGCCGGTAGTATCGCCTGGACCTACGATGTCGGCGGCCGTCCCAAGACCGAAACGAATCCGAACGGCATCAACCTCACCTACACCTACGCGAACGACGACACGTTGACGTCACTCAAAATCGAAAAGCCTGCCAGCACCACCAACACCTTCACCTACACCTACGACAAGAACTATCGCGTCAAAAGCCAAGCTTTCTCCGGACCCGGCTCGGGGGCTGGGACGCCGGTGACGGCCACGTTCTCTTATCTCTACGATGATGCTGGCCGCCTGGACTCCTATACCGACAACTCCGGAACGCAAGATGTCGCCTACGATGTCAACGGAAACCGGACCACATTCGGGAGTCTGAGCTGGACTTATAATGCCGATGATTCGATTGCGAGCGCGAAGATCCCGCTCGGCGGCCTTATCGGCACCATCGACCGTCCCTACAGCTACGATCCGTCCGGCCGTCTCCAAAACGACGGCTGCCAGACCAGCACGTATGACGCCTTCGATCGGCTCACCAGCACCGCAACCACCGCCGCACTCAACTGCCCAACCGGCAAACTGTTCGGCAGCTACACCTACGACGCCCTCGACCGGCAACTCGCCAACCCGAAAGACACCGCCGGATCGGCAATCTACGACGGAAACACTCAAGCGCTGCTCGCCGGCGCCAACAACGCCACCTACCTGCTGGGCCCATCAGGCGAACCCAAAGGCGTCGCCGCAAGCGCCACGCTCACGCAATACCTCCACCCCGACGGCCAAGGCAACGTCGGCATGACCTCAAACACCACCGGCGGGATCGCATGCACATCCCGCTTCGATCCCTACGGCAACGCCGAACCTAACGACAGCATCCTTGGAGGCGCCGCAGCCGCCTGCAACACCGGAACCTCAACCTCCGAAATATTTTGGCGTATGACCCGCCAAGACGGCGCGAGCGGCACCTACCAGTTCGGAGCGCGAACCTACGATCCCGCCACTGCCACATTCCTCCAGACCGACACCTACCGAGCCGCTAACAACGGCGAAGACCTCTCCGTCGGCACCGACCCCCTCACCAGAAACACTTACAGCTACGTCAACGGCGACCCCATCAACCTCATCGACCCCTCAGGCCACCGAGCAGTATCCAACGACTCGAATGGCCAGAGCGACGAACAAGTAGCCGCGACGATGCGGCGCATGGCAAACCGCCAACGCTACCTAGGAAGCCAAGGCATTCCGTCGGACTACGACTCTTGGACGCTGGAAAAGAAGAAGGTGTTTCACGCTAAACGTACCAACGTGAAGCTAACCTGCGTGTGGTGCATGAGCGAGATCGACAAGGATATTGACAAGGGTCTTCATTCCCTCCCCGTGGTGGCACAGGTTAAGGATGCATTCGACTCCGCTCTTCGTGGCGACGGCTGGGATGCAGCCGATGCGATCAACGAACTCAATCCGTTCGCGATTGCAATCAAAGAGGTAGAGGCATGCGGCGACGCCTCCGGCAGAGGAGCCACGGGCCAAGCCGTTGGCCACTGCGCTCTTGCGGTTGCAAACGCTGTGGCAGGATTAGCCGGTCCAAAAATATCGGGTCGCGCCGGCGCTCCTTCTCGGGGCGCGTCGCAAGGTGCCGGGAGCCTCGGGGACGACGTCGTTCAATCCGCCGGCGGCGTCTTCGCGCACGGCTACAGATATCACCCAAGAATCCGGGCACGCGGTGTTCAGGATCCCGTCGGCCACAACTTCCCCTACTCGTTCGATGACATGATCCTTCGCACCAGTTCTATCCGGCAGGCCGATGGCTCGCTCCTCTTTAGGCTCGCAGGGTCGGTCAACGGCAAGGATGGCTTCTTCGAGATAGCTGTCAATCCTGACACGAGATCCATCTTCCATCGCGCGTGGGTGGGGGGATGACATGCGCTACTTGACGCTCGCCGCTGATTACACGCAGTCCGCCCTTCGGGACGATCACCTCGGGGCGGTTGTGCCCGAGGAAGTCGGCCTCGCAGGGGAGCTTGGTGACCGTATCCGCGACTGGAATACTCGGTATCGCGGGATCATTCCGCTAAGTCCCGAGCAGAGAGCAGAGGCACCCGCAGTTGGGGTAATCGAGGAACTGGACCAGGAGGGCCTCTCGCTCGCCCGTGAGATCGCTGAATCGCAGCCCGATCTTAAAGTTAGGTACTACAGCGAAGGGCATCTGCGGTACGTCCCGTGATATCCTGCTGCCCGGTGTGGAACGACGTTACGGGCGCCGGCAGTATCGCCTGGACCTACGATGTCGGCGGCCGTCCCAAGACCGAAACGAATCCGAACGGCATCAACCTCACCTACACCTACGCGAATGACGACACGTTGACGTCACTCAAAATCGAAAAGCCTGCCAGCACGACAAACACCTTCACCTACACCTACGACAAGAACTATCGCGTCAAGAGCCAAGCATTCTCCGGACCCGGCTCGGGAGCTGGGACGCCGCTGACGGCCACGTTCTCGTATCTCTACGACGACGCTGGCCGCTTGGACTCCTATACCGACAACTCTGGAACGCAAGATGTCGCCTACGATGTCAACGGAAACCGGACCACATTCGGGAGTCTGAGCTGGACTTATAATGCCGATGATTCGATTGCGAGCGCGAAGATCCCGCTCGGGGGCCTTGTCGGCACGATCGACCGTCCCTACAGCTACGATCCGTCTGGCCGCCTCCAAAACGACGGCTGCCAGACCAGCACGTATGACGCCTTCGATCGGCTGACCAGCACCGCAACCACCGCCGCGCTCAACTGCCCAACCGGCAAACTGTTCGGCACCTACACCTACGACGCCCTCGACCGGCAACTCGCCAACCCGAAAGACACCGCCGGATCGGCAATCTACGACGGAAACACCCAAGCGCTGCTCGCCGGCGCCAACAACGCCACCTACCTGCTGGGTCCGTCAGGCGAACCCAAAGGTGTCGCCGCAAGCGCCACACTCACGCAATACCTCCATCCCGACGGCCAAGGCAGCGTCGGGATGACCTCAAACACCACGGGCGGGATCGCATGCACCTCCCGCTTCGATCCCTACGGCAACGCCGAACCCAACGACAGCATCCTCGGCGGCGCCGCAGCCGCCTGCAACACCGGAACCTCAACCTCCGAAATATTCTGGCGCACCACCCGCCAAGACGGCGCCAGCGGCACCTACCAGTTCGGAGCACGAACCTACGATCCCGCCACCGCCACATTCCTCCAAACCGACACCTACCGAGCCGCCAACAACGGCGAAGACCTCTCCGTCGGCACCGACCCGCTCACCAGAAACACCTACAGCTACGTCAACGGCGACCCCATCAACCTCATCGACCCCTCAGGCCACCGAGCCGTGTCAAACGACTCGAATGGCCAGAGCGACGAACAAGTAGCCGCATCAATGCGACGCATGGCTTCACGCAGGTCCGCAGTCAACAGCGGCGGTCAACGAGTCTATCTGCCCTCGGACTATGAAACCTTCACCCCCCGGCAGAAAAATGCGTGGACAAGAGCCAACCTCACCAGCAGCGTTTCGCTAACCGACGACTGCTGGATGTGCATGGCTACAATGAGTGACGCCGGCAAAGGTGTCGCGAACGTCTCCACCGGCATTACCAACGGGCTCAGCACCTTCGCAGAAGGCACGGTCAATCTGACAATCACCTTTTCACCGATCGGCCTAATCATGGGCGACAAGGCCCCAAAGCTGCGCATCCCCAAACTCGACTGCCCGTTCAAAGAAAACGGCGGAAACATCTCCTGCGGCATCGGAAACGTCGTCGGACAGGTCGCACCAGCTGTGCTCGCCCCAGCAATCGCCGCACGCTTCGCGGCCGCGGTATCAGAGCCGGCATCCCTCATCGGAACTTCGTACGGCAAGATGGGAACGGTGGTTTCGAACCCTGGCATCACAATTAAGGGGTTCCAAGGATCGGTGCAACCAGGGCATGCGATCAACCGGATCATCGAGCGGGGCGTCACGCCCCAAAGACTTCTGGATGCCCTTCGGAATCCGCGAGCCGTACTCCAGCAAGCTGGCAACCGATTCCTGTACCTTACGGACGACGCTGCAATGGTCATGACTGGCGATGGACAGGTCGTCACTGCTTGGACGCGGAACGAGTTCTTGCCACGTATGATGCGGATTCTCCGTGATGCAGGGGGAACGCCGTGAACGGCGGTCGCGAAGGGTTTCTCCTTCGGTACGCCGCTCTAAAGGGTCGCCTCGAACGCCTCCTTTATGACTACGATCCCGAGGGTATGGGTTCCACGGTGGCGGCACCCTTGGATGAGTACAGCGATGTCGCGACAACGCTCATCCGTGCGCTCCGTGATCACGACACCGAGGCTCCTTTGTCTGTAGCAATCTATGAGATCGTCCCCGGGGCGACGAATGAGCTTGTGACGGAGATCGAGAGAGCATGGGCGGATTCGCAGAGGGGTTGACGCGGGCCAATGGCGAAGGCGAAGGTTCAAGGAGCGCGGCTTCGGCTGAGATTGACGCTCGTCAGCCCTTGCGGTGGTGCTGGTGAGCGTCTGGGACTGCCCCCGGCGTGGTTGACTCCTGAAGTGTGAGGATGACGGTCCTCACCGCAGGTGGTCAGTATGCCGAAAGCGTTTCCTGACGAGTTCCGCCGCGATGTGATCGCGGTTGCTCGGCGTGGCGCGGCGCGGGTCTCGCAGATCCGTGTATAGAAAGGCCATGGCCGGCTCGCTGACGATCGTCGCTACGCCTATCGGGAACTTGGGGGACTTGTCCCCCCGGGCCGCGGCGGCGCTGGCCGAGGCGGATCTGATTGCCTGCGAGGACACGCGCGTGACGCGCAAGCTGCTCACGCGCGTCGCGGGCTCGACGCCGATGATCTCCTACCGCGCGGCCAACGAAACCAACAAGTCCGCCGAGCTGGCGGACCGGATCGAGGCCGGCGCGAACGTCGCGCTGGTGACCGACGCGGGCACGCCCGGCGTGTCGGATCCCGGTCATCGGCTGGTGGACGCCTGCGTGCAGCGCGGGATCGCGATCAACGTCGTGCCCGGCCCGTCGGCGGCGGTGGCGGCGCTGGTCGCGTCGGGCTTGCCGACCGCACGGTTCGTCTTCGAAGGCTTCCTGCCGTCCACGCGCACGGCGCGTCGCAAGCGGCTGGAGGCGCTTGCGCCGGAAGAGCGGACGATGGTGCTCTTCGAGGCGCCGCACCGGTTGAAGGCGACGCTGGCCGACATGGCCGAGGTGCTCGGGGACCGTCGCGTCGCGATGGCACGCGAGATGACCAAGATCCACGAGGAGTTCGTGCGCACCACGATCGCCGGGTTGCAGAAGCGGATCGCCGAGCGCGGCGTCAAGGGGGAGATCACGCTGGTGATCGAAGGAGCGCCCGCGCCGGCCGAGCCGGGTCAGCTCTTCGACGACGCCGACCTGGTCGAGATGGTGCGCGCCCGCATCGGCGCCGGCGCCTCGCGGCGGGACGCGATCGACTTCGTCGCCGACGAAACCGGCGTGGCGCGCCGGCGGATCTACCAAGCGACGATCGACGCCGCGGTCTAGAAACGCTTCAGCTCGGCCAGGCAGGTGCCGCACACCTGATGCTCGCGGAACTGGCGGAGACTATCGAGCTGGCCGCAGAAGGTGCAGTTGTTGCGGCGCTTGGAAAGGATGATGCGGTCCTCTTCGACGCTGATATCGACATGGTCGCCTTCGCGGATGTCGAAGGACTTGCGAAGCTCGGCGGGCAGCACGATGCGTCCAAGATCGTCGACCTTGCGCGATACTCCCGTCGTTCGCATCCGGCCCTCCACTATGATTCAGTCCCGCAATCTTGGACTCGCGGGCAGGGCCCGGTCAAAGTCGGTCAAAGTCGGGAGCGGCAGTGGGCGAAACCTTTTACATCACGACGCCGATCTACTACGTCAACGACGTGCCCCATATCGGGCACGCCTATACGACGGTCGCGGCCGACGTCGCCGCGCGCTATCACCGGCTCAAGGGCGAAGACACCTATTTTTTGACCGGAACCGACGAGCACGGCGGCAAGGTCGCCGCGACCGCGGCCGCCAACGGCATGGACCCGCAGGCCTGGACCGACCATATCTCGCAGCGTT
The DNA here is from genome assembly GCA_036398095.1 of Actinomycetota bacterium. Classification (GTDB taxonomy): domain Bacteria; phylum Actinomycetota; class AC-67; order AC-67; family AC-67; genus DASWHR01. Next base: position 29,014 of record DASWHR010000075.1, read on the forward strand.
TCCGCGAAGTCTGGCCGCGCCTCGATATCGCCAACGACGACTTCATCCGCACCACCGAAGAGCGCCACATCAAGCCGGTGCAGGCCTTCCTGCAGCACCTCTACGACAAGGGCGAGATCTACGAGGGCGAATACGAAGGCCCCTACTGCCAGTCGTGCGAAGCGTTCTATAAGGATTCCGAGTTGGTGGACGGCGGGTGCCCGGTCCACAAGCGACCGGTCGAGCGGCTCAAGGAGCGGAACTACTTCTTCCGGCTGTCCGCGCAGGCCGACTGGCTGCTGAACGAGTACTACGCGCGCACGCCGTGTCCGGTCCAGCCCGAGTCACGGCTCAACGAATGCGTCGCGTTCATCAAGTCCGGACTGCAGGACGTGTCGATCTCGCGGCCCTCGCTCGAGTGGGGGATTCCGCTGCCGTGGGATCCCAAGCATGTCATCTACGTGTGGATCGAGGCGCTGCAGAACTACATCACCGCGCTCGGCTATCCCGACGGCGAGAAGTTCGCTCGCTACTGGCCGGCCGTGCATCTGGTCGGGAAAGAAATCGTGCGCTTTCACGCGGTGATCTGGCCGGCGATGCTGCACGCGGCCGGCGTCGAGCCGCCCAAGACCATCTTCGGGCACGGCTGGCTGCTGGTCGGCGGCGAGAAGATGTCCAAGACCAACCTGACCGGCATCCACCCGTTCGAGCTCGTGGACGCATTCGGCGTGGACGCTTATCGTTATTACTTCCTGCGCGAGGTCGCGTTCGGACAGGACGGCAGCTTCTCGTGGGAGTCGATGGAGGCGCGCTACACCAGCGAGCTTGCCAACGGCATCGGGAATCTGGCGTCGCGCGTGGCCGCGATGATCGCATCGTATTTCGACGGCGCCGTGCCGGCGCCGTCGGGCGCCGAGACGGATCTGGACGCCGGCCTGGCCGCCGTGTGCGCCTCGTCGGTGCGCGACTACATGGATTCGATGGACGCGTTGGCGTTTCATCAGGCGCTCGAAGCGGTGGACAAGATCGTGCGCCGCGCGAACGGCTACATCGTCGAGACCGCGCCGTGGGTGATCGCCAAGGACCCCGATCAGCGCGATCGGTTGGCGCGCGTGCTGTACGGCTCGGCCGAGACGCTGCGGATTCTGGCGGTGCTGCTCTCGCCGTTCATGCCGGGCGCGTGCGAGCGCTTGTGGGGGATGCTCGGGGTCGCCGCGCCGCTCGGCGCGCAGCGGCTGCCCGAGGCCGGCGCGTGGGGCGGACTGACGCCGGGCGCGACGGTCACCAAGGGCGAACCGCTGTTTCCGCGGCTCGATTTCACGTGATCGATTCGCACGCGCATCTGGACATGCTCGCCGGCGATGCCGAGGCGGTGCTGACGCGCGCCCACGAGGCGGGGGTGGATGGCGTGATCACGATCGGCGTCGATCCGGCGTCCAGCATGTGGGCGGCCGACTTCGCGTCGGGTCGCGACGATGTGTGGGCGACCGTCGGCTCGCATCCCCACGACGCGAAGGACTGGACGCCCGAGTTCGCCGCGCTCGTCCGCGAGCTTGCCGCGCGGCCGCGCGTCGTCGGGATCAGCGAAGCCGGCCTCGATTACTACTACGACAACTCGCCGCGCGATGGTCAACGCGAGGTGTTCCGCGAGCACATCCGCCTGGCGAACGAGACGCGAAAGACGCTCGTGATCCATACGCGCGACGCGTGGGACGACACGTTCGCGATCCTGGCGGACGAAGGCGTGCCGGAACGAGTCGTGTTCCACTGCTGGACCGGCGGCCCCGACGAAGCGCGCCGCGCGATCGAGATCGGGGCCGTGCTGTCGTTCAGCGGCATCGCCACGTTCAACAACGCCCAGCCGATCCGCGACGCCGCCGCGATCACGCCGCTCGAGCAGCTCATCGTCGAAACCGACTCGCCCTTCCTCGCCCCCGCGCCCCATCGCGGCGCCAAGAACGAGCCCGCCTACGTCACTCACGTCGCCGAAGCCCTCGCGGCCATCAAGGGCGTCCCCCTAGACGAGTTCGAAGCCGCCACCGTCGCAACCACGAGACGCATCTTCGCGCTGGGCTAGGCCGCAAAGAAGGAATTGCGCCTGGACCGGGCGAATCAGCAATCAAGCTCGGCGTCCAGGGAGGACACAATGAAGAAGATCGTCGCAGTCGCCGCGTTGATGGCTTTGTCGGTACTGCCGGCTCGTGCGCACCATCCGGAGTATTCGTCGTATCAAGACTTGATCGGGATCGTCGCCGAATGGCAGGCGATGGGCGCGACGATCTATGTTCCCGCGACGTCCGAGAACGGCCGCGCGGTGTATCTCGTCGAAGTCGGCACCGGACCGATCACGATCCTGTACTCGAACGTGTTGCACGCGGAAGAGCCGTCGGGCTCGGAGGCGTTCATCCGTTTTGTGTATGCGCTGCTCGGGGACATGGGTCCGACGTTCGCACACGAGGTTCTTCCCGGTGTCGTGCCGGGCGCGCCCCTGTATGCCGCCCTCGCCGACCCGGCCGCCCGCGCCGCGCTGCTGGCGCGCGTGAAGATCGTCGGCTTCCCGATGATGGATCCCGACGGATTCGACAACAATCACACGCGCGACTTCATGGCGAACACCGACTACGCGACCAAGATCACCGAACAATCGGCGGCGCTCGAGTGGGCGGTAGAGACGTTCGAACCCGACCTGTACCTCGACTCGCACGGGGGTCCGGACAGCCCCGACCTCAATATCGGTCTTGTCGAGCCGATCGCGACGGAGCCCGCGACACTTTCACAGAGCCGCCGCGCCGCCGAGACGTCGTGGCGTGTTGCCGCCGGAATCGGCGCGAGCGTCGCCTACTTCGAAGAGCACATCTTCGAGATCATCCTTGGCACGCACGACGAGCCGTTCGCCAGCGCGGACGAAACCTATTGGACCTCGATCAGCAAAGGCCTTCCCGTGACGCAAGCGTCGTATCAACTCGAAGGGCTGCCCGCCGTGTACACCGAGACGGTCGGGCTGCAAAGCGTGGACCCGTCGATCTCGATCTCGGCCGGGGCGAGCGCGCAGCAAACCGTCATGGCCGGACTCGCGTTCGAAGCCGCCGGAATGCTCACCGGACAGGTCCCGCAAAAGACGCTCGACGAACCGGCGACCGGCCGCGTCATCGAACTTGCAACGGCCGCGACCGATTTCTATGCCGCCGTGCGGTGGAAGCTTTCCGGACAGGACTACGAATTGCGGCTCGTCGACGATGCGGGCGCGGTCGTGGCCGGATCCGGGTTCGACGCGGCGCATCCGGCGACCGCCGGCTCGCGAAGCCGCGCCATTGAGGTCGCGTCCCTTCCGGCCGGACGGTACACGCTGGAAGCGATCCCGCGCATCCCGCTCGTCGACGACGACTCGACGCTTCGTGCGGTCTGGCGAACGGCCGATCCGAATCCGTGGTCGTTGGGAGAGATCGCCGACGCCGACGCCGATGTGCGGCTCTGCCTCAGCGGCACCGCCTATGGAGACCTGATGCGCTCAAGCGACGTGACGGCCGGGCTGGCGTCGCGGCGCTGTCCCGACTAGACCCCGTCGACGCTGCAACCTTATCCCCGGCCGAACAGTCTCATCACACGAGGCGTGGCCACTCCTCGCATCGCATCGGAATCGTTCGCGCAGTCGGCGCGACCTGATGAAGGAGGAGCGAATGAAGACGCGGTATGGATCGCGCGGGGCCACACCTCGCGCACACGGAAGGCGGCTCGGCATCGTGGCGCTCGCGTTGGGTGGCGTCCTGGCCGGGATGGGCGAAGCGCCGGCGTCGGCGCAAGGAATCACGACCTTGACCGCGAACGTCGACGCCAAGTGGATCGTCCACACGGATGCGACCTCGACCTGCGCACGCGGACAGCACATCACCGTCTCATGGGGCGCGGCCGGGGTCGGCTACTACCGGCTCGCGGTTCGAGGTGTGAACATCTACGGAAGCGATCGGAGCGACACGATCTCGTACACGAGCGCTCCGACGTTCCTTGAAGGCGGCGGAGCCGTCGAGGTGTACTCGTCGCCCTGCTTCGCGCTGTCGGATCACGGTCGTGGATGGGTTCGCGCGATGGTGCTGTCCTGCCTTTCGCCCACGCTGTGCGCCGATCCGCCCGATGAGTTCTACGCCGGGCCGGTCGAAGCCGACGACTGGGCCGACTGCCACTGGGGTCACGACTTCTGGTGCGCCGAGCACTCCGGTGATTGACCGGGGCGACTGACCGGGGCGACTGATCGGCCGCACGCGACGGCAGCTCCCGCCCCGGGCAGAGCAGTGGACCGCTCCCCGGGCGGGGGCGCCGCTGGCCAATCGATGTAACCGTTGGGGGGGCTATAGCACGCCCAACGGCTACACGGATCGCGGACAAGCTGCCCGCCCGCCTTGGACGCGCCTGCGGCCGTGGGTCAGAATCAGGCGACAAAGCGCAACCTTTCGGTCGGGTCGGGCGTCGTTTGGGGTGAAGGCGCCCGAAGGGGGAGCGGTCCGGTGGTGCGAGAGCAGGAGTTCCGCGATTTCTTTTCGGCCGAGTATCCGGCGCTGCGCGGACTGGCGTACCTGCTGACGCGCGACTGGACGCAGGCGGAAGACCTGGCGCAGGAGGCGATGGTGCGCACGTACCGGGCATGGAGCCGGATTCGCGACCGTGAACGGCCGGCCGTGTACGCGCGCACCGTTCTGGTCAACCGGCATCGTTCGCTGCTTCGTCGCGGCGCGATCGAAGCGCGGCACCGTTTCGCGGGCCGCGACGAGCCGCAGACGAGCCACGAAGGCCGCGAGGATCGGATCGTCGTTCGAGACGCGATCGGGCGGCTCCCCATCCGGCAACGGCACGCGGTCGTGCTTCGCTACTTCGAGGATCTTCCCGAATCCGAAGTTGCGCAGATCATGGATTGCCCGGTGGGAACCGTGAAGTCGCTCGTCCATCGCGGCCTTCGGCGTCTGCGCGCCGGACTCGACCCGGCAGCCGGACCGAGCATCGACGAGCCGCGGAATGCGGACGCAAGCCTTGCGACGGCGGAGGGCACGCCATGAAGACGGAAGAGGCAATTCGCGAAGCGCTGCGCATCGACCCGGCAGAGCATCCCGCCGGCGAGGCCGCGTGGACCGCCTTCGAGACCCGATACCGTCGTTCACGTCGCCGGCGCGTGGCCGCCGCGAGCGCAGGCGCGTTCGCCGCCGCCGCCGCGACCGTCTTCGCGCTGGCGATGCTGCCTCGCGGGCTCGCCGTGCCGGCGCCGGTCGATCCGGCGACGATGCGTCCGGTTCCCGCTCCGCCTCCGGCGACGAGCGCGGGTGCAGGCGCCTCGGCTCCGGCGACCGATGCCCGGCCCGACGGGTCCGCCGGGTCCGCGTTCGACGCCGGCGCTTCCGCGAGCGGCGGCGCCAACGCCGCCGCGCAGTCCGAGTGTGCGCCGGCACACGGCACGCTGGCCGGCGGCATCGCCTGCGACGCCGCGACGGCGGGGATGATCGCGTTCATGGACGCGCGGATCGCCGGCTGGGGCGCCGACGCCTGGCTGTCGGAGCACGCGCGAGGCCAATACGAGGGGCCCGCGGGCGGATTGAGCCTGTATTCGCCGAGCGAGTCGACGCCATACGTGGGGTACACCATCGAATCGCGCGCACCGCGGGCCGACGGTACGTACGACTATCGCGTTCGCATTATCCAGCGCGCTCGCGGCGACGCAGGATCGTCCTCTGCCCCGTCCGGGTCGAGCAACCGCGCGTCGCTGATCGATCAGAACGACACGTCCTTCGTCGAGCTGCTCGGCGCCGGGCCGGGCAAGACGCATCGAGGAGATCGCAGGGACGCGGTGATCCTGAGAGCCGAGCGAGATCTGGGACCGCCCGCGCGCGTCGCGGTTACGTAGTCCGTTCGGCACGGTTCATTCGCGGTGCGTGGCGGCTATCCGTGACAATGGGTCGCATGAAAGCCATTGTGTGCAAAGAACTCGGACCGCCGTCGTCGCTTGTGTTCGAAGAGGTGCCCGACCCGCAGGCCGGGCCGGGTGAGGTCGTCATCGACGTCAAGGCGGCCGGCGTCAACTTTCCCGACGTGCTGATCGTGCAAGGGCTGTATCAGTTCAAGCCGCCCTTGCCGTTCTCGCCCGGCCACGAAGTCGCCGGCGTCGTGCGCTCGATCGGTGACGGCGTGACGACCTTGAAGCCCGGCGATCGCGTGATCGCGGTCGTGGGCTACGGCGGCTTCGCCGAGCAGGTCGCAGTCGAAGCCGCGCGCTGCCTGCCGATGCCGGGCGCCATGGACTACCCGACGGGCGCGGGCTTCGTGCTCGCGCACAGCACGTCGCATTACGCGCTGCGCGACCGCGCGAAGCTGCAGCCGGGCGAGACGCTGCTGGTGCTCGGCGCCGCCGGCGGCGTCGGCCTTGCCGCGGTCGAGATCGGCGTCGCCATGGGTGCGCGCGTGATTGCCGCCGCGAGCACCGACGAAAAGCTCGCCGTCTGCCGCGAACGCGGCGCGGCGGAGGCGATCAACTACGAAACCGAAGACCTGCGCGTGCGCGTGAAAGAACTCACCGGCGGCAACGGCGTGGACGTGTGCTACGACCCGGTCGGCGGCGGCTACGCCGAGCCGGCAGTGCGAAGCATGGCATGGGACGGCCGCTATCTGGTCGTCGGATTCGCGGCCGGCGAGATCCCCAAGATCCCGCTGAACTTGTTGCTGTTGAAGTCGTGCAATCTACAAGGCGTGTTCTGGGGCGCGTTCACCGCACGCGACCCCGGCCGCTTCGCGGAGCTGATGCGCGAACTGCTCGGCTGGTGGGCCGAAGGCAAAATCGTGCCGCTGGTGTCGCAGACCTATCCGCTCGGCCGCGCCGCCGACGCGCTCCAGGACGTGGCGAACAGAAAGGTGCGCGGCAAAGCAGTTTTGCTTGTCGAATAGGGAGGACTTGCCCTATTTTCCGGGCCCGCGCGGCGATCGGCTGCGCTAGTCTGATCGTCATGATGCGTCGCGTATCGACGATTCTGGCACTGGTGGCGGCATGTGCCGTCTTCGTCGCGCCCGCGCCCGCGCCGGCGGTGCCGACCTGGGCGCCCGCGTCGACCGCGACGATCCATCCGGGCGTGCGCACGGTCAGCGACGGCAACCAATGCAGCGCGAACTTCGTCTTCTACGACGCGACATCGATCTACATCGGTCAAGCCGCGCACTGCACGTCCAGCGACGCGGCGACCGCGACCGACGGGTGCGAGGCGATCATCAACCCGGGCGTTCGCAGCGTGACGATCCAGGGCGCGAGCAAGCCGGGACAGATGGTCTACAGCTCGTGGTCCACGATGCAGGCCCGCGGCGAGACCAACCCGGATGCATGCCGGTTCAACGATTTCGCGCTCGTTCGGATCGATCCCGCCGATGCCGGGAAGGTCAATCCGACCGTCCCGTTCTGGGGCGGGCCGTCGCTGCCGGCCGCTTCCACCGGGATCGGGCAGAAGGTCTACGGCTACGGCAACTCGGATCTGTGGTTCGGGATCTCCGCGCTGAAGCCGCACGAGGGCGTGAGCCTGGGAACGACCGCCGGATGGTCCCATGACATCTACACCGCACCGCCGGGCATCCCCGGAGACTCGGGGAGCGCCTACCTTGACGCTTTCGGCCGAGCGCTCGGCATCTTGAGCACCGTCGAGGCGACGCCGCTCGCGGGCTCCAACAACCTCACCGACCTCGCCCGCGCGCTCTCCTACATGCGGACCTACACTTCGTTCTCCGGCGTGCAGCTTGCCGCCGGGACCGTCGCCTTCGCGCCGTAGCGCACCCCGCGCTCCCTCCCTGCCCGTTTTGGCCGGTTTGAAGGGGGGCCGTCCACCTCTGCTAGCCTTGCGCGGTTGCCTGGGGCCGAAGCCGGACGCGAAAGCGCCGGACTTCGGAAAACGACATATGCAGCGGGGCCTACGACTACGACGTTCAGCCACGCGAGCCGGCCTTGTGAGCCTGCTCGTGGCGGCGACGCTTGTCTACGTTCAACTGGAGAAAAGCGTGACCGTCCGGATCGAAGGAGAGATCCGGCCCGTCAAGACCTTCGCGCTGACCGTCGGCGACACGCTCGAGCGGGCCGGCATCGAAGTCGGCTCCGACGATCGCGTCACCCCCGCGCTGGGCACGCGCGTCGCCGAAGGCGCCCAGATCCAGATCGTGCGCGCCAAGCCCGTCACGATCGTCCTCAACGGCAAGCCGCGCGAAGTTGTCGTGACCGCCATGACGGTCGACGAGGTCTTGCATCAGGTCGCGCTCCGATCGTCGATGCGGGACTTCGTGGGCGCGTCCAGGTCGGCGCGCGTGTATCCGGGGATGACCATCGAATACCGGCAGGCCGTCGGTTTGAACGTGGTCCATGATGAAAAGACCGACCGCGTCATCACCAACGCGGCAACCGTGCGGCAGATGCTGGCCGAGCTGAAGATCGCGCTGGGCGCGAAGGACAAGGTGCAGCCGGGGCTCGATGTGTATCCCACGAACGGGATGACCGTGAAAGTGCTTCGCGTCGGCGAGCGCAAGGAAACGGTGGAGCGGATCCTTCCGGCTCCGACCCAGACCAAGCGCAGCACCTCGGTCGAGTACGGCGTCACCAAGGTGATCCAAGAGGGCCGGCCGGGCTTGAAAGTCACCCGCTACTTGTCCACCTACGAGGACGGCAGGCGCGTCAAGCGCAAGCTGCTCGAATCCAAGGTCGTTCGCAAGGCGCAACCCAAGATCGTCGCCATCGGCACCGGCTTCCCGTCGTGTCCGTGCAACACCGGAACCGAATCGGGCGTCGCGTCGTGGTACGACGCCTACGGGCTGACCGCCGCGCACAAGACGCTCCCGAAAGGAACCGTCGTCAAGGTCACCAATCTGGAGAACGGCAAGAGCGTCAACGTCGTGATCCGCGATCGCGGTCCGTACGTGCGGGGCCGCATCATCGACCTGTCGGACAACGCCTTCAGCCGCATCGCCTCGCTCGGTGCGGGCGTCGTTCGCGTGAAGATCACCTACTGAGCCCGGCCGTGGCCACGCCGCTCGGTCGCCGCGAGACGCGCGAGATCCTCGCCCGCCACGGACTCAAACCCAAAACCGCGCTGGGACAGCATTTCCTGGTCGATCCCAACACAATCATGCGCGTCGTCGAACTGGCCGGCGTGCAGCCCGGCGAGCAAGTCCTGGAAGTCGGGCCGGGGCTCGGCACGCTCACGATCGCGTTGCAAAGCGTCGGGGCGCGCGTGATCGCCGTCGAGCACGACCGCGGCCTGCAGCCGGCGCTGGAAGAGGTTCTGCTGGGTCGCGACCGCATTACGATCGTATGGGGCGACGCGATGACCGTCGATCTGCGCGCACTGCTGCGCGGTCTGCCGACCAAGCTCGTCGCGAACCTGCCGTACAACATCTCGGTTCCGCTGCTGATGCACGTGCTGGAGGAGATTCCCCAGATCGACGAATGCACCGTCATGGTCCAGCGCGAGGTTGCCGACCGCGTCGTCGCCAAGCCGGGAACCGATCCCTACGGCGCGGTCTCCGCCAAGATCGCATATCTGGCGGACGCAGCGGTGGTGTTCAAGGTTTCGCGTCGCGTGTTCATGCCCGAGCCGGCGGTCGAATCCGTCGTGCTCTCGATTCGCCGCCGCGACAAGCCGCCGGTCGCCGGAATCAAAGATCGCATCTTCGGAGTGATCGACGCCGGATTCGCGCAGCGCCGAAAGACGATTCGCGCCGCGCTGCGAAACGCCGGCCTGGATCCGTCACGCATCGAAGAGGCGCTCGAGATCGCGGGGATCACCGGCGAGACGCGTGCCGAGCGGCTCGGCTTGGAACAGTTCGCCGCGATCGCGTCGGTGCTGCGAGTGCCGCGCCGATGAGAGTCGCGGCGCCGGCCAAGCTCAACCTGTGGCTCTCGGTCGGGCCGCGCCGCCCCGACGGCTTCCACGAGATCGAATCGGTGATGCAGACGGTGTCGCTGTTCGACGAGCTGTCGATCGCGCCGGCCGGCGGGATCCGGTTCGACGTCGCGCCGGCCGGGGCCGCGCCCGAAGACGACACGAACCTGGTGATCAAAGCGGCGCGGGCATTGTGGGCCGCGTTGGGGCGCACGCCGGGCGCGGCGATCGCGCTGACGAAGACGATCCCGTCCGCGGCCGGACTGGCCGGCGGATCCACCGACGCCGCCGCCGCGCTCGTCGGGTTGAACGAGTTGTGGGACGCCGGCCTGTCGCGCAAGGCGCTCGAGAAGATCGGCGCCGCGATCGGCAGCGACGTGCCGTTCTGCGTGCGCGGCGGCACGTGCGCGGCGCGCGGCCGCGGCGAGGTGCTCTCGCCGCTTCCGGTGCGCGCGCCGCTGTGGTGGGTGATCGCCGTGCCGGACGCGTCGCTATCCACGGCCGCCGTCTACGCCGAATTCGACCGGCTGAATCCCTCGCCGACGGTCGAGGATCCGTTCGAGCTCGCCGACGCGCTCGCGCGCGGGGACCTCGAGCGGATCGCCGCGCTGCTGCGCAACGATTTGCAGGAGGCGGCCGTGTCGTTGCTGCCCTCGCTCGCCGAAGGCCGCGAGCTGTTGCGCGGGGCGGGGGCGCTCGGGACCGTCGTCAGCGGAAGCGGTCCCGCCTGGGCGGGGTTGTGCCGCGACGAGCGGCACGCGAGCAGCGTCGCATCGTCGGTCCGCGATCACGTGGCGTTCGTCGCGGCCGCCGCGTCGACCCCGCGAGGTCCGCTGATCGACCCCCGCTAGTTTTCCGACGGGAACCGATGATACGCTTGCGTTGTTCGGGGGTTGAGCGCAAGCAAGCATCGCGGGTTCGATGCCTCCGGGCGATACCCGTCTATCGTTAGTGGGAGCAGGACATGCGCGGCACGCGACGGTTGCTTGCACGACTCGTCTTCGTGAGTGGAGCCAGCGCGGCTATCGTCGCCGGCGCGGCGTCGGCGGCAACCTCGATTCTCGGGATCCCGCCGATCGCGGGCGCTACGGTGTCGACGGAGCCGCCGATCTACATCGGCTCGCCCGGGCCGAACCCGTTGACCTTCTCGGTAACGAACCTCCCGCTTTCGCGCATCGCCGCGCTCGAGATCCGGCGCCCGTCGTCGCAATGGATCGTCGGGGGTTGCGCCATCGATCCGCCGCTGCCCGGGTGGAGCGCGACGCTGACGTCATCCTCATGTCGCTTCGTGAGCATGCCCACTCTTGACGACGACCTCGGGGCGCCGCCACTCCGGCCCTACGACAACTTCAAGGTCTATGCGGGGACGCTGCCGCGCGCCGACGACCTGACCGGAACGTGGATGGTCCGGGCAAGCAGCCGGCACGACTTCTTGGCCGGCTCGACCCTGAACGCGTTTCCCCTTGGTCCGCGCGCGCTCGACGTTCGCGCGCACACGTTCGAGGTCACCGACATCCGCGTCGGCACAGCGCAGACACCCGGATCGCCCTGCCCGACCTTCGATCACTCCGGTGAGCCGGGCAGCACTGTCGATCTCGTCATCTGCGGAACGAACCACGCCAACACGGCGCTCACTCCGTCGGGCAACGGTCTGGCCGGGTCGTTCGTCATCGCCCCGGGAACGTACTCCACCGGCTCGATCCCGGCGGGCGCGACGAACGTCGTGTTGGGGAATCGGATCGGAGCAGTGGTCACCGTGCTCCAGGGTTCCGACCACACGCTCATGACCAAGGTGTTTGCCGCCCCGAATCAAACGTCGCCGTTTACGACGCTGACCGGTTACAAGGCGGTCTTCAACGAGCCTCCCGTCGCATCCGACGACGCCTATGCCACGGACGAGGACGTGGCGCTGAACGTGCCGGCGCCCGGCGTGCTGGCCAACGACACCGATCCCGACGGCGATCCGCTCACGGCCGCCGTGGTCTCTGGCCCGGCGAACGGGACGCTGACGCTGAACGCGGACGGCTCGTTCACGTACACGCCGGCGGCGAACTTCAACGGGTCGGATTCGTTCACCTACGTCGCCAACGACGGAACCGAGGACTCGAACGTGGCCACGGTGTCGTTGACGGTGAACGCGGTCAACGACGCGCCGGTGGCGGTGGCCGACGCCTATGCCACGGACGAGGACGTGGCGCTGAACGTGCCGGCGCCCGGCGTGCTGGCCAACGATTCGGACGCCGAGGGCGATTCGCTCACGGCCGCCCTGGTTTCCGGGCCGGCGAACGGCACGCTGACGCTGAACGCGGACGGCTCGTTTAGCTATGCGCCGGCGGTGAACTTCAACGGACCGGATTCGTTCACCTATAAGGCCAACGACGGAACCGCGGATTCGAACGTGGCCACGGTGTCGTTGACGGTGAACGCGGTCAACGACGCGCCGGTGGCGGCGGCCGATTCGTATTCCA
>DASWHR010000076.1:0-19025 GCA_036398095.1 Actinomycetota bacterium
TTTCTGGTTGCGCTGATCCGCCTGCGCAGGGGGACTCGCTCCGCCGGGTGGGCGCTCGCCGCCGTGGCCGCGCTGGGACTGCATCACGCGATCCAGCCGATGAACCTCGCGGTGACGCCCCTGTTCTTTTTTCTGCTCGGCGTCGCGGGCGGAGATCCCGGCAGCCGCGACGCGAAGCCGCCTTCACGCACGCTTCGATGGGCGTTCGTGGCCGTTTTGGCACTTGCGATCCCGCTTTCGATGCTCCGCTTCGGGGCGTCGGCTTTCGAATCGAGCGGTCGCCGGTACTTCTCGGCCGGTCATGAAGCGCTGCGAACCTCTTTGCGACTCGAGCCCGGACGGATCTCGACGGCGTCCTACCTCGCTGTTCAACTCGCGATCGACGGCAAGGGCACGCAGGACGGGGCTCGCGCGGCGCGAAGCGCCGCCGCGGCGCTCGTTGCTCGCCATCCCTGGGACCCCTCGGTGCGCCTGGTCGCCGCCGACGTCGAAATCATGCTCGGCGACCCTGCCCGCGCCATCGTCTGGCTCGACCGGCAGTTGGCCCGTTTCCCCAACGACGCCCTCGCTCTCACCTTCCGTGGGTTCGCCTCGGTCCGTTTGGGAGACCCCCTCGGTGCCGAGCCGTATCTGGAGAAGGCACGGCGACTCAACCCGTCCGGGGTCGCAACATGGACCCCCGGATCGAGCGCCGGATAAGCCAGGAGAACCCCGCTTCGTCACGGTTCGTCCCCGCTCAATCGCTCGATTCGGGCTTCGGGAAGACTTTGGTTTGCCGCCCCTGCGTGCCGATAGAAACTGAGAAGCCGGGGATCGGCTTCACCGCCAATGGGAGAGAAACGATGACGCGGCACCGGGTCCCTCGAAGCTCCGTGGAGCGCGACGAGCGCGGCTTCACGGTGATCGAGCTGATGATCGTCACCTTGATCATCGCGATCCTGATCGCCATCGCCGTTCCGACATTCGCCGGCGCTCGCCAGCGGGCCAACGACCGAGCGGCACAAACGCTGCTTCGGCATGCGCTTGCGGCCGAAAAGATCATCTATACGGGCGCCCTCCAGTACGCCGATGACACATCGGGTGAGATGACCGCGATCGAGCCGGGATTCCAGTACGACGACACGATGACGCCGGTGACTCCGGGGCGCGTCGCGATCGGGCTGACCGGCAGCGACATCGTCTACTTGTCCGGCAAGAGCCGAAGCGGGACCTGCTTCTACCTGGTCGACGACGCCGCCGTCGGAACCGGCTACGCCGAGGACGACCTGTGCGCCGCGGCCGACGGCCAGGCCTACGTAACAGACGGCTGGTAGGCACTTCGGCGACCCCCTCATCGGGGGTTCAAGATAACTAGCCCGGATTCCGATGCTTCCTATGGGAGCGATGCGCGTCCCCCCGTCGAGGCTTGGAAGGAACGGATGTTCAGACGTTTCCGTCTTCATGCTCGCGCGCGCGAAGAAGGGATTGCCCTGGTCGAGCTGACCGGGGCGCTCACGATCCTTGCGATCGGATTTCTTGCGCTCGCGGCCGGCTTGGGTGGCAGCTTCAAGCAGATCGCACTCTCGCGTCAGCGGCAGGTCGCGTCCGAGATCGGCAACGGGCGCGTCGAGCATCTCCGCAACGTTCCCTACTCCTACGTCGCCGTGTCCTCGGACGTGACCCACAACAGCGATCCCACGCATCCCGACTACTTCGTGGACGACCCGACCAACTCGTTCGACTACAGCGGAACCGGAACGTTCGAGCCGCTGATCGAAGACGCCACCACCGGCCAGGTTCAGCATTTCGAAAGTCCCGTCGTCGTCGGGGCGACGACGCTCACGGTGTTCCAATACGTCACCTGGGTCGACGATCCGGCGATCGATGGGACGCAGGACTATCGCCGGGTGACGGTGGTGGTGCAATTCAACGCGCCGGCGTCCCAGGGTGTGTCCCGGCTCGTTCGGGTCTCGTCGTACTTCACGCCCGGCAACGTCAGCCTTGGCGGGGTGACGCCGGGGGCGAGCACGGGAAGCCCGACGCCCTCCGGGACGGCGTCGCCCAGTCCGACGCCGTCGGGGTCGTGTTCGGGCGACACGACCGCGCCGACCGGCACGTTCGACATCTACGGGGGGACCGCCGCGGAGGCCGGATACACGGGTGGTCGTTCCGTGACTCTGGCATTCAGTGGTGTCGCGGATTTGTGTCTTCCGATCCGGTGGCGATTCTCGAACGACGGCTCGGTCTACACCGATCCCATCACCTACGACTCGGTCAATCCCTCGGTCGCGTGGGGGCTGCCCGGGGGGGACGGCACCAAACAGGTCTGGGGCAAGCTCGCCGACGGAAACGGCAACGAGCTCACCATCGGCCCGAAGTCGGTGGTGCTGGACACGACCAAGCCGACTGTTGCCGGCACGCTGGCTCGAACGGTCGCGTGCGCGGGATCCGACCGCACGGTGAACCTGTCGTGGGGGTCGTCCACCGACGACAACCTTCGGGGATACCGCATCTACAAGCGGATCGACGGCGGCGCGTGGATCGAGCTCGCCACGGTGAGCGCGACCAGCCGCAGCGACACGGACAAGAAGAGCTATGACTCCCTCCAGTACTACGTGGTGGGATACGACAAGGCGGGAAACGAATCGGATGCGACAAACATTGTTTCGCTCGCAAAGAACCAGTGCGTCTGACGACGGATTCACGATCGTCGAGCTCACGGTCACGGTGTCGATCTTCGCGATCGTGATCGCGGCGCTGCTCGGGATCTTCATCTCCGTGCAGCGTTCGCAGGCCTACGTCACCGACCGCAGCGAGTCGATGGACGGCCTTCGCATCGCGATGGACCGGGTCTCGAAAGAGGTTCGTCAGGCGACGTCGGTGACGAGCCAGTCCGCGACGGCGATCTCGATGACGACCTTCGTCGGCGGGTCGGCTGAAGCCCTGACCTGGAGCGTGTCGGGCGGGGAGTTGCGGCGAACGGACGAGTGGGGCCTTACCCAGATCGTCTTGCGCGACGTGACCAACACCGATGTCTTCACCTATACCCCCGCGACCGGGTCGCCGCTGATCGTGGCCGTCCGGCTCGAGATGCGTCCCGCGCAAAGCCCGAACATCCTGCTCGAGCTCACGTCCGAGATCAGATTGAGGAACGGATGATGCGACCCTTCCCGGTTTTCCCCGTCCGCCGCGACGACGACGGCTTCGTCATGATCGTGGCGGTCCTGTTGCTATCCATCGTGGCGTCTCTCGGCGTCGTGGTGATGACGTCGGGAAACCATTCGAGCCTGGCAACCGGACGCGGCCGGTCGTGGGTCCAATCGCTGCACGTGGCCGAAGCCGGCGTTCAAGACGCCATGGCGCGCATGGACTCGTCCGGGGCAATCCCGGCGAACTTCAGCGGCTCGACCGATGAGGGCACGTACGCCGTCGAGATCACCCCGCTCGGCCGGTCTCGGTACCGCGTCGAGGTGCTCGGCACAGTGGCCGCCGGAAGCAGTCTGAAGGCAGCGCGTCGCGTTCGCGTCACGCTCGCCCCGCCGGAGAGCTTCAATGCGGCGCTGTTCTCCCACACGAGTGTGGACACCAAGAACAACGACAACGTCGTGGGCGACATCTGGGCAAACCAGAACGTGATCGTCGACGCCAACGATGTGATCCAAGGATCGGTGACGGCGGCGACGGGATTCGTGCACATGCGCGGCGGATCGCGGGTCACCAAGAGCGTCCAGTCCGGCGGCTATAACGCCACCACGACGAACGGAATCTTTCTCGACAACAACGCCCGGATCGACGGCGACGCGATTTCCTCGGTCACCGCGCCGACCGACCCGGTCACCTGCGGAGGCGAGAGCCAGAACAACTTCACCATCCGCGAGCAGTCCGGCGCCGTCATCGGCGGCAACGTCACCACGTGGGGCGCGCGCACCGGACCGGGCACCGTGTCCGGGACGATCTCGGAGCATGTCTGCACGGCCGCACCGGCCGCCCAGCCGATGCCGACCTACTCCTACAACGTCTCGAACTATGACCCGGCGACGTTGCACGAATGGGGAACGCCGTCGGCTTCGTCGGCAACCGCTCTCGCGGACTTCAACACCTATCTGGCCGCGAACAAGTCTGCCCTTGCCGGGACGTTCACGATCTTCCAGACGGGCACGATCACCCAGGCCACACGCATCGACCTGTCGGGGGTCAAGACGGCCGGCGACGTGACACTGGTGACCAACCTCCCGGTGTTCACGAACGGGATCGAAGACTTGCCGAGCGTCACCGACGCCGTCGTGCTTGTCGCCTCGTTCTACCAGCCGCCGGCCGGAACGGTCTGCGACGTCAACCACGACGACAGCGACTGCTCGATCCATGCCAAGAACAGCTTCCAGACGAGTGGAGCGACGGCGGTGCTGCTCTACGCACCCTACGGTCCGGTCGCGATCAAGAACAACCAAGAGATGTTCGGCGCGGTCTACGCCGACAACATTCAGATCAAGAACAACCAGACCCTCACCTACGACGCCCGCGTCGATCGCATCGTCGGGTTCGGTCCGGTCACGTTAGAGCCAACCGACTGGATGGAACTCCCCTCCTAGTTGTCCCGGCCGCTGCCAGGGCTGGAGTAGAGTCGCGCCGTGAACGGCTTCTTCGTCGGCATCGCCGCGCTCTTCGGGCTGCTGTTCGGCTCGTTCCTCGGGCTCGTGGTCTACCGGGTGCCGCGGCGCGAGTCGCTTCTGCGGCCACGGTCGCGTTGCCCCGCCTGCGGCACGGAGCTTCGGGTGATCGACAACGTTCCGGTCGTGTCGTGGCTGCTACTGCGCGGCCGGTGCCATGCGTGCAAGGCGAGGATCTCGGCGCGATACCCGGCGGCCGAGGCCTTGACGGCGGCGCTGTGGGCGCTCGCCGTCGCCCGGCTGGGCGTCTGCGACGGCTGCCGGCCGATGGACGCGATCGCGTTCCTGCCGTTCCTGTGGGCTCTGGTCGCGCTCAGCCTCATCGACCTGGAGCACAAGCTGATTCCCAACCGGCTGCTGTATCCGGCGCTCGCCGCCGGCATCGTCTTTGTGGCCATCGCGGCCGGCACCGGCCCCGGCTGGGGAGCGTTCGGTCGCGCGGCCGGGGGAGCGGCCGCGTCCTTCGCGGTGTTCAACGTGATCCATTTCATCTCCCCCGGCGGCATGGGCTACGGCGACGTTCGCCTGAGCGCCCTGATCGGGCTGTACCTGGGCTACCTGGGCTGGGGCCGGATCTACGCCGGCTTCCTCGTGGGGTTTCTTTTGGGTGCCGTGGTCGGCCTGCTGCTGATGCTGGTCGGCAAGGCAGGTCGCAAGACCGCGGTCCCGTTCGGGCCGTTCCTGGCAGCCGGCGCCGTGATCTCCACGTTCTGGGGCCAATCGATCGTCAACCTGTGGACGATCCGATAACGCCCCAAATACTCACGAAGCGTAGCCGCGCGGCCCATCACCGCCACTGAGGGTGTTTCCGGGTGATCACAGACGTGAATTACAGGCGTGTCGTTCTCAAGAAGTATCCCAACGTGGCCGAGGACCCCTCTTGACAACGATAGCAGCCACCTGAGAACATGCGGTGCCTGGCGTTACCAATGTTGCATATGTGGCTCGTGTGAAAGTCTTGAGAGAATCGGTGACAGAGATCGAGGTCCCCATGACATCCCGGCGCGGTTCCTATGCCGGCGACCGCCTGCTCACGGTCGGCGAAGTCGCTTCGGTGATGCGTGTGTCCAACATGACCGTGTACCGGCTGATCAAGAACGGCCAGTTGGGAGCGATTCGTGTCGGCAAGAACTACCGGATCCGCGAATCGGACGTGAACCGCTACCTGTCGGACCGGGCCGTTCGCTTCGAGCCCGAGGAGTAGCGCGCGATGCCGAAAGGAGCCGTGGGGCTGGACATCGGCACGAGCGCCGTGCGCGCTGCCGAGATCGCCGGACGCAAGGAGCCGGCGATCCTGACCCGTTTCGCGCAGATCGCCCTCCCGGCCGGCGCCGTCATCGACGGCGAGATCGCCCAGCCGGACGTGGTGACCTCCAAGATCAAAGAACTGTGGCGACGCGGCGGCTTCCGGATCAAGCGCGTCGCCATCGGCGTCGCGAACCAAAAAGTCGTCGTTCGCCAGGTCGACCTTCCGTTCATGGAGGAAGACGAGTTGCGCGGTGCGCTCCAGTTCCAGGCGCAGGAATACATCCCGATCCCGATCGAAGACGCGATCCTCGACTTCCAAGTGCTCGAAGAGTTCCCCGCCGAGGGCGGCGAGCGAATGATGCGCGTCCTTCTGGTCGCCGCGCAGCGCGACATGATCAACACGTTCGTGACGGTCGTGCAAGACGCCGGGCTCGACCCGATCCTGATCGACGTCACCCCATTCGCAGCGCTTCGTCCGTTGATCGATCGAGCCCCGTCGGTGATGGAGGAGCGAGAAGGTGAAGCCGTCGTGGACATCGGCGGCGGCGTCACGACCATCGTCGTGCACGAAGGCGGCGCTCCGCGGTTCGTTCGAACGCTGCCCGCCGGCGGATCCGAGATCACCGACGCGCTCGTCGGGTCGCTCGGCATCCCGCTCGAGGACGCCGAAGGAGTCAAAGCCAGGGTCGGGCTCGCGCCGGAAGGCACCGCGGCCCCCGTCGAGGGCGCCGGCAAGATCATCGAGGACCGCGCGACCGCGTTCATGGACGAGGTCCGCGGCTCGCTCGACTACTACCAGGGCCAGCCGGGCGCCGTTCGCGTCGCGCGCGTGAAACTGACCGGTGGGGGCGCTCGGCTGCCCAACCTGACGCAGCGGCTTGCCGCGGTGCTGCGGCTGCCGGTCGAGGAAGCCCAGCCGCTCGCTCACGTCAAGCTCGGAAAGCTCGGCCTGTCGCCCGAGCAGCTGGTGCAGATGTCGGCCGTCGCGGCCGTCGCCGTCGGCCTGTCGATGGGGGACACCTAGATGCGCCGCATCAACCTGCTGCCCCGCGAACTCGCGGCGAAGCGGCGCGCACGCCAAATAGCCGGTGTCGTCGTCGTCGCCGGCCTGGTGATCGTGGGCGCGCTGATCGTGTTCTACGGCGCGCAGCGTGCGCGGCTCGCCTCCGCGCGTGGCGACTTGGAGCGCCAGGAGCGCGTCAACGCCGGACTTCAGCGGCAAACCGCGCAGCTTGCCCAGTTCGCGCAGCAGCAAGCCGATGTGCAGACCAAGGAACAGTTGCTCGCCGCGCTGACTCGCAACGAAGTCCGGTGGAGCAGCGTGCTCACCGAAGTCAGCCTGGTCATCCCGTCCGACGATTGGCTCACGAACTTCACCGGTCTGGTCCAGACGGGAATCGTCGCTGCAGGACAGCCAATCGGAACGATCCAAGTCGCGGGATGCACGCTGCTTCCCCCGGACGGCACGCATTTGAACGTCGCCCAGTTCTTGGTCCAGCTCGGCCGCCCGTTGATCTTCGCCGACGATCCGTTCCTGACACTTTCCTCGGTCGGCTCCGGCGACTGTCCGGTCCAGTTCAACGCCCAGATCCAGCTCACCGAGCAGGCGAGGCGAAGCGCCCAGCCGGGGGGTGCTCGCCGGATATGAGGCGTCAGCTCGCGATCGTCGGCGTGGCTCTCATGGCTGCGGTCGCCCTCATCTTCGTGTTTCTCATCCGGCCGGTGTCCTCGGACATCTCGGCCGTCAAAGAGCAGGTCGCGCAAGCCCGCACGCAAGAGAGCACGCTTCGCGTGCAACTGCGCGCGCTGGAACAAGCCCGCCAGAACGCGACTGATATCGCGGCCCGGCTCGCCAAGGTGGATCTGCTGCTGCCGAAAGTCGCCGACATTCCCGCCTTCATTCGTCAGGTGCAGGATGCCTCGAACCTGTCGGGGATCACGCTCAGCTCCATCGCGCCCTCGCCGCCGACCGGGCTGGCGGCCGGACCCGGGATCGATCCGGTCGTGGCCGGAAAGGGCGTGTTCACCCTCAACGTCGTCTTGCAGGTCTCGGGTGGATTCTTCCGGATGGAAAGCTTCCTGCAGCGGCTTGAGAATCTTCAGCGGGTCGTCATGGTCAACAACATGTCGATCTCGCCGACCGTCGAGCCGGAGACGGGGCTGTTTACGCTCAACTCGACGATCACGCTTCAGATGTTCGTGGTGAACCCGAACTTGACCACCGGCGGCACACCCGTGCCGTCGCCCACCGCGTCGCCGTCGCCGACGGCGTCCCCGACCGGCCAGGGTGGCGCAGACGGCCCCGCCACCCCGGCTCCGACTTCGAGCTAGCCATGGCGATCGACATAAAGATCGGGCCGCGCGAACGCGGGCTGATGATCATCCTCGGCGTCGTCGCCGCGCTCGCGCTGGTCTTCCTGTTGTTCTTCCGAGGTGGCGACGAGGCGTCGAACGGCGGGCAGCCGTTCGTTCCCGGCCTGCGAACGCCGACGCCGACGGCCTCGCCGACGCAATCCGCGCCGCCCGAGACAACCGAGGTGTTCGAAGGCAAAGACCCCTTCAAGCCGCTGCTCGATTCGGGCGCGGGCGGCGGGAACGGCGACGGGACCGGCCCGACGCCTTCGCCCGGGCCGACGAGCGACGGACGCACGGGCACCCGCGTCGAACTGCTCGACATCTTCACGCAGGACGGCGTTCGTTTCGCCTCGGTCAAAGTCTCCGGCGAGGTTCACAACGTCAAGGAAGGCGACACGTTCGCCGGCAACTATCGCGTCGTGTCGCTCACGGACGAGTGCGGGACCTTCGTGCTCGGCGACGAACGTTTCACCTTGTGCATCGGCCAGGAGGTCTTCAAATAGACGGGTAGCGTTCGTCCGCCGCGACTCAGGGGGAGCAACGGCGGACGAGCATCACCGGGGAACGGCGGTGGCTCATCGCCGTTCCCCATCTGTTCTTCCCGCGGGAGCCTCGGCGATCCGAAGTCCCGCGGCCGGTAAGATTCGATCATGCTGCGATTTCTGACCGCCGGAGAGTCCCACGGACCCGCCCTCGTCGCCACGATCGAGGGCATGGTCGCCGGCGTGCCGATCTCGGGCAAGATGATTCGAGCCGAACTTGCGCGCCGCCGGCACGGATACGGCCGCGGTACCCGCATGAAACTCGAAGAAGACCGGCTCGAGATTCTCGGCGGCGTCCGTCACGGTCGCACGATCGGCTCGCCGGTCGCGATGGTGATCCGCAACACCGAATGGCCGAAGTGGCAGCAGATCATGGCGCCTGAGGAAGAAGACGCCGCCGTCGACGATCCGGCGCTGACGCGGCCGCGGCCGGGCCACGCCGACCTCGCCGGGATGCTCAAGTACGACGCGCCCGATGCCCGCAACATCCTCGAGCGCGCGAGCGCGCGCGAGACGGCCGCACGTACCGCGATCGGCGCGGTGTGCAAATCGTTCCTTGCCGGGCTGGGCGTTCAGATCGTGTCGCACGTGACGTCCATCGGGACCGTCGCAGCCGCTCCGGCCGTCCCGGCGCGACCCGAGGATCTCGAGCGCATCGACGCGGCGGCGCTGCGGTGCCTGGACGCCGGCGCCGAACAACAGATGATCGCGCTCATCGACGCGATGCGAAAGCAAGGGGACACGCTCGGCGGCGTGTTTGAAGTCGTCGTCTGGGGACTTCCTCCAGGTGTCGGCAGCCACGTCCATTGGGACCGGCGCCTGGACGCCTCGCTCGCCCACGCGATGATGAGCATTCAAGCGATCAAGGGCGTCGAAATCGGCCGCGGCTTCGAGATCGCTTCGATGCCCGGCTCTGAAGCCCACGACGAGATCGGCTACGAGGCCGGCGAGTTCGCGCGCCGCACCGTCCGCGCCGGGGGCACCGAAGGCGGCATGAGCATCGGCGGGCCGGTCATCGTCCGCGCCGCGATGAAGCCGCTGTCCTCGCTCGCCCGGCCGCTCCAGACCGTGGATGTCAACACCAAAGACGAAGCCGTCGCGATCACGCAGCGCTCCGACGTCTGCGCCGTCCCGGCTGCCGCCGTGGTCGGCGAAGCCATGGCCGCGTTCGCGGTCGCCGCCGCCGTGCTGGACAAGTTCGGTGGCGATTCACTGACCGAGACCAAACGCAACCTGGACTCCTACACGACCGCGATCAAGGCGCGTTGACGGTGACCGGGCGCAGCGTCGTGTTGATCGGGTTCTCCGGGTCGGGCAAGAGCGCGGTCGCACGAGTGCTCGCCCAGCGACTGGGGTTGGACGTTTTCGACACCGACGCGATGATTGAAGCCGCGGCCGGCCGGACCGTCGCACAGATCTTCGAAGACGACGGCGAAAGCGCCTTCCGCGAGCGCGAATCCGTCGCGGTGGCCGAAGCCGCCGCCCGCGACGGGCGCGTGATCGCGTGCGGCGGCGGCGCGATCCTGGCGCCACAGAACTATGCGGCCCTTCGCGACGCCGGCACGATCGTGTACCTGCGGGCGGCCCCTTCCACGATCCTTGAGCGGCTCGGCGATGCGCGCGACCGGCCGTTGCTGCGCGGCGAGGCGCACACGGCCGTTCCGGCGCTGCTGGCCGAGCGGTCGCCCGCCTACGTGTCGGCGGCCGACGTCATCGTCGACACCGACGGGCGGACTCCCGAGGACGTCGCCGGCGAGATCGAACGGATCCTAAAGGAGCGCGCATGACGACGCGCACGCTGGACGTGCATGCCGGGATCGGCTCGTATCGGATCCACGTCGGCGCCGGCCTGCTCGCCGCGATCTCGGATCTGGTTCCGCTCGTCTACGAACGCGCCGTGCTCGTCCACGACGAGTCTCTTCCCGCCGCGATCGTGGACGCGGCCGCCTCCGGATTGGAAGCGGGACGCCTCGACGTCGCGCGCGTGCCGATCCCCGCAGGCGAGCCGGCCAAGTCGCTTGCCGTCGCCGAGCGCGTCGCTCGCGCGGTCGCCTCGGCCGGATTGCACCGCGGCGACCTGATCGCCGGTCTCGGCGGGGGCGCGACCACCGACCTGTCCGGCTTTGTTGCCGCGACCTACCATCGCGGTGTCGATCATCTTTCGATGCCGACGACGCTACTCGGGATGGTGGACGCGGCCATCGGCGGCAAGACGGCGGTGAACATTCCCGAAGGCAAGAACCTCGTCGGCGCCTTCCACCAACCGATCGCGGTCGTCTGCGACGTCGAGACGTTGCTGACGCTGCCGGACGGCGAGCTTCGCTCGGGCCTGGCCGAGATCGTCAAGCACGGATTCATCGGCGATCCCGGAATCCTGACCGATGTGCGTGCGAACGCGAAGCGCATCGACGATCGCGACGCCGCGGCGCTCACCGATCTGGTCACCCGCGCGGCGGCCGTCAAAGTCGCCGTCGTCGAAGCCGACGCGCTCGAGCACGACGTCCGCGCGACGCTGAACTACGGGCACACCCTCGGTCATGCGATCGAGTCGCTCGGTCACGCCGGCGACGCGCCGCCCCGGCGTCACGGCGAAGCCGTCGCGATCGGCATGGTCTTCGCCGCGCACCTGGCCCGGATCCGCGGCATGAGCGATCTCGTCACCGACCACGTCGAGGCGGTCGAGGCGGTCGGTCTGCCGTCGGGCGGCGCGGCCGCCGGCTTCGAGGCCGTCATGGGCGCGATGCGCCGCGACAAGAAGTACGACCGCGGCATCCGCTTCGTGCTGTTGAACGCGCCCGGGGACGCCGCCGTCGTCTCGGGCGTCGAGACCGAGCAGATCCGCGACGCCTACGAATCCGTGCGATGAGCCGCATTCTGGTCCTCAACGGCCCGAACCTGGACCGGCTCGGCATTCGCCGGCCCGACGTCTACGGCACCACCACGCTCGCCCAGATCGAGGCTCGCCTGCGTGCCCGCGCCGCCGAGCTCGGCCACGAGCTGACGTTCGTGCAGTCCAATCGCGAAGATGACCTGATCCGCGCGGTCGCCACCGGAGCGGACGGGATCATCGTCAACCCCGCCGCGTTCACGCACTTCTCCTACGCGCTGGCGGATGCGCTCGCGGCATCGGGCGCTCCGGTCATCGAGGTCCATCTATCCAACATCCACGCCCGCGAGACCTACCGGCGGCTTTCGGTCGTCTCCCCGGTCGCGCGCGCGGTGATCTGCGGCCTCGGCCCGGCCGGCTATGCCGACGCGCTCGAGGCGCTGGCACGTATCCTGTCTCCATCATGAGCGACCTTCCGAAAACTGCGATGGATACCAAAGCACGCCGCGACGCCGTTCGCGCACGACTGGACGAACTCGGCGCCGACGCGCTGCTCGTCACCAAGCTCGTCAACGTCCGCTACCTCACCGGCTTCTCCGGCTCCAACGGCCAGTTGATCGTCGGAGCAGAGGACGTCTTCTTCACGGATTCGCGCTACGAAGAGCAATCGCGCCATCAGGTTCCCGACTGTCGCCGCGAGATCTTCGACTCGCGCAGCGGATGGGACCGAATCGCGCCCGAACTCGGCTCGGCATCCAAGATCGGGATCGAAGCGCATCACATGACCGTCGCGTCCGCCGGACGCCTGCGCGACGCGCTCGGCGACGGCCGCGACCTGGTCGAGACCGAAAGCGTTGTCGAGAAGCAGCGGCTGGTCAAGGACGCCGCCGAGATTGAACGGCTCCGCCGTGCCTGCGCCATCGGCGACGCCGGATTCACCGAGATCCTCGGCCGCCTCCGCGAAGGCATGACCGAAGTCGAGCTCGCCGCCGAGCTGGAGGGCGCGATGCGTCGCGCCGGCAGCGAAGGGCTCAGCTTCGACACGATCGTCGCGTTCGGCGAATCGGCCGCCGAGCCTCATCACGAGCCGACCGTGCGCGCGTTGAGGCGTGGCGACGTGGTCAAGCTGGACTTCGGCGCGACATTCGAGGGATACCATTCCGACATGACGCGAACGATCGCGTTCGGAGATCCCGGCGACGAGATGCGCGCCGTCTACGACGCCGTCCGCGCGGGGCAGCAAGCCGGCGTCGAAGCCGTCAAAGAGGGCGCGACCTCGGGTGAGGTAGACGCCGCGTCGCGCGCGCCGCTGAAGGCCGCCGGCTACGACTACGGCCACGCGACCGGTCACGGCTGCGGTCTGGAAGTCCACGAAGCCCCGACGGTGCGGACCAGCGGCGCTGATATACTCGCCGCCGGAATGACGGTGACCGTCGAGCCGGGGATCTACCTTCCGGGCCTCGGCGGCGTCCGAATCGAGGATCTCCTCGCCGTCACCGCGGACGGATTCGACGTCCTGACTACGTCCCCGAAAGAATTGATCGTCGTCTGACGCCGCACCCGCACGAAGCGGCGCGGGTGTCGAAAGGAACGCAATGGCAACCTCGAACGATCTGAAGAACGGAATGGTGCTCGACATCGACGGCGGTCTGTGGAGCGTCATGTGGTTCCAGCACCACAAGCCCGGCAAGGGTCAGGCGGTGGTGCGCACCAAGATGCGCAACGTCAAGACCGGCGCGGTGGTCGAACGCACGCTCAACGCCGGTGTCAAGGTCGAGGTGGCCGTGATCGACAAGCGCGAGATGACCTACCTGTATCACGACGGCAGCGATTGGATCTTCATGGATTCGGAAAGCTATGACCAGAACCCGATCCTCGAAGATGTCTTGGGCGACGCGACCAAGTGGCTGACCGAAAACCAGACCGTGCTTGTCGGCGTGCACGACGGCAAGCCGATCACGGTCGAGCTTCCTGCCGCGGTCGAACTGACGGTCACGCAGACCGATCCCGGGCTCAAGGGCGATCGCGTGTCGGGCGCCACGAAGCCGGCGACGCTCCAGACGGGCGCCGTCGTGCAGGTCCCGCTGTTCGTGGAAGCGGGGACCAGGATCCGGGTCGACACCCGTACCGGCGAATACGTCACGCGCGTCTCCTGACCGGCGGATCCGTGGCGGCCCCGGCGTTCACCCATCCTCGCACCACCTCGCGCCGCCGCGCACTGGACATCTTGTTTGCCGCCGATGTGTCCGGGGTCGCCGCGGCCGGCGTGTTGGCCTCCGAGTCCGATGTGGACAAGGCGGCTCGCGCGATCGTCGAAGGCGTCGTCGCCCACGCCGACGAGATCGACGGCCTCATCCGCGGTTATGCGGATCGATGGGCGCTCGAGCGCATGCCGGTCGTGGACCGCAACCTGCTTCGCATCGGCCTCTACGAGATCCTCCACGAGCCGTCGGTTCCGGCGGGTGCCGCCGTCAACGACGCCGTCGAGCTGGCCAAGATGTACTCGACGGAGGATTCCGGCCGGTTCGTCAACGGCATGCTGGCCCGTGCCTCCCGCGAACATCCGGCTCGCTAAGGGTGTTTTTCCCGTCGAAAGAGCCGGTTTCGGTGAGTACGGAATCCCTTTCGGGGTAAACTGCGTAGAACAAGCAGTTCATCGACCGGCTGCGCCTGCTCGCGGAGAACCCGGGAGCGGTGCGATGAGGGGGCTGGCATGCGATTTCGAGCGTGGCTGACACTGGTGTGCGTTCTGGCGATCCCGGCTTTGGCGATCGCCGATCATGTCCCGCCGGTTCCGCCGGGTCCGCCGGTTCCCGGCGTGCCGCTTGATGCCCCGCTCACCGAAACCGGCGACGTGCGCCTGATCGACACCGTCCAGTCCATCGGACGCGCCGGCGTCGCCGCCCCCTTCGGCGAGAACGGCACCTTCGAGCGAAGCGGAAAGGCCTACCTCGCCGTCAGCAACACCACTTACGGGTTCGCCGTCCTCGACGCGACCGACCCGCTCCACCCGGTCGTCGTCTCGGAGTATGCGGCATCCGGCGGCTGTCCCGACGCGCTCGCGGACGCGGCCGCGGCAAACTCCCTCGGCCCGCTCGACGCCGTGCAAGGCTTCGAAAACGATCTGTCGATCACGCCGGACGGGATGATCGCGGTGCTCGGCATGGACGCCGGCGGCCGCTGTCACGATCCTATCGAAGGCGGCCTGGAACTGGTGGACTTGAGCGACCTTGCGAACCCGCGAACGCTGCACATCACGCGCAACGTCGGCATGGCGCACAGCGTCACGATCGATCCGTCGCGTCCCTGGCTCGCCTACCTGTCCACCTCGGACCGCAACGACTTCATGGACATCGTCGATTTCCGTTCGTGTCTGGGCGGCATCGCCGAGATGGATGCATGCAAGCCCGAGATCGCTCGCGCGGTCTTCGACGCGCGTTTCTGGCCGCAGATCGCCGTCAAGGACGGCCCCGACCCGGTCCAATTCGGTTGTCACGACGTCCGCTTCCGAGCCGACCGGGCATACTGCGCGGCCATCGACACCACGCTGATCCTTGACACCTCGAAGGTCGTCGGCGCCGACGGCCGGCTGACCGGAACGAAGCTGACCGACGCCGACATGTGTCCGACGCGCGACGCGCCGCGGGCGCCCGGTGTCAAGATGACCGACTGCATGCTCTGGACCAACGCGCAGTTCGAAGCGCTCAAGGCCGTTCCCGTGGACATGCGCCTCGTGTCGTGGATTCAGCACGACGGCAGCAAGCCGGCGGCACAGGACATCGAGATCGCGCACCAGGCCGAGGTGATCGGTGACGGCACCACGATGCTGATCACCGACGAGCGCGGAGGCGGATTGGACAACCGAGCCGGCTGCCCGGGTGGCGGCATCTGGTTCTACGACATCCGCGACGAGACGAAGCCGCGGCTGATGCGGCACGACGACGGCGGTCTCGGCGTGTTCATCACCGCCGTGAATCCGCCCGGCCCTCTGGCCGCGTCGTCGTCGTGCACGGTCCACTACGGCCAAGAGTTCGCCGACGAGAATCTGCTCACGTTCGCCTGGTACAACGCCGGCACGCGCGTCGTCCGCTACACGCTCGACTTGATGACCTCGCCGGCGACGATCTCGTTTGAAGAAGTCGCGGCGACGCTGCCGGCAGGCACCATGGCGATCCAGGCATTCGGCGCGCTGCGCAATCCCGAGGATGCGTCGGAGCTCGTGGTGTACGTGACCGACGCGGTTCGCGGCATCGACGTGCTCGGCGTCAAGGTCGCGCGAACCACCCGCGCCGAGGCCTTCGTCACCAGCCGCCAACCGGCGCCCGCGAAACCGCTGCCGAAACCCGCGACGACGGTGCGCGGCGCCCGGTCGGCGCTCCCGGCCACCGGCGTCGGCTCTCCGGCCTTGCTCGGCCTGGTTCTGATCGTGGCGGCCGTCACCGGATCCACCGCCCTGCGACGCAAGCCCCGCTAGGCGGCAGGACGCGATTGAAGCCGGGCCTGTGCGCGGCTATACTGGCCGACGCACACCCTTTAAGGGCGGGTCCTGTGAGGCCCGGAAGGGAGAGAAGAGCTTGGAGCGGCACGATTCGGCCTGCGCATCGGCGCGGGCTTCTCTTTTTCTCGACACCCTTCCCCCCGGACTCGCTCGCGGGGGGAGGCGAACCGGCTGACCGGAAAGCCGAAGGCCGCGCCGATGGACGCCGGGGACGTGTCCCGGGCGCTCGCGCGCATCGCCCACGAGATCCTCGAGCGGAACAAGGGCGCCGAGCATCTGGTGCTCGTCGGGCTGCTCTCCCGCGGCGAGATCATCGCGCAACGCCTCGCCGAACGCATCGCGGAAATCGAGGGCGTCAAGGTCCCGACCGGCTCGATCGAGATCGGCTTGTATCGCGATGACATCGGCCTGCGCCATCCGCCGGCGCTCAAGACCGATCACATCCCTCCGATCGACGACAAGGTGGTCGTGCTCGTCGACGACGTGCTCTACACCGGCCGCAGCGTGCGCGCCGCGCTCGACGCGCTGATGGACGTCGGGCGGCCCAAAGCCGTCCAGCTCGCGGTGCTGGTCGACCGCGGGCATCGCGAGCTGCCGATCCGCGCCGACTACGTCGGCAAGAACATCCCCACCGCGCACGGAGAACAGATCGTAGTGCGCGTGGTCGAAACCGACGGCGACGACGCCGTCCTGGTGGCCGAGCGGGGAGAGTCATGATCAAGCATCTGCTCGACATCACCGACCTGAATCCCGACGGGATCCAGCGCATCCTGGAGACGGCCGCCAACCTGCAGCCCGAAGGCGGAGCGATCCGCAAGTATCCGGCGCTGCGCAACAAGACGGTTGTGAACCTGTTCTACGAGTCCTCGACCCGCACCCGCACCTCGTTCGAGCTGGCCGCGAAGCGATTGTCGGCCGATGTCGTGAACTTCGCCGTCTCGGGGTCGAGCGTGGACAAGGGCGAGTCGCTCAAAGACACCGCGCAGACGATCATGGCGATGGGTGTCGATGCGATCGTGATCCGGCACAAGGCCTCGGGCGCGCCGCATCGGCTGGCGCAATGGGTCGATGCGCACGTGATCAACGCCGGTGACGGCATGCATCAGCATCCCACGCAAGCGCTGCTGGACCTGTTCACGATCCGGCAGCACTTTCCTTCTTTCGAAGGCTTGCGCGTCGCGATCGTCGGCGACGTCACCCACAGCCGCGTCGCGCGCAGCGACGTGCAGGCGCTCACGATGATGGGCGCGGACGTGACGCTGGTCGGGCCGCCGACGTTGCTGCCGCCGCAGGCGGAACACTGGGGCGTGGGCACCACCGCGGATTTGGACGCGGTCCTGCCCAAGGCCGACGTGGTCTATCTGCTGCGCATGCAGCTCGAACGGCAACAGGCCGGTTTCGTGCCGTCGCTGCGCGAGTACTCGCGGCTGTGGGGTCTGGATTCGGCGCGAGCCGCGATGCTGAAAGACGACGCGCTGGTGATGCATCCGGGTCCGATGAACCGCGGCGTCGAGATCAGCGCCGAGGTCGCCGAGCTGCCACGGTCGATGATCATCGATCAAGTCACCAACGGCATCAAGGTCCGGATGGCGCTGCTGTATCTCATGCTCGGCACGCCGGGGGAGGTTGCCGCCAATGGCTGAGACGCTCCTGATCGCCGGCGGCCGCGTCGTGGACCCCGCCGCCGCGCGCGACGCGGTCTTGGACGTTCGCATCGAACGCGGCCGCGTTGCCGAGATCGGCCCGGGCCTTGCGCCCGGCGGCGCCCGCGTCATCGACGCCGCCGGCTGCGTCGTCGCACCCGGCTTCGTGGACTTGCATACGCATCTGCGCGAGCCCGGCCGCGAAGACGCCGAAACCATCGAATCCGGCTCGCGTGCCGCCGCGCTCGGCGGATTTACCGCGATCAGCGCGATGGCCAACACCGACCCCGTCGCCGATTCAGCCGGGATCGTCGAACAAGTCTGGAACCTCGGCCGCGCCGCCGGCTTGTGCGACGTGCATCCGGTCGGGGCGATCACCGCCGGTCTGCGCGGCGAGTCACTCGCCGAGATCGGCGAGATGGCCAATTCGGCCGCGAAGGTCACCTTCTTCTCCGACGACGGCCGATGCGTCGGCGACGCCGCCCTGATGCGCCGCGCGCTCGAATACGCACGCGCCTTCGACGCCGTCGTCGCCAACCACGCCGAAGAAGCCGCCCTCGCCGACGGCTGGTCGATGAACGAAGGAGACGTGTCGGCGCTGCTCGGGATGCGCGGCCTGCCGGCCGAAGCCGAAGAGATCATCGTCGCGCGCGACATCATGCTCGCGCGACTGACCGGCGGACGGCTGCACATCCCGCACGTGTCCACCGCCGGCACCGTGGATCTGATCCGCGCCGCCAAGGCGCGCGGCATCCCGGTCACGGCCGAGGTCACTCCGCATCATCTGACGCTCACCGAAGACGCCGTCCGCTCGTTCGACCCCGTCTACAAGGTCGCGCCGCCGCTGCGCACCAAACCCGATGTGGAAGCGCTCCGCGAGGCACTCGCCGACGGCACCATCGATTGCGTCGCGACCGATCACGCGCCGCACACGCGCGAGTCGAAAGACGTCGAGTTCGACGCGGCGCCGTGCGGGATGCTCGGGCTGGAGACGGCGCTGTCGATCGTGTTGACCGACACCGCGCTCGATGTGTCCACGGTGGTCGAGCGAATGAGCGTTGCGCCCGCGCGGATCCGCCGGCTCGCCGGCCAGGGTGGGCCCATCGCCGAAGGCGCGGCGGCGAACCTGATCGTGTTCGATCCGGCCGCGACCTGGACGGTCGAGCCGAACACGCTCGCGTCGAAGAGTCGCAACACGCCCTTCGCCGGACGCGAGCTACAAGGAAAAGTTCTGTGGACGATCTACCGGGGACGCGTCGTCGTCGC
>DASWHR010000077.1:0-3816 GCA_036398095.1 Actinomycetota bacterium
GACGATGTTCGAGGCCACGCCGCCCGAGGTCGCCGCCGCCGACCTGCTCGCGATGCGCGACCGCCCCGACTCGGCTTTGCCGGCCATCGACGTGCCGTGCCTATGGGTGCACGGTGAAGGTGATCAGTTGATGCCGGTGGATGCGGCCAAGGCGCATGCAGCGTCGATGAGGGACTGCACCTTCGTCGCCGTCCCCGACGCCGGTCACATGTCGCCGATGGAGAACCCCGGCGTCGTCAACCCGGCTATAACCGAGTTCCTGCGCAAGGTCGCGCCGAAGAAGTAGGAATGGCGCCCGATGTGGATCAGCCGGGCGTGGATCAGCCGGCTTGCCAGTTGGCGACCGTCGGGTGATCGACGCCCTGGGCACCTGCCTTGGCGGCGCCTCCCGGCGAGCCGAGGCCGGTCTGCTCGAACCACTCCTTGTTCACCGGCGTGAAGTTCTTCCACATGTCGGGGACGTCGTCTTCGTAGAAGATCGCCTCGACCGGGCAGACGGGCTCGCAGGCGCCGCAGTCGACGCACTCGTCGGGCTGGATATAGAGCATCCGCGGGCCTTCGTAGATGCAGTCGACGGGGCATTCTTCGATGCACGCCTTGTCCTTCACGTCGATGCACGGCTCCGCGATCGTGTAAGTCACAGCGGGTACTCCCCTCGATTCGCTCGATCGGTTTAGGGTCTCAATAGCATTCTACCTGGGGGCCGTCAAAACGATGCGCTACGTTCATGCGAACCGCCTGGACTGCACGGACCTGGGCCGCCGCGCGACCGTGCGGGTCCGGACGCCCGACGGGTCGCTGACGGACGCCGTGGGAATCCTGGAAGAATGCGACGAGCGTGTCTTCGTGATCCGGACCAAGCGAGGCGAAGCCCTCCGGCTGGACCGTGCTTCGGTCGTGGCCGCCAAGGTGATACCCGATCCCCCGGATCGCCACTGACCGCCGCGGGCCACGCAACCAAGCAAGCGCCGGACTTCTTGCGAAACCGTGTAAGAAATCGGGCACTTCTTCGTTGATCCATGTGACAAGGCGAGCAGAGCCGTCACCCCCGGCCTGATCGCCGACGTTGGTTTTCCCGTACGCACCGTCCAGGGAGGGGTCCTTTGCCCGCACGAAGCGTCGTGTTCTCGAGCCACGACGGAGTCCGACTCGAAGGCCGTCTGCACGTTCCCGCGACGGCTCCGAGGGGAATCGCGGTGCTGTGCCACGCTCCGTCGCCCGCGGATGGCCTCATGCCCAACGTCTTGATGCCCTCTCTCACCCGCGCGCTGGACGCGGCCGGATGGGCTTCGCTTCGCTTCAACTATCGCGGCGTCGGCCGCAGCCAAGGCTCGCCGGCCTCCGAGTTGAGCGAGCTCGACGACGTTCGCGGAGCGCTCGCATACGCCGGCAAGGCGATTCCCGTCGACGAGACGGCCGTTATCGGCTGGTCGTCCGGGTCGACGATCGCCCTGTGGGCGTGTGCCGGCGACGCCGACATCGACGTCTTCGTCGGGCTGTCGCCGCCGGTGTCGGCCGGGGGGCCGGGGATCCCGGCGCTGCCGAAGGAGTCGATGCTGCGCGATTGGACGACCCGAACGCTTCTCGTCCGCGGCACGAACGACCCGGCTTGCTGCGCGGAGGATCTGGCGATCCTCGCCAAAACCCTCAGCGCCGACGTCGAAACCGTCTCCGATGCCGACCACGCGTTCAACGGGCGGCTCGCCGAGATGAGTGCGCTCGTAACTTGGTACCTGCGCTGACGCCGTTTGCCCGGCACGCCTCCGACAGGTAGGAAACGCGGGCAATGGAAGCGAGAGCCGTGCGATTCTCCCTCGGTGACGGCCCCGTGCTGGAGGGGCGTCTGGCCGTGCCGCCCCAGCCTCGGGGCGCGGCCGTGCTGTGTCATCCGTACCCGCCGCTCGGCGGATCGATGTCCAATGCGCTCCTGCCTCCGCTGCAGCGAGCCCTCGCTGCCGCCGGATGGGCGGCGCTCCGCTTCAACTTCCGAGGCGCCGGCCGCAGCGAAGGCTCCTTCGACGGCGGCCGCGGCGAGATCGACGACGTGGCCGCGGCGCTCGCGTTCATCCGAAGCGAGACTCCCGATGTGCCGGTCGCGATCGCGGGCTGGTCCTTCGGAGCGATCATCGGGCTGGTCGCCGCGGCGCGCGACGGAGCCGTCGCCGCCTACGCGGGGATCGCGCCGCCGGTCTCGGCCGCGTCACGGATCGAGCTGCCGGCGACGCCGGCCTCCGAGGCCGTCGTGGGCATCCGCACCCTGTTCGTCTGCGGCACTGAGGATCCGGTGTCGCGACCCGATGACGCTCGGGATCTCGCGCAGCGCTACGACGGCGAGGTGTTCGTGGTCGAGGGAGCGGGTCACTTCTTCGACGGCCACCACGATGTCGTAACCGGCCGCGTCGCGTCGTTTTTCGACGCGGCTACTTGACGAACAGCAGGAAGCGGGCGGCGGCGGCCAGCAGCAGCAGGCCGAAGCCTCGCTGGAGCGCCAGGTTGGAGACCTTGCCGGCGAATCGCGCGCCGAGCAGCGCACCGATCGCCAGGCCGAGCCCGATCCCGATCGCATAGGGGACGCGGATCTCGTGGCGCCGCGCGTACTCGATGACGCCGAAGATCGCCACGGGCGCGACCAGCGCGGCGAGCGACGTGCCCGACGCTTCGCGTTGGGTGAGGCCGAGCGCGACCAATGCCGGCACGATGATGATGCCGCCGCCGATCCCGAACAGTCCCGACAGGATCCCGGCCGCCAGGCCGATTCCGATCCCGATCAGCAAGGCCGTCATGCCCAAGAGCATATCGGCGGAAATCGGCCCGCCCGGGAGCCTCGGTCGACCTATGATGGCTTCGATGCGGCTCTACGACACGATGGCGCGAGCGGTCGCCGACATCGCCCCAGAGCGCTCCGGCGCGCTCACGATGTACTCCTGCGGGCCGACCGTGTATCGCTACGCCCACATCGGCAACCTGAGAACGTTCCTGATGGCCGACCTGATCTGCCGCGCGTTTCGCTCCGCGGGCACCGACGTCCTTCAAGTCCAGAACATCACCGATGTCGGCCACATGACCGACGAGCTGTTCGACCGGGGCGAGGACAAGATGCTCGTCGCGGCGGGCATCGAAAACAAGTCCCCGGCCGAGATCGCCGACTACTACACGGCCGCGTTCCTGGAGGACGTCGACGCGATCGGGATCGAACGCGCCGCGGCGTATCCGAAGGCATCGGATCACATCCCGCAGATGATCGAGATCATCACGCGCCTGATCGAGCGTGGCCACGCCTACGAGGCGGGCGGCACGGTCTATTTCGACACCGAGTCGTTTCCCGCCTACGGCCGCTTGTCGGGCAACACGCTGGACCAGTTGCAGACCGGACACCGAAAGGAGATCGGCGACACGAACAAGCGTCATCACGCCGATTTCGTGCTCTGGATGAACGCGGGCCCGCAGCGCCTGATCCGCTTCCCATCGCCGTGGGGCGAGGGGTATCCCGGCTGGCACATCGAGTGCTCGGCGATGTCGATGGAGCATCTGGGCGAGCAATTCGATCTGCACACCGGCGGCGAGGACAACGTGTTCCCCCACCACGAAGACGAGATCGCCCAGTCCGACGGCGCGACCGGGCACCAGGTCGTTCGCCACTGGGTTCACGGCGCGCACTTGCTCAGCGAAGGCCGCAAGATGGCCAAGAGCGCCGGCAACTTCTACGACCTGCGCGACCTCGCCGCGATGGGCCACACCGAGCCGCTCGCCGTTCGGCTGCTCTTCCTGCAGTCGCGGTACCGCGCGCAGATGAACTTCACGCGCGACGCGTTGAGC
>DASWHR010000078.1:0-10834 GCA_036398095.1 Actinomycetota bacterium
AGGAGTCGAACGGAATTCGACCTTCGCGCGCTTTAGAGGGCGCTCGGTTGCGGTCGATAGGCGCAAAGAGGACCGCGGCCACCATGCGCGGCTCCGCCCGCCCTCGAAGGAGCAACGATGACTGTGCCGAGCCGGATCCGCTGTACCGACGATCGCGGATTCACCCTGATCGAGCTGATGGTGGTCGTGCTGATCATCGCCATCTTGATCGGCATCGCGCTGCCCACCTTCCTGGGCGCGCGCATTCGCGCGCAGGACCGCGCATCGCAGTCGGTCATCCGAAACGCCTTCACGGCACAGAAGACGATCTACATCGACGAAGAGGCCTACGTGTCGGCGACGGCCGATCTAGACGGCAGCGGCACCGCGGATCTGCAAGAAGTCGAGCCGTCCCTGACCTATGTGACGACCGACCCCCCGGCCGCGACCGGCCACAACGTGTCCGTCGTGCTGACCGGCGGCGACGTGATCATCGCAACCAAGAGCGCATCGGGCACGTGCTTCTACCTGCGCGACAACGCTCGCGGTGCGACGCAATACGCCGAATCCACCGGCTGCGACGCGACCGCGGCCGTGAGCGGCTGGCGTGCGGTTCCCTGGTAGCGACGCTCAGCACAAGTAGCCGGTCACGCCCAGCCAGAATCCCAGCACGCGCACCGAAAGGCTCGTGCCGCCGGGACAGCTGATGCTGCCGCTCTTGTCTTTGAACAAGCCCCACAGGTCCCACTCGACCTTGCGGTTGTTCGCCGAGAAACCGCTTGGGAAGTTCGCTTCGAAGCCGCTGCTTCCGGATTCGGTCAGCAGGTAGCCGGTCAGCCCGTGGCTGTTGGTGTTCATGAACGTGTAGCCGCTTTCCCCGATCGAGTCGAAGTCGGCGTCGAATTCGACGTGCCTCACGCGCCAGTTGCTCACGTCGGTAAAGTCTTCGCCGTTGCCACGCACGCACGACGAGTTGAGCGGCCGCACGCAGTCGAATAGGTCCACGGTCGTGTGCTCGCTCGCGACGAACCGGAATGAGCCTGCGCCGGCCGAGCGCTGGAATCCGGTGCAGTAGCCGTTCCCGGCCGAGCAGAAGTTCACGCTGGCCGGCAGCGGATTCGAGATCGAGGCGTGCAGGTTCCAGCGGTCGCCGCCGTTGGTGTCGAGCACCAGCGAGGTGGTTGCGGCCGATGCGGTGTAGAACATCTCGTCGCCCGCTCCTTCGGCGATGCGAATGCGCACCGACGATGGAAGGCGATCGAGTGTCGCGCGCGTGTACTCGACCTTCGAGCCGTTCCACTCCTCCAGGTCGATCTTCAGGATTCGGCCGGCGGCCGTCTCGATCGTGACGTCGGGCAGCGGCGACTGTGTGCCGACGACGCGCCGCAAGCCGGTCAGGCGAGCGAACACGACGTAGCGGTCGGTCAGATCCCTCAGCAGCAGCCCGTCGAATTGCGTGGCCAGCCGGTCGTCGGGGCCGCTGGTGAGCTGGATCTCGACCAGGCCGATCGTGCCGCCCTGCGCGTCGAGCGTGATCGTGCCGTCCGGCGACCACGATGCGTCCAGCCGCGCGGGAATCGATTCGATCCGCGCGTGCAGCGTCTTCGCGCGACCCGAGATGCCCGCCGGATCGAAGGCATCGAGCGTGAGCAGCGAAACCGGACCGGACGCCGTATACGACAGTGCCGTCGCGCTGGTGAAGCGAACATCGACGCTGGCCGGCAGATTCTGAATCGATGCGACGGTAGTGGCGATGCCGTTTGCGTCCTGCGTTGTGACATCTACGTCGAAGCGCCGGCCGCCGGTCGTGTCCAGCCGGAACGACGGCGGAGGTCCCTGCGCGAACGTGACCAGCTTGAGTCCGTTGATGCGGCCGAAGACGACGAAGCGATCGGTCAGGTCCTCGATCAGCACCCCGTCGCGGTCGGCCGGAAGCGTCGCGTCCGGCCCGCTGGTGAGCAGAATCTCGAGCAGGCCGAGCGTCGCGCCTTGCGCGTCGGCGCTGATCGTGCCGCCGGCGGCCGAAGACCAGGTCACGTTCAGCGTGGCCGGCAGCGAACGCAGCAACGCGGATGCCTTCGTCGCGCGGCCGGCGACGCCGTCCGGATCGGTCAGCACCGCCGACAGCTCGCCGATCGTCGCCGATGCGCTGTATTGGAGCGAGCCGGCCGGATCGAATGTCGCCGTCAGCGACGACGGAAGATCCTTGATCTCGATCCGCGTGGAGCGCGCTCCCTGCAGGAGCCGGATCAGGAACGGGCCGGCGTCTTTTTGAAGCGTCAGCGAGTAGGGCGCGTCGCCGGTCGTGACCGACGCCAGGCGCAAGCCGGTGAGCCGGACGGCGAACGCGTAATGGGACGGGACGTCTTCGAGCACGATCCCGTCGAAGCCCGGCTCGACGCCGATGTCGGGACCGGATGTCGCGAGCACCGAGATCAGTCCGATCCGGTCGCCGTGCGCGTCGACGACGGCCGTGTCCGCGGCCGAGTAGCCCAAAGTGAGCGACGGCGGCAAGTCCTCCAGCCGGATCGCGAGCGACGTCGCCCGTCCCGCGACGCCGCTGGGATCGGTCAGGTTCGCGGTCACCAATGCGATCCCCGCCGAACCGGTGTAGTGGAGCGACCCTTGGTCGGGGTCGAGCGTCGCCTGCAGCGAGGACGGCAGATCCAAGATTTCGATGCGTGTGTCGCGCGCCCCTTGGGTCAGGTGCACCAGGAACGGACCGGCGTTCTTCTGGAGATCGAGCGTGTAGGGCGCGTCGCCGGTCGTGACGCTGACCAGACGAAGCCCGGTCAGGCGCGCGGCCAGCGCATAGTGGCTTGCGACGTCTTCGAACACGACGCCGTCGAACCCGGGATCGACCTCCAAGCCGGGGCCGCTCGTCAGCAGCAGATCCACCGACCCGATGCTGCCGTTGTTGGCGCGCAACATCGCGACGCCGCTTCCTTCGCCCCACGAAACCGAGATCGAGGCCGGCACCTCGCGCAGCGTCAACGTGAGGTCGGTCGCGCGGCCGGCGAGCCCTTCCGGATCGTTCGCGACGATGGCGATCTCGCCGATCGGCGCCGAACCGTCCCAGTCGAGCGTGCCTTGCGTGGCCGAAAGCGCGATCCGGATGCGCGACGGCAGATCCCGGATCGTCGCGTCGAACGTGGCGGTGCCGTCCTCGATCAGGACGTGGAACGGCCCGGCCTGGATCGTCACGTCGGCGACGAACGGGTCCCCGGTGTCCAGCTCGGCGCGTTGCAGCCCCAGGATGCGGAAGGCGAACGAGTCGCCTTCGCCGCGGTCGGTGGAGTACACGTAGGCGGGCTCGTCGAGGAACGCGACGCTGCGGCCGCCGGCGCTTCCCGCCGCGAGCGCGCCGATCGGACGATCGGCCTGGAAGGTCATGTGCGTGGGCGTGTCCTGGATCAGCGTGGCCGACAGCGCCATCTGCTCAATCCGCACGGAAAAGTCGTCCACGACGCGGGTTGCCGACGTTTCGGTGATGTCGAGCGTGACCAGATCGATCACGTCGGTCGCCTGATAGTTCCACGTCGTGTTGCCCGCGTCGGACTCGGTCAGCACCAGCGACACGATGTTGGGAAGCTCGGCGATCTTCGCGCGGCCGATCACGGCGCGCGATCCGCGAATGTCTTCGATCAGCACGTCGACCGTCGTGGGCGTGTCCGTCGCAAGGTCTAAGCCCGACTGCTGGATGCCGAAGTCCGATCCCTGCAGGACCCCGAAGTGAGAGGCCGTCGGGACCGGGGCGTAGTCGATTCGGCCGCGCTGTGGATCGATCCGCTCGCCGCCCGGCCCTTCGTCGAAGACTTCGGCGATGACGCCGATCGTCGGGCCGGCTCCGACGGTTTGGATGTCGAGCGCGAAGCTGGTCACGCGCGCCGCGCCGACCAGTTGAATCGTCGCGCTGTAGACCGAAGGAGCCTTCGATGCGAGCGCGTCGTAGCCGAACGCGACCTTGAAGCTGGTGCTCTGCCGCGGGTCGGACAGGATCGCCTCGATCTTGAGCGCCATGTCGGCCGGCGCGTTCGGCAGCGTCGTCACGCGCAGGCCGGCGCGGCCGGCGTCGATTGTGAGCTGCGCGAGCACGTCACCGCCGCCGGCGCCGGTCGTCAGATCGCCGTCCACGTCCACCGGAATCGGGACCAGCAGCACGGCCGGTGTCGTCCTGGCGATCGTTTCGCCTTCGGGCGTTCGGTATTCGGTGCGGATCTCGTAGATGAGCGGGTTCAGCGCCTCGGGGACCGGTGGCGTCTGCGCGGTCGAGGCGCGAGGCGCTGCGAAGATCATCATTCCCGCGACGGCCACCAACCCGGCCCACAAAAGCCTTTTCGTTCCGCGTTCTCGCCTACGCAGCATCGAAGCGTCTCCTTCCGAATCGGGTCAGCACACGTGACGGCGCGGCGGACAGGCCGAAGCCACCCGCATCGCACCGGTTGGGACGCACACGAACGGGTCTCCGCCGCACGGGACGGGCGGCGAGAGCGAAACCGGCGGCGTGAACCGCTGCAAGCGATGACCGCCGGACTCGACAACCCAAAGACCGTCGTTGATGAACATCAATCCCGCGGGAGCGCGCATCTGGTTGGCTGCGGTCCCGCTGGTTCCGAACGTCTCCAGCAGCGGGCCGAACCGCGCGTACCGCTGGATCCGGTTGTTGCCCGTGTCGGCGACGAAGAGCCCGTGCTCGTTGGCCAGCACGCCGCGCGGCGCGCGCATGCATCCCGCATCCGATCCGGTCGCGCCCCACGAACCCGTCTGCTGGCCCTGCATCGTGAAGCGGACGACGCGATCATTGCCGGTGTCGGCGACGTAGATCTCGTCTCGATAGACCGACACGGCTTCGGGCCCGCGCAGCGTGCCGGCGCCGATGACGGCGAGCGGCGTGCCGTCGCCGCCGAGAATCTGGATCCGGTCGTTGCCGGTGTCGGCGACGGCGATCGCGCCGTTGAATGTTCCCGACGGCACGACCGTGATGCCGCGCGGCCCGCGAAGCATCCCCGGCTCCGAGCCGGTCGAAGCGAACGTCGCGAGATGCGTGCTGCCGAGCGAGAAAACTTGGATCCGGTCGTTGCCGGTGTCGGCGACATAGAGGCGTCCGGTCGACGAGACCGCAACCCCGGATGGTTCGCGGAACCGTCCGTCGTCGGATCCGGTGCCGCCCCAGGCAAAGACGGTCGTGCCGCCCGGATCGGCGCGCAAGATCCGGTCGTTGCCGGTGTCGGCGATCACGATCTTGCCGAGCGGATCCGGCGTCGCCGCCGTCGGCGCGGCAAGGCCGTCGAAGACGACCGGCGTGCCGAAACCGGTGTAGACGGCCGCGGCGGCCGGCGGCAGCGCGTCGCGATAGGTGGCCGGCGTCTGCGGGCTGCATTCGCCGCCCGGAATCGGCGGAGGCTGCGGGAGGCAACTCGGACCGGGCTCGCACGGAAGCGGCGGCAACGTCGGGGTGGGGAGCGGCACCGGCGAGCACGAGCCGGGATCGTCGATGTTGCACGGCGGTGTGGGCACCGCCGGGTTCGGGACCGGCGGCAGGTTCGACGACGACGGCCGCACGGTCACGGAAAAGTCGATCGTGCGCTCGTCGAGCGTCGCGACGCCTTCGACGACGGGGGCGAATCCCTCGACGAACGTTTGCGGATACGCGGGCAGCGTCGGGGCCGTGAACGTGAACAGGAACAGCCCGATCCCGCTCGGTGGAACGACCGGCGTCTCCATCCGGATGCGCGTCCCGCTCGACCACATCCAGGTCGGGTCCTCGCTCGCGAACGCGCTCGCGCGCCCCCGCGGCGCGACCGGCGCGAGCCGAACGGGGTTCGTGACTCCGGGACCGTCGGCGCGCCACGTCTGGGCTCCGTCGTTGCGGAGCAGTACGGCGAGCGCGACTTTCGTTCCGGGGTGCATCGACGACGGCGGCGCGGTCGTGACGAGCGTGGACCAGGCGTAGGGCTCGGTCGGAGAAGGCGTCGGCAGCGGCGGCATCGTCGGCGCCGGCGTCGGCGTCGGCACGCCGGTCGGCACGCCGGTGGGCACGGGGCTCGGCTCGGGAAGGGGCGGATTGGGGATCGTCGGCACGTTCGACGACAGCGGCCGCACGGTCACGGTGAACTGAACGAAGTTCGAGTCGAGCGTCGCGATCCCTTCGACGATCGGGGCGAAGCGTTCGACGAAGGTTTGCGGATACGACGGCAAGACCGGGGCCGTGAAGGTGAAGGCGAACACGCCCAGTCCGCCGGGCGGAACCTCCGGCGACGTCATGCGGATGCGGGTGCCGCCCGACCACAACCAGGTCGGGTCGGCGCTGGCGAAGACGCTCGAGCGGCCGCGTGGCGACACGGGCGCCAGCCGCATCGGATGCTCGACGCCGGGGGCGTCGGCGTGCCAGGCCTCGGTTCCGGTGTTGCGAACGACGACGGCGATGGTTGTCTTCGTTCCGGGATGCATCGTGGCCGGCGGAGCGGCGTTCGAAACCGGCGCCCAGGCGTAAGGCGCAACGTCGCCGCTCGCCGGCACGCTCATTGCGAGCGCGCCGGCGAGCGCGACGAATGCGGTCAGCCCCGCGAGGGGTTTACCGCGTGGTACGCGAGTCAGCGGAGCCTCCCGGCGGGGGCGGCAGGTCCGGCAGGTCCGGGTCCTCGGGGACCTCGGGAACCTCCGGCTCTTCCGGCGGCTCAGGCGTGTCACCGAGGGCCGCATCGATTCCGTCCTCGGTCGGCACGACCGTGGTGCAGTTGAAATCGTGCAGCGTCGCCGCGAGGCCTTCGTCGAAGCTACCGACGGCCGGCTCGACGGTCTGGTCGATCACCTGCGAGGCGACGCCCTCGGCGGGCGAGCCCTGCAACGCGTCGATGCCGTCTTCGCCGCATCCCTCTTCGAGGATGTAGACGGTGGCGGTCGTTTCGAGCGCGCCGTCGGAGACCGTGTAGGTGAAGCTGTCGGCGCCCTTGAACGTCGGGTTCGGACGGTAGGTGATCGTGCCGTCCTCGTTGATCTCGGCGGTGCCGTTCGCCGGCGTTCCGACCGCCACGATCGTCAGCTCGTCGTTCTCGGGATCGGTGTCGTTGGCGAGCGCGTCCACGACGACGGGCGTGTATTGCGCCGTTGTCGCCGTGTCGTCCTGCGGCTCGGGCGCGTCGTTGACCCCGATGATCGTCAGGTCCACCGTCGCCACGTTCGAATCCAGCTCGCCGTCGTTCGCCTTGAACGTGAACGAGTCCGTGCCGTTGAAGTTCAGATCCGGCACGTAGATCAGATTCGGCGCGTCACCGGTGAGCGAACCGCTCGACGGGCCGGCGACGACTTCGAATGTGAGTTCGTCGCCTTCGGTGTCCGATCCGGTAAGCGTGATCGCGACCGGTGTGTCCTCGTCGGTGGTGACCGACTGCGCGTCGGCGACCGGTGCGTCGTTGATCGACGCGACCGCGATCTCGATCAGGCCGTCGGCCGCGCTGGAAACCAGCCCGTCGTCGACCGAGAACGTGAACGAGTCGCTTCCGTTGAAGTTCTCGTTGGGCGTGTAGGTCAGGTTCGGCGGCGTTCCGTCGAGCGTGCCGTCGGCCGGTCCGCCCGTGACGGTGAAGGTCAAGTCGTTGGCGTCGGCGTCGAGCCCTTCGAGCGTGATCGCGAGCGGCGTGTCCTCGTCGGTCGCGAGTGCTGCCGAGACCGCGGACGGAGCCCGGTTGTAGTAGAAGCCGGACCTGAACGACATCAGCGTCCGCTTGGTCGGGTCGGTCGACGCCGCGTTGTAGTACTCGAGGAACGGCGTCCAGGTCGCGCCGGTCGGCGAGACCTCGAACAGGTAGTTGAAGCGGAAGCTGTCGTCGGCGAGCGGAACGAGGACGCCGGCGCTG
Organism: Actinomycetota bacterium; assembly: GCA_036398095.1. Lineage (GTDB taxonomy): Bacteria > Actinomycetota > AC-67 > AC-67 > AC-67 > DASWHR01. The sequence goes on from DASWHR010000078.1 coordinate 7,836, forward strand.
GCATCCACACCGACCGAGGCCGGGTCCACCATGTCGATCGGCGTCGCGTCGGGCGCCATGCTGGCCAGCGTCATCCGCGCCTGCAGCGTCTGGTTCGTCCAGCCGCCGCCGGCGGCGACACGGATCTTGACGGAACCCGTCCATCGCGCGACGTTGGGCGCGATCGTTCCTGCGAACGACAGCGTCGAAACGTCGTCGGGCGCGTTGGCGCCGGCGCCGATCTGCACGGCCTCCCCGACGGTCGACGGACCCCAGAAGAAGTGCGAGTAGTTGGCGGCGTTCAGGCCGGTCCACTCGACCGTGCGTCCGCCGGCCTTGCCCTCGGGTCCTTCTCCCGGGCTGAGCGTGGCGCTCGTGCCGCCTTCGGGCGGCGGGAATCCGGGCCCGGTCAGCCCGGCAAGCGCGGGTCCGGCCATGACCAGCGGCAACGCCGCCATGATCACGGTCGCCGCAACCAGCACGCCGGCACGGGCCTTGAACGATGTCGTTTCGCGTCTCATGATTCCCCTCCCCTAAAGCGACCCCCCACGGCCGCTGCTTCCGCCCCGTTCGGCGTTGAGCCGAACGAACAACGATTCTGCGTCCCTTCGACGGGTTCGATCCTCATTCCTGCCGCTTCGCCCGAAAAAGGCATTATGGAGCGGCAAGACCCCCTTATGGGGATCATACGATTTCCATGCATGTTCCTTACAGGGCGCGATCTGCCCCCATTTGGGTCACGGGTCGCGACCCCTTGGCGGCAGGAAATGCCTGGACTCATCACGAAATGCACCGTGTTTCCGGCGAGTGGGGAGCCGGACCGATGCTTGAGGGGGAATCGTGCGCCGATTGATGCCGGGATTGATGCCGGGATTGATGCCGGTTGCGGCTGCCGCCTTGCTCCTCGCCTTGCTGCCGCCGCTCGCCAGAGCCGATGGCGACGCGAGTCTGAACGAGTCGTATGACGCCGTGCTGCGCGGCGGCGGGATCGCCAGCGAAGGCATCGGGTTGGCCGTCCGTTCGGGCGGTCCGGCATCGGGCACGATCCAGATCCCCGACGTTCCCGACGGCGCGCAGATCGAGAGAGCCTTCCTCTATTGGGCCGTCCTCGCCGGGGACGACTCATCCGTCGTGTTGAACGGCCAGCCCGTGACCGGCGCGCAGATCGGCCGCTCGCCCGACACGTGCTGGTTCAACGTCGGTCAGCCCGATCCCGCGCAGGACAACCGCGTCTACCGAGCCGACGTCTCCGGTCTGGTGGGCGGCAACGGTTCGTATTCGGTGGCCGGCGTGGGCAACGGCACCGGGAATCTGAACGGCGACGGGCAGGGGGCGTCGTTGGTCGTGGTGTATTCGCATCCCGAGGCCGTCTTCGAGACGCAGATCGTCATCAACGACGGTGCGATCACCGGTGGCGTTCCCGGGCACTTCCTGACCGGCATGGAGCACACGTTCGACGGATTGTTCGACGAGCGGGTCACGCAGGGCCTGCGTCTGCACGTCGGCGTCGGTGACACGCAGCTCGAGTTCGACGACGGTCCGATGAAGTTCGCGGGGGCGACAGTTCTCCCGGCGAATCAGTTCACCGGCAGCGACGGGCCGGGATGGGACGACGTGACACTCGATCTTCAACCGAGCCTGCTGCCGGCATTCACGCATCAGTCCGGCAATCGGATCGAGATCGTCGACGATTGCCAGGTGTGGACGTACGCGGCTCTGGAGGTGCGCCGCACCTTGCCGCCGGTGGTGATCACTTCGCCGTCACAGAACGAGGTGACCGGAGCCGACGTAACCGTGATCGGCGTCACGATCGGCGACGACGCGCAACAGGTGCGCATCGCGCAAGGCGCCGCGACGCTCGCGACGGTGCCGGTGGTCGATACGGCTTGGACGGCCTCGATCACGTTGCCCGGCGGATTCCAGACCATCACCGCGACGGGCCTCGACGTGAACGGCGATCCGCTGCCGCGGCCGGCGCAGGTTTCCATCAACGTGGACAACTCGCCGCCCGACGTCGAGATCACCGCGCCGCGCGGTGTCGGGACCTCGGTGGGAATCGCGCGCATTGCCGGGACCGCGCGCGACAACTACACCGTGGCGCGGGTGATGGTCACCATCGAGGATCTCGTTCGCGGAACGTCCACGACCGTCGAGGCGCAGTGCTTCGGGTGTGGTGGACCGGGAGCGTCGTGGGAGGCCCGGGTCCCGCTGGAGATCGGCCTGCACCACGTCGCAGCCGTCGCCGTCGACGGTGTCGGCAACGAAAGGGAAACGCCGCCCCTCACCTTCATCGTCAACGCCTACCCCGGCTGAACGATGAGACGCGCAGGCGTGGTGTTGATGCTGATCGGTGCACTGATCGGGATCGTGCCGGCCCACGGGGCGGAGAGCGAGCCCAACGACTCGTGCGTGCAGGCGAATCCGGCGGACACCTGGGAGTATGCGACTCTCGGTGGATCGGACACGCAGGACTGGTGGTTCATCAACGCCGCGTACGGGGAGCGGCTCTTCGTGCAGATGAATCCGGGCTATCAGCCGACGAGCAACTTCGATCTCGAGCTCTACAGTCCACAATGCATGCTCATGGCGGGGCAGTACCGTTCAGGAAACGCGATCGAGACGATCACCGACGTCGCGAGCACGGCCGGTCCGTACCGTGCGCGCGTCATCTACAACTCGGGCGCCGCGGGCTCGTACGACCTGAACTTCTCCGCATCGGCGAACAACCACGAGTGCATCGAGACCGCACTCGTCTCGGCTGCCGTTCGTGAGGAAGACCTGACCGAGGTGTCGTGCACCCTGCCCCCGATGGGCGACATCAACGTGCGGATCACGCTCACTGTTCGGAGCACGATTTCCGGAGTGCCGGCCGGCGTAGTGCAGGCCCAAGTCGACGAGTGGGGAATTCAATGCGGGCCCGAGGTCGGTGGATGCACCGCCGCCGGGCTCGCCAATGGAGGAGCCGGCAAGACGTGCCGGACGCTCGTGCTCACGGCCGGTGCGGGCGTACTCCTGCATTG
>DASWHR010000079.1:0-19655 GCA_036398095.1 Actinomycetota bacterium
CGTGCCGGTCTACGCGCCCGTTGCGGGACCGGACGTGTTCGGCCGCCTGCTGCGCGACGAATCCAGCGCCGCCTACCCCAAGGTCTACGAGTGGACCGGGCTCGAGCCCGGCGAAGAAGCCGACATCGGCCCGCTGCGGCTTCGCACGTTTCCCGCGGCGCATTCGATCGTCAACCTGACGATGCGCATCGAAGCCGGCGGCGAAGTGTTCTGCTATTCCGGCGATACCGGTCCGAACGAGTCGCTGTCGCACGCCGCGCAAGGCGCCGACCTGTTTCTGTGCGAAGCCTCGTGGCAGGACGGCCAGGACGCGATCGACGTGCCGATCCATCTGACGGCTCGCGAAGCCGGCCGCGTCGCCGCCGAAGCACGCGTGAAGCGCTTGCTGCTCACCCACATCCGACCGCATTACGATCTGTCACGGTCCGTCGATGAGGCGGCCGATGAGTACGACGGCATCGTCGAGATCGCCCACGGAGGGAACTCATGGAACGTGAAGGCGTGACGCGCGCCCCCGACGAGCTTCGTCCCATCACCATCACGCGCGGATTTCAGGAGGTGGCCGAAGGATCGTGCCTGATCCAGATCGGCGCGACGCGCGTGCTGTGCGCCGCTTCGTTCGAAGAGACCGTCCCACGCTTCCTTCGCGGATCCGGCGGCGGCTGGGTCACCGCCGAATACAGCATGCTGCCGCGCGCGACTATGGTGCGCACCCCGCGCGAGGTGAAATCGGGGCGTCCAAGCGGCCGAACGCAAGAGATCCAGCGGCTGATCGGCCGGTCGCTGCGCGCCGTCACCGACTTGGGCGCGCTCGGCGAGAACACCATCACGATCGACGCCGACGTGCTGCTCGCCGACGGCGGGACGCGCTGCGCGTCGATCACGGGAGCCTTCGTCGCGCTCTACGACGCCTGCCGGGCCATGGTCGAGGCCGGCAAGATCGCCCGCATGCCGATTCGCGAAGAGGTCGCCGCCGTCAGCGTCGGCATCGTGGACGGCGCGCCGCGCATCGATCTGGACTACGAGCTGGACGTGGCCGCATCGGTGGACATGAACGTGGTGATGACCGGCAGCGGCCGCTTCGTCGAGGTGCAGGGCACCGCCGAAGGGGACCCGTTCGAAAAGGCCGAGCTGGACCGGCTGCTGCAGCTTGCCGACGCGGGGATCAAGCAGCTCGTGCAGGCGCAACGCGACGCGCTCGGCATCTAGATGCGCGTCGGGCTGGCCACCGGCAATCCCGGCAAGGTTCGCGAGATCGGCGCGATCCTGGGCGAGGGCATCGAGGTCGCCGCGCCGCCGAATGATTGGGTCGCGCCCGACGAGACCGGCGAGACGTATCTGGCGAACGCACGGCTGAAGGCGCGATCGTTGTGCGCGCACACCGGCGAGCCGGCCGTCGCCGACGATTCCGGGATCGAAGTCGACGCGCTCGGCGGAGCACCGGGTGTGCGCAGCGCCCGCTTCGCCGGCGAAGGCGCCACCGACCGGCAGAACCTGGACCTGCTCATCGAAAAGATCCGCGCCGTCGCCGACGACAAGCGTGGTGCGCGCTACCGGTGTCTCGCGGTGGTCGTCCTGCCCGACGGAACAGAGCACGCCGCCGAAGGCATCGTCGAAGGAACGCTCATCACGACGCCGCGCGGCACCGGCGGATTCGGCTACGACCCGATCTTCATCCCCACCGGATACGACAAGACCATGGCCGAACTCTCACCCGAAGAAAAGGACGCCATCAGCCACCGCGGCATCGCCTTCCGCGCCCTAGCCGGCATCCTTCACGGCCTTCGATAGGCCGACCGGCTCAGGCTTCGATGTCGATCGTGACGCCGTTTTCCGAGGCGCAGATGAAGTTGCCGTTCCCGCCCGACGCGGTTCCCGCGTACACGGTGCAGCGACGGACCTCGGCGTCATCGTTGACGTAGGTGCAGTTCTGCGAGACCGGGCCGGTGCAGGTTGCGGCGTGGGATGCGACGGGAACCGCGAGTGCGGCACACGCGGCGGCGAGCGAAACGAAGCGACGGATCATGATGGTCTCCCCCTGGTCGTGGACGTTCGTTCGAATGGTTCGACGCGTCCTGGGCCGAATCCTTGCAGCTACGATCCGGCTTCTTCGGTGGCGCGGTCCCACTCGGATTCAAGCTCTTGGACCCGCTTCTTGGCCGCTTCGTAGGCCCGAATGGTGTCGGGAACGCCGTCGCCGGCCGTGTAGAAGGCGGGATCGGCCAGCCGCGCTTCCAGGTCCTTCAGCTCGGCGGTCCGCGTCTCGATCTCGCGTTCGATGGTGGCGATCCGGTCGCGGACGCGTCGCTGCGCGCTGCGCTGCTGCGCTTCCAGGCGGCGGCGCTCCTTGTCGGCCGAGGCCGACCGCTTCGGCTGCGCGGCCGTCGCGGCGCGTTCGGCGGCAGCCGCCGCTTCGGCCTCTTCCTTCTCGCGCTTCCATAGGTATGACTCGTAGTCACCGGGATGCGACCGCACGCGGCCCGGCGTGACCTCGATGACGCGAGTCGCGATCGAGCGGATCAGGTGCCGGTCGTGGGTGATGAGCACGATCGAGCCTTCGTAGTCCTCCAGCGCGTCTTCCAGCACGTCGCGACTGGCGATGTCCAGATGGTTCGTCGGCTCGTCCAGGCACAAGAAGTTGTGCGGCTCGACCAGAAGCTTCGCCATCGCAAGACGCGAGCGCTCGCCGCCCGACAGCACCGAGACCGGCTTGTCGATGTCGTCGCCCGAGAACAAGAACCGGCCGAGTAGCTTGCGTGCCTCGATCTGAACGCCCGGCGGCACCGCGCCTCCCAACTCTTCCACCACGCGGTTCTTCGGATTGAGCGCCTCGATCTGATGCTGCGCGAAATAGCCGACCGACACGTTGTGGCCGAGCGCCCGCTCGCCGCCCTTCGGCGTCAGCGCGCCGGCGAAGAGCTTGAGCATCGTCGTCTTGCCGGCGCCGTTCGGTCCGACCAGCGCCACCTTCTCGCCGCGCTCGATCGCGGCGTTCAATCCTTGGTAGACCACGGTGTCGCCGTAGGCGAAGTCCACGTCGCGAAGCTCGGCCACGACCCGGCCGGCCCGCGGCGGCGTCGGAAACGCCAGGCCCATGCGGCGGCGCTTCTCGGTCGGCGGCGCTTCGATCTTCTCCATCCGCTCGACGAACCGGATCTTGGCCTGCACCTGCTTGGCCTTCGACTTCTTGTAGCGGAAGCGGTTGATGAAGACCTCGAGCTTCTCGACGCGCTTGTGCTGCAACGCCGCCGCCTTTTGGATCTGCTCGATGCGTTGCTGCCGCTGCTCGACGAACGCGGCGTAGTCGCCGGTGTAGGTCCACAGCTTCGCCATGTCGATCTCGACGATCTTGGTCGCGAAGGCGTTCATGAAGTCGCGGTCGTGGCTGATCAGCAGCACGCATCCTTCGTAGGACGACAAGAACTGCTCCAGCCATGCGACCGATTCGACGTCCAGATGATTCGTCGGCTCGTCCAGCAGGAGCACATCCGGGTTGGCCAGCAGCAGCTTTGCCAGCGCGACGCGCATCAGCCAGCCACCCGACATCTCGTCGGTCATCCGCTCGTGATCGGAGTCGCGGAACCCCAGCCCGGCCAGGATCCGCTTCGCGTCCACTTCCAGCGTGTAGCCGCCGAGCGTCTCGAAGCGGTGCTGCAGCGTCGCGTACTCGGCCAGCAGCGCGTCCCGCTCGGCGCCGTCGCTTTCGGCGATCTCGTTGGTGAGAACCTCGAGCCGGTGGCCGGCTTCGCTCATCGCGCCGCCCGCGCTGAGCACCTCTTGCAGGATCGTGCGGCCGCGCAACGCGTCGGTTTCTTGCTTGAGGTAGCCGAGCACCGCGCTGCGGGTCATGTCGATCCGGCCTGCGTCGATGTCGGCGTTGCCGGCGATCATCTCGAACAGCGTCGTCTTGCCGCTGCCGTTCGGCCCGACGATCGCGACGCGGTCGCGCGCGCCCACGCGCAATTCGGCGTCGCGAAACAGCGTCCGCGCGCCGAACGTCTTGGTCAGTCCCGAGATGGAGATCACGAGGGTCTAGGCTACCGGCCGCGCCACGCGATCGCCGATGCTTTCGGTGCGAGAGGGGAGACTCGAACTCCCACGGGTTTCCCCACGGGATCCTAAATCCCGCGCGTCTGCCATTCCGCCACTCTCGCGAGCGGTGCGACCATCAGTCTACGAGGGCGTTAGGACGATCGGGGGTGGTCGGTGACCGGCTCGATCGGCGCGTAGCCCGCGGCGCCCGGCTTGCGGTCCCGCTCGGACGCAAGCTCCGCCGGAGCGGGCGCGTCGAACGATCCTTTGGCGGCTTCCGTTTCCATCGTCTCGCCGGCTGCGATCGTGCGGCTGTGCTGGCCTTCGCGGAGCACCTGGTAGACACGCAGCGGCGCCGCCTTTCCCTTCACGTTCAGCGACGGCATGTCGCCGAGGCGAAAGTCTTCGCCGAGCGCCTTTCGGGTCCCGTCGGCCACGATCACCGTTCCGGCGTCGGCGACGCCGCAGAGCCGGCTGGCGGTGTTGACCGTGTCGCCGATCACCGTGTAGTCGAGCCGCTGTTGCGAGCCGATGTTGCCGACGACCACGTCGCCCGTTGCGATGCCGACGCCGCATCCCTTGACGCGCAGCAGCGCGGTTTCGGGCCGCTCCTTGATCGCCTTGTCGATGTTGTCGAGCATGCGGACGCCGGCCCGCACGGCGCGCTGGGCGTGCTCGGGCTCGGGTCGCGGCGCGCCCCAAAAAGCCATGACGCAGTCGCCCATGAACTTGTCCACGGTGCCCTGCTCGTCCACGACCGCTTGCGTCATCGCATCCAGGTAGATGTTCAGCGCGGCGACGACTTCTTCCGGCTTGGCGTTCTCCGATGCGGACGTGAAGCCGCGAAGGTCGGCGAAGAGCACCGACATCGGGCGCGATGCGCCGGCGAGCGTTGCGACCGCACCCTCGGGTGACGCGAGCACCTCGTCCACCACGTCCTTGGCGACGTAGCGCGCGAACACTTGCGTGACGCGATGACGCTCCCGGAACTCGGTCAGATAGCGCACCGCGAGGGCCGCCATGTAGGCCAGCACGATCGTGACCGGCGGATAGACCAGATTGCCGACCCGCGAGTCGTCGAAGCGCACGAACGCAATCCATGCGTAGGCAGCGCCGAGCCCAAACGCCATGACCGGAGATAGCCAGATGCGCAAGAAAGCGACGGCCAGCGCCGTCATCAGCGCGAGCAAGAAGACCGCGGCCAGCGTCGTGGCGCGCGATTCGGGAATCAAGTAGTTCTGCGTCGCGACCGTGTTCGCCGCGTTCGCGTGGACCAGCACGCCGGGCAGGCCGTCCGACTTGTCGATCGGCGTGAGTTTTTGATCGCCGAGCCCCACGGCCGTCACGCCGACCAGCACGATCTTTCCCTGCAGCGTCTCACGCGGGACCCGGCCGTCCATCACGTCGGTGGCCGACACGACCGAGAATGCGTCCTTGTCGGCGTAGTTGACCTCGAGCAGATGGGCCTCGCCGGTTCGGATGAACCGCGTCCCGACGATGATGCCCTCCGGTCGGACGGTGATCGGCTCCGTGGAAGCGGCAGGTTCCACCAGCGCGATCGAAAGCGCGGGGATGAGCGTGCCGCCGGCATCCAGGACGGCCGGCATGGACCGGACCACGCCGTCCTTGTCCGGGAAAACGTTGACGTGCGCGACGGCCAGCGCCGCGGCTGCGAGCGGCTCGATCGGCGGCTGGTAGGCGGTTGCGGTCAAGATTGCGCCCGGGCGGGTTCCGAATGTTGCGGCCGCGGCCAGCACGACGGTGCCGGCGCGTTGCATCGCGCCTCGCAACGCCTGGTCGGCCGGCGCGGAGCTGGCTTCGGTGAAGAGGACGTCGTAGCCGATGCGCGCGACGCCGGCGGCGGCGAGCCGGTCGATGAGCGTGGCGTGCAAGGTGCGGTCCCAGGGCCACTGGCCCCGCTTCTCCAGGCTCTTGTCGTCGATTGCGATGACCACGATGCGCGCGTCGATCGGCTGGCCACCCGCGAACAACGCGTCGGCTAGGCGCAACTGCTGCCCGCTGAAGATCTTGAGCGACAGGCCGAGCCAGGCCCCGAGCGTCAGCGCGATCGCGATCAGGATCGACGTGAGAGCGCGAAACCGGACGGTTCGCATGGAGTTAGTCTTCGGTGGAATCGTCGTCGCGGGCGGAGCGTGTTTTGCTTTGCGGCAGAGTCAAGCCGGGCACAACGGCGACCAGGTTCACGTCATGTCCGCTGAAGGGATTTGCCGGCAAGCCACCGGCGGGAAGCATCGGGACGAGGCCGTCGTCGGCGCCGGGGAGCACCACCGGCGGCAGCGAAGGCAGCGATGGCGTCTCGTCGCGGGGTTGCGAAGCCGGTTCGGTCGATTCAGCCGGAGCCGGCGGCGGCGCGACGGTTTGCGGTTCTGGCATGATCGCCGCGGGCGAGTCCGGGATGGCGGGCACGGATCCGACCGAGGTTGATGACGGCGCCGTCGGAGCCGCAGCCGGTCCGGTCGATCCGGTCGATTCGATGTCCGGCGTTGAGGCCGCGCCGCTCGGGGCGCTCTCCGCGCCGGCACCACCCGCCGGCGTCACGTTCAGTGTCGCCGTGCCGGTGACTCCGAGGTACGAGCCGGTGACGGTCTGCTCGCCGACCGTCGAGGACTTGCACTCGTTCGCGTCGCATGTCCCGTTGGTGATCGAAAACGTCGTGTCGACGGTCACGTTTCCGATCCGGTTTCCGAACTCGTCGTTGGCGAAGGCAGTGTAATTCTGTGCTTTGCCGGCTTGCTTCGTCGCCGAGGGCGGGTTCAGGTCGAGCGAGGCGATCCCGGTCGGATCGACGGTCAGCGACGCAGTGGCTGTGATTTCGTCCCCGCCGCCGTAGAACCCGGTCACGGTGTAGGTGCCGGCGTAGTTCGATCCGCAGGTCGTTCCTTCGCACCAGCCGGCGCCGTCGATTCCGAAGCCGGTCTGGTCGGTCACGTCGCCGAGCGAGTTGCCGAGCGCGTCGAAGCCCTCGGCCGTGTACCCCTGCGAGTCGCCGGCCGTGATCGTAGCCTCCGCGGGCGAGATCTGGATCGAGGCGACCTCCGCCGATTCCACGGTCAGGAAGGCCGAGTCGAAGGCTTCGCCGCTGGTTCCCGTCACGACGTAGAAGCCCGCCGCGGTCGCGCCGCACACGTTGGCCGCGCACGCGTATGCATCGGCCGTCTCGGCGAAGATCTCGGCCGGTTCGATCGTGAACGTGGTGTCCGCGGTGACGTCGCCGAGCAGGTTGCCGTACTCGTCGAATCCGTCGGTCGTATAGGTCTGGGTCCCGCCGGCGGTGATCGTCGCGTCGCCGGGTGCGATCTCGACTGCCGCCAGCGGTCCTGCGTGGATCGTCAGCAGCGCGGAGCCGGTCAGGTCGCCGAACGTGGCGGTGACCAGCCAGTCGCCTGCCCCATATGCCGTGCAGATGTTCGCTTCGCAGATCGCGTCGGGAAGCTCCGCGGCGAATACGCCGGCGGGTTCGATGTCGAAGCCGGTTTCGCCGGTGACGTCACCCAGCGAGTTGCCGAACTCGTCGAACGCTTCGACTTCGAACGACTGTGGCACGCCGGCATCGACGGTGGCATCCGACGGCGAGAGTTCCAGGGATTGCGCGGCGCCGGGCTCGATGGTCAGGGTCGCGGTGTCGCTGAGCTCTTCGGCGATTCCGGTCACGACGTACGGGCCCGCGGCCGTCCCGCCGCACACGTTCTCATCGCACGCTTCATCCGCGGCGGCGATCTCGGCGGCCGGCTCGATCGTGAAGATCGTGAGTCCGGTCACGTCGCCGAGCGAGTTGCCGGCCGCGTCGAAGCCTTCGGCGAGATAGGTCTGGGTGTCGCCGGCCGCGATCGCCGACGCAGAGGGGGAAAGGCTGATGCTCGCGAGCGTCCCGCCGATCACGTTCAGCGATGCCGTGTCGAGCAGCGATCCCATGGTTCCGGTCACCGTATGCGGGCCGACGATCGACGCGGTGCATACCGCAGCGGCGCACGATCCGTCCGGCGCGATGGAGAACAGCGTGGTGCCGGTCACGTTGCCGAGCGGGTTGCCGAACTCGTCGGCGGCGACCGCGGTGTATGCCTGGCTTTCTCCGGGGGAAATCGTTGCGTTCGACGGAGCGATGGCTAGCGCCGCGGCGGGGCCGGCGGCGACGTTGAACAGGGCGGTGTCGGTCGCGGTGCCGTTCGTGGCGGTCACGCGATGGACTCCGGCGACGGTCGCGCGGCACACGTTCGCCGCGCACGTGCCGTCGGGCGTGATCGAGAACGTGGTGCCACCGGTGACGTTGCCCATCGAGTCGCCGTTCTGGTCGAAGCCGAGCACGCTGAAGACGATGCTTTGACCGGCGGCCGGGTTCTGCGGCGACCACGAAGCCACGATCGAGGTCAGGACCGGATCGGGCGTCGGCGTCGGGGTCGGGGATGGACTTCCGCTCGGCGTTGCCGTCGGAGTTGCGGTGGGTGTCGCGGCCGGTGTCGCGGCCGGTGTCGCGGTGGGCGTGGCCGACGGTGCTGCGGCGTTGCCGGGGGCGTTGCCGTTCGGCTCGTTGTTGTTCTGGTTGTTCGGCTGGTTGTTGGGGGCCGGCTCGTTCGTCGGCGTGCCGGGGCCGCCGGTCTCCTTCTCGCCGAGAACCTCGGGGCATCGGATGCCGTCGAGCGTGCAGTCGTTGAACACGACCCACTCGGTCTGAAGCTCTTCGTCGCTCAGGTCGTAGACCTCGACGATGTTCCCGTCCTCGTCGATGACGACCCCTTGTCCGGCCTCGACGATGACCGTCCTGCCGGAGGCGTCGGTGATCTTGACCCGGCCCTCGAAGACGCGCCACGTAAACGTGCCGTCCTCGTTCGCGGTTCCGGAGTAGGCCGTTCCGCGAACCGAAGCCGTCGATGTCGGCGCTTCGGTTTCGACGCGGCTTTGACTGTCGGTCAGCTTGACGATTCGGTTGAACGTCGCGCCACGCGTCTGCTTGCCGCGGATCACTTTGCTCTGCGCTTTGTTCGGGAGCGTGTGGAGATCGCGGATTTCATAGCGCGTGTCCGCGTCGAGGCGCGTTTCGCTGCCGTCGAAATAGCGAATCATCGCGCGACCCGGGTTGCCGGTCTCGACGACGTCGCCCGCCTTGACCGACATGCCGTCGGTTGCGGCTACGACGTCCGCGCCCTGCACGGACACCGACACGGTTCCGCTGAGAACCCGGAGGGTGGCGAGCTGCTCCGCGTTGGCCGGGCGGACGGCCATGAGAATCGCGAACGCCCCTGCCGCGGCCACGACGGCAGCCGTCACGAAGTACTTGGTCTTGGTTGTCGAGCGCCCCGCGTTCAGCATCTCCCCATTTCCCCCTTGACGCGAACACCTACAGTAGCGGCCGTCTCGCCTTAGCGCCATCCCAAAATGCCGGGTTGCCGCGCTCGGTGCCTCCTCGCCCGTCCTTCCAAGGAGGTATTACGAGCATGAAGGTCGGGTTGTTCCCATAGTGTGACGGCCGGCACATTGCGAAAGAGACCGCGCTTGCGTTTGCAAGCGAAAGAAGGAGGGGGACGCATGTGCGCCCCCCTCGAGTGGGCCGCCAGGGACTCGAACCCCGAACCCTCTGATTAAGAGTCAGATGCTCTAGCCAGTTGAGCTAGCGGCCCGTAGCTCGCGGCCACGGCGTCGATCCACCCCAGCACGCGGGGCAGAAGGATACCGCTTTTCAGGACGACGACCGAAGCCGTTCCATTATAGAGATCGTTCTTGCGGTGACCTGTGCCGGCCTGCTTCACGAACGTGGCGCGGAACTGCTCGAGCGGCAGACCGGTCTGCGCCGCCCAATATCCGCGTCGCTCGGCTTCGCCTTGGTCGGAATGGAGGTGGAGCGCGATGGCGAAGCGGGTGCGATCAACCTCGAGGAACGTGGTCGCCCATCGCATGAACAGCCGAACCAGCCTGGCGTCCGAGTTCGAGAACTTCAGACGATGCTCTCGCTTGGCCCCTTCAGACCAGTAGGCGACGACGCCGGCGATCCAGAGCGGGTTCTGCAGCAATCCCGTGGCTTCGATTCTTCCGGCCTTTCGTGCGGCTTCCTTTCGTTCGATCGCGTCCCGCTTGCGTCCGGCCGCGACTTCGATCACACGCGCCGTGTCGGGCCGCAGAGCAGCCAGCCGCCCGATTTGCGATGCGGTCAGTTCGATGTCGCGGCACCAGCCCGACAGCGTTCCCTTCGACACGGGAACGATCGAGGCGATCTCCTTATAGGAGAGGCCGAGCATGCGAAGCGCGCGGCCGAGATCGCGGCGCTCCCAGCGCTTCAAGTCCGCCCAACGGGCGGCGCGCTGCAGCAGCGGCCGGGGAAGAGGAGGGGGAAGGCGGTCGGGTTCGATCGCCATGCATCGACGATAGGCGAACCCTGTGACAAGTGACATGGATCCGTGGGGTGACCGAGGGGACTTGAACCCCCGACCTCCGGGACCACAACCCGGCGCTCTAACCAGCTGAGCTACGGCCACCACGTGCTGTTTCGTGCGCCCGGAGGGACTCGAACCCCCGACCCGCTGCTTAGAAGGCAGCCGCTCTATCCACCTGAGCTACGGGCGCGGGTCGAAATCGTGCGGTCGCGCGGAAGTCGATTCTACCAGCAGGCTGCCGGCGAAATCGGCCCGTTTCGGAGCGGGTGAAGGGAATCGAACCCTCATAGCCAGCTTGGAAGGCTGGAGCTCTACCATTGAGCTACACCCGCGGAGAACGCGGCCATTCTATAGAGGCCGGGCCGTTACACTGCACCTCGCAATTCGGGGAGTAGCTCAGCTAGGTCCAGAGCGCCGCGTTTGGGACGCGGAGGCCGGAGGTTCGAATCCTCTCTCCCCGACTCTCTCCCCGACTCTCCCGGCGAACCAGCCGCGAGCGGGCCCTCCGGCGTATGATGCGCGTCCCATGCAGACCACCGTTTCCCGCGAGGGCCCGACACGTGTCCGGCTAACCGTCGAGGTCCCGCCCGACGAGGTCAAGCCAGCCGCCGACCGAGCGTTCAAGCAGCTCGCGAAGCAGGTCAAGATCCCCGGATTCCGTCCCGGCAAGGCGCCCCGCTCGCTGCTCGAGGCCCGGTTGGGCAAGGACGAGGTCAAGGACATGATCGTGCGGGAAGCGGTCCCGCAGTTCTACGCGCAGGCGGTCGTGGGCGAAGACATCGACCCCGTCGCGGCCCCGAAGATCGACATCACCTCGTTCGAGGACGGCGAGGCGCTGATCTTCGAGGCGATCGTCGAAGTCCGGCCCGAAATCCAGCTTCCCGACCTGTCGGGAGTCACGGTCGCGCGGCCGGCGTGGAATGCCACCGACGACGACGTTCAATCCCAGCTCGACCGACTCGCCGACCGGTTCGCCACGCTCGAGCCCGTCGAGCGTCCCGCCGCCGAAGGCGACTTCGTGCTGATCGACATCAAAGGTTCGTGGAACGACGAAGAGATCGAGAACGCAACCGCCAACGACATGCTCTACGAGGCCGGCTCCGGCCGGATCGTGCCCGAGCTGGACGCCGAGGTGCTGGGCAAGAAGGCCGGCGACATCTTGAAGTTCAACGCCACCCTTCCCGAGGCGTTCGGGGCGACCTGGGGTGGGCGCGAGGTCACCTTCCAGGTGCTGGTCAAAGACGTGCGCCGCAAGAACGTCCCCGCCATCGACGACGAGTTCGCCAAGACGTCGTCGGAGTTCGAGACGCTCGACGAGCTCAGGGCCGATCTGGCGGACAAGATCTCGCGGATCAAGCGCGCCGGCGCCGACGCGGAAGTTCGATCCAGGATGACCGACGCGCTGGTGGACGCCGTGCCGGTCGTGGCTCCCGACTCGATGGTCGACGAAGAGGTTGCCTTCCGGCTTCACCGATTCTCGGATCAACTTCGCGCCGCGGGCGTAGCGCTCGACGACTATCTGGCCTCGGCCGAGACATCCGAGCAGGACATCGAGGCCGAAATCCGCAAGCAAGCGCAGCGGTCGGTGTCGGCCCAGTTGATCCTGGAAGAAATCGCGCGTCGCGAGGAGTTGCAGGTCGGCGAGGACGAGTTGGAGGCCGAAATCGACCGCCTTGCCGAGGCGACGGGCGAAAACGCCCCTGAAGTGCGCAAACGGCTCGAACAGGCCGGCAGGGTCGAGATGGTGGCCGGTGATATTCTCAGACGGAAAGCCCTCGACTTGGTCGTGGAGAAAGCCGACATCAAAGAAGAGGACGCGGGCGCCGAGTAGCCGAGTCGGGTCCGCGTCGTTCATAAGGACGAGGTCCTCCGCATCCGCTCCGGGCGGATGCGACGGACCTGCGAAGGAGACGTTCGGATGCAGAACTACCTGGTTCCCACCGTTATCGAGTCCACGAACCGCGGCGAGCGCGCGTTCGACATCTACAGCCGCCTGCTCAAGGAGCGCATCGTCTTCCTCGGCACCGAGGTGGACGACGCGGTCGCGAACCTGATCATGGCGCAGATGCTCCATCTCGAGTCGGAGGATCCCGACAAGGACATCCACCTCTACATCAACTCGCCCGGCGGCTCGATCACCGCGCTGTTCGCGATCTACGACACGATGAAGTACATCAAGCCGCACACCTCCACGATCTGCATGGGCCAGGCCGCATCGGCCGCGGCCGTGCTGCTCGCCTCGGGATCGCGCGGGAAGCGCTTCGCCCTGCCGCACGCGCGGATCCTGATCCACCAGCCGCACGGAGGCGCGCAGGGTCAGGCCGTGGACATCGAAATCCAGGCGAAAGAGATTCTTCGCTACCGTCGCCTCCTCGATGAGATCCTCGCCGAGCACACCGGTCAGACGCTCGAGAAGATCTCCAAGGACACCGACCGCGACTTCATCATGACCGCGGAAGAAGCGAAGGCCTACGGTATAATCGACGAGGTCATCTCCAGCCGGCACGCGCAGGACAAGCTGGAAAAGGCCGCGGCCGCGAGCTAACGGCCGAAGAGGGGAGTCCGGGTGGCGAAGTTCGGTGACGGCGGCGATCTGCTGAAGTGCTCCTTCTGCGGAAAGTCGCAAAAGCAGGTCAAGAAGCTCATCGCGGGGCCTGGCGTCTACATCTGCGACGAGTGCATCGACCTGTGCAACGAGATCATCGAAGAAGAACTCAACGAGTCCACCGAGCTCAAGCTTGAAGAGCTTCCCAAGCCCAAAGAGATCTACGAGTTCTTGAACGACTACGTCATCGGTCAGGACGAATCCAAGAAGGTCCTGTCGGTCGCCGTCTACAACCACTACAAGCGCATCCAGGTCGGCGCGTACCACGACGGCGAAGTTGAGTTGCAAAAGTCCAACATCTTGCTGCTCGGCCCGACCGGCTGCGGAAAGACGTTGCTGGCGCAGACGCTCGCGAAGATGCTCAACGTTCCGTTCGCGATCGCCGATGCGACGGCGCTGACCGAAGCCGGCTACGTCGGTGAAGACGTCGAGAACATCTTGCTGAAGCTGATCCAAGCGGCCGACTACGACGTCAAGAAGGCCGAGACCGGCATCATCTACATCGACGAGGTCGACAAGATCGCCCGCAAGAGCGAGAACCCGTCGATCACCCGCGACGTGTCGGGCGAGGGCGTGCAGCAGGCGCTGCTGAAGATCCTCGAGGGAACGACCGCGTCGGTTCCGCCGCAGGGCGGGCGCAAGCATCCGCACCAAGAGTTCATCCAAATCGACACGACGAACATCCTGTTCATCTGCGGCGGCGCGTTCGCCGGCCTTGAGAAGGTCATCGAAAGCCGCACCGGCCGCAAGGGCATCGGCTTCGGTGCCGACATCCGTCGCGCCGACGAAAAGAACGTCGGCAACGTCTTGGGCAAGGTCATGCCCGAAGACCTGTTGCGCTACGGTTTGATCCCCGAGTTCATCGGGCGCCTTCCGGTCATCACCGCGGTCAACAACTTGGATCGCGAAGCGCTGGTGAAGATCCTGACCGAGCCGAAGAACGCGCTCGTGAAGCAGTACCGAAAGTTCTTCGAGTTCGACGGCGTGGACCTTAACTTCGACGAAGATGCCTTGGACGCGGTTGCCGACGAGGCGATGAAGCGCGGCACCGGTGCGCGCGGCCTTCGCGCGATCATGGAAGAGGTCCTGCTCGGCGTGATGTACGACCTTCCCAGCCGCCAGGACGTCGGCAAGTGCACGATCAGCCGCGCCGCGGTCGTCGAGCACCTGCCGCCGACCCTTGAGCCCAAGGAAGGCGCCGCCGAGCCGCCCGCCAAGATCCGCCGCGAACGCTCCGCGTAGGCCGCTCGTCCCGCACGCATCCGGGACGGAAGTCCTGGCTAGGCGAACTACGCATCGCCACTCCCGTATTTCGCGCCATGTTTTGGCGCGGTTCCGGCACCGACACTCCTTTCAGCAGCATTGGGCGACCCACGGTCCCCGAGTGGGTCGGAGAAGGAGTGTTGGTCATGGTCGAGTCCGTGCCTCGTCGGCGTCGTGCCGCGCTGTTTGCCGCCGTAACTTTGGCGCTGGTAGGGCTGGGCGCGTCCCCGGCGCCCGTCGCGGGCTTTACTCCCGTCATCGTCATCGAGGAATTCCCGGGGTCGGCGGCTGCGGCCGTCGCCCGCTTCGGCGGCACGCCCGGGGCCCAGCTTCCGTTGGTCGAGGGGCTCGCCGCATCGGTTCCGACCGGCTCCTTGGGCGCACTCGCGTCCGCTGCCGGTGTCGCCGGCCTCTTGCCCGACGCAAACGTCCGGCTCAACCTGCTCGATCTCGGCGGCGGCGGCGGAGGGAGCACGTCGTCCGGTCCCGTCTTCGCGGCGACCGTCGATGCGCCCAAGGCCTGGTCGGCCGGGTATCGCGGCAAGGTCGGCGTCAACGTCGCGATCCTGGATAGCGGGATCGCGCCCGTGAAAGACTTGACGAGCCCATCGAACCGGATCGTCGGCTGGAAAGACTTCGTCGGCGGCTCGTCCGTGCCGGTCGACCCGCACGGACACGGAACCTACATCGCGGGGGTCGTGGCCGGGAACGGGTCGCTCTCGAACGGGAAATGGGTTGGGATCGCTCCCGCTGCCGGCGTCGTCGGGATTCGCGTCTTCGACGCGCTCGGCCTGGCGACGGCATCGCGAGTCATCCAAGGAATCCAGTGGGCCATCGACAACAAGAAGAGCCTGGGAATCCGCGTCCTGAACATGTCGTTCTCGACCAATGCCGACCTGTCCTATCGCTTCGATGCGGTTGCCTATGCGGCGGAGCAGGCCTGGAAGGCAGGCATCGTGGTCGTGGCGTCCGCCGGGAACCTGGGGCCGCTTCCCGCCACGGTTCTGTCGCCGGGAATCGATCCGTTCCTGGTCACGGCGGGCGCGACCGACGATCGCGGGACCGTGTCGCGGTCGGACGACCGGATCGCCGATTTCTCGGGGCGCGGGCCGACGCTGGACCTGGTGTCCAAGCCCGAACTGGTCGCGCCGGGCGTCTGGGTGACGGGACTGAAGATGCCGGGCAGCACGGTCGCGCTCGAGAATCCGCTCTCGACGGTGGACCAGTACTACTTCGAAGGCAGCGGCACGTCGCCGGCGACGGCGGTCGTGTCGGGAGTCGTGGCGCTCGCGTTGCAGAAGCGACCGAAGCTGGTTCCCGATCAGGTGAAGTTCGTCCTGGTGAAGTCGGGGACGAAGGCGCCGGGTTCGCTCCTTAGCCTTTCCTCCGACCCGATCTACGTCAACGCCTACAACGCGGTGATGAGCAAGCTGAACGATCGGGCGAACAAAGGGTTGACGGCAGCCACGGGCGGCGGGTTGCTGTCCCTGGTCGGAATCCCGGACGTGAAATGGCGATAACCAGAATCAAGATCTTGGTTCCCGCCGTCCTGCTGGGCGGCGGGGCCGCGATCGCATGGCACGCGCGGGGAGCGGGGTCATGGGAGGCGGGTGCGCTCGCATTGGTGGCCGCGGCCTTCATCAGCGGACTCATGCTCGTCGAGATCTCCTCGGTTTCGGCCGAGACCGTTACCTTCGCCTTGGTCGCCGCGGCGCTCGTGCAGTTCGGGCCGGAGGCGGCCGTCGCCGCCGCGGCGGCCGGAGAGATTGGAAGCGCGCTGCGGCCCCCGCGGCCCAAGCTTCACCGGTCGGCCTTCAACGTGGCCGCGCACGCGCTGGCCGCAGCGGGGCTGGGCGCACTGTTCGTACCGCTCGTCGGAGGCAGCGAATCGTCCGCGATCTGGGCGGCCGTTGTTCTGCCCGGTTCGCTGCTCTACTTCGGGATCTCCTCCGGTCTGGTGTCGCTCGCCATCGGGTGGAGCACCAAGGCGATGCCGCTCGAGGTGTGGCGGTGGAACTTTCGCTGGCTTGTGCCGCACTACCCGGCGCTGGCCGTCGTCGGGATCGTGCTCGCAATGGGGCAGCGCGCGGCAGGAAATCTCGGCGTACTGGTCTTTTGCGTGCCGCTGCTGATGTCGCACTATTCGGTCGAGGTCTTCGTTCGAAAGACGCGTGACCAGGTCGGTGCGCTCGAGGCCGCGAACGTGCGCCTGTCGGCGGTGAACGCGGGGCTGACCGAGACGCTCGCCTCGGTCGTCGATGCTCGCGACATGTATCTGTACCGGCATTCGCACGCGGCCAGCGGCTACACGGAGCGGATTGCTCGCCGGATGGCGCTGCCCGAAGAGGATGTGCAACTGGCGAAACAGGGCGCGCTGCTGCACGACATCGGGAAGGTCGGCATCCCCGAAGCCATCCTTCGCAAGCCGGCCGCGCTCGACGACGACGAGCGTTCGATCATGAACTCGCATTCCGAGATCGGCAGCGAGATCCTCCTGCGCACGCACGAACTCTCCGTGGTCGCGGCAATCGTGCGCGCGCATCACGAACGCTACGACGGCAAGGGCTATCCCGACGGACTGACGGGGTCGGAGATTCCGGTCGGAGCCAGGATCGTCGCGGTCTTGGAAGCGTTCGATGCGATGATCTCGGATCGTCCCTACCGCAAGGGCCGGCCCATCGATGAGGCGCTCGAAGAGATACACCGTTGCTCGGGGACGCAGTTCGATCCGCGGGTTGTGAAAGCGTTTCTGGGGGTCGTTCGAGAGCAAGGCACGGGATGGCTGAGCAATTCCGCCGGCGGGTCGGACCGCGACGGCGAAGACTTGTTCTTGCCCAAGGGGCTTGTCGCCACACACCATCACGACCCCTCCCGGGACACCGATTCCGACGTTCTTGCGGGATGAACCGCCCTTTCTGAGCAGGACTTCGTCGCCGACTGTCGAATTGTCTCGTTCGGGGGGGACCGATGAAGACTCGTCTGCTGTTGTCGATCACGCTCATGGTTGGAGCCGTTCTGCCGGCGGCGGCAGCCGGTCGCGGCGTCAGCGATCCGTCCTGTCACCGGTACGGGGCGAGCGTCGCCGGCATCGACGGGGGGACGCTCGACTGTGGTCAGGTCATCACCGACGTCGATGAGTTGTCCGGGCTCGCCCGAGTCGTCGGGCGGACCTTCCTGTGTGGCAACGGCGAGGGCGAGGTGCCGGGGGCATCGCTGGACTGCGCGCACGTTCGCTCGGTCGCCGGCGACGGGAAGCGTTTCACGCGCCGCTTGGTCGCCGAGCATCTTTGCGGCGACGTGCCGAAAGAGCCGATTCCGATTTCGCTTGCGACGGTGCAATGCGACGATACCCGACAGGATCTGCGGTTTCTCCGATCGCTGATCGGGGCGATCGCTCCGTATGCGGTCGCGGAGTTCGAGGCGATGTTCTGCGAGGAACCCGATCCGAGCGGGGTGATCGAAACGCGATGCACCTAACTGGTTTCACCGATACCATGGGCGCATGATCACGCGATACGGTGTAGCGGAGGCGGGCCCCGACCGGGCGTGACCGTCGCGCGACCCTCGGGACCCCTTGCCGGGGTCCTTTTTGTTTATCCTTTCGAGCCTCACGAGGGAGATTTGATGGGAACCGAACTGCCGAAGACATACGATCCGGCCACCGTGGAGGGCCGGCTCTACGATGCGTGGGAAGCCGCCGGCCTGTTCGAGCCGCACGGCGACGGGCAGCCGTACTGCATCGTGCTGCCGCCGCCGAACGTGACCGGCTCGCTGCACATCGGCCACGCGCTCGACCACTCGATCCAGGACGCGATCATTCGTCGCAAGCGCATGCAGGGCTATCGCGTGCTCTGGCTGCCGGGCACCGACCATGCGGGCATCGCCACCCAGAACGTCGTCGAGCGTGAGCTGGCCGCGGAGTCGGTGTCGCGCCAGGACCTCGGCCGCGAGAAGTTCCTCGAGCGGGTCTGGGCCTGGAAGGAGAAGTCGGGATCGCGGATCACGCATCAGATGCGCCGGCTCGGCGACTCGTGCGCCTGGTCATACGAGCGCTTCACGATGGACGAAGGCCTGTCACGCGCGGTGCGCGAGATCTTCGTGCGCTGGTACGAACGCGGCTTGATCTATCGCGGCAACCGCATCACCAACTGGTGTCCGCGCTGTCACACGGCCCTGTCCGACATCGAAGTCGAGCATCGCGACGTGGACGGCGAGCTGGTGCAGCTTCGCTATCCGCTGACCGACGGATCGGGACACCTCACCATCGCAACGACTCGCGTCGAGACGATGCTCGGTGACACGGCCGTAGCCGTACACCCATCCGACGAGCGCTACACCGGCCTGGTCGGCAAGACCGTGACGCTGCCGATCGGGGGCCGCGAGATCCCGATCATCGCCGACGATGCGATCGACCCCGAATTCGGGACCGGCGCTTTGAAGGTGACGCCGGCCCACGATCCGATCGACTTCGAGATCGCGCAACGCCACGGGTTGGAGGCGATCAACGTCTTGTCCGACGACGGCTCGATCAACGAAAACGGCGGCGAGTACGCCGGGCAGGATCGCTTCGAAGCCCGCAAGAACGTGCTCGAAGCGCTCCGCGCGCTGGGCGTGGTGGGCGAAGAGCAGCGGCCGTTCACGCACGCGGTCGGGCACTGCTACCGCTGCGGCACCGAAGTCGAGCCATGGCTGTCGGAGCAGTGGTTCGTCAAGATCGAGCCGCTCGCGAAGCCGGCGATTGCCGCCGTGAAAGAAGGACGCACGCACTATGTGCCCGAACGCTACGCGCGCAACTACATGGATTGGATGCAGAACCTGCGCGACTGGTGCATCAGCCGGCAACTGTGGTGGGGGCACCGCATTCCCGTCTGGTACTGCGACGACGGGCACCAGTTCGCGTCGCGAACCGATCCCGATGCGTGCGCCGAGTGCGGCAGCACCGCGATCCGCCAGGACGAGGACGTGCTCGACACGTGGTTCTCCAGCGCGCTGTGGCCGTTTTCGACGCTGGGATGGCCGGACCAGACCGACGATCTTCGCGCCTTCTATCCGAACGACGTGCTCGTCACCGGCTACGACATCATCACGTTCTGGGTGTCGCGGATGATGATGGACGGCATCGACATGATGGGCGAGGTGCCGTTCCGCGACGTGCACATCCACGGCATGGTTCGCGACTTCCGCGGCAAGAAGATGTCGAAGTCGTTCGGCAACGCGCTCGATCCGTTGGAACTGATCGACCGGTACGGCGCCGACGCGTTGCGGATGACGCTGCTGCGCGGCGCAACGCTTGGCAGCGACGTGCCGATCGACGAGAAGTGGATCGAGGGCGATCGCAACTTCGGGACCAAGCTGTGGAACCTCGCACGGTT
>DASWHR010000080.1:0-40277 GCA_036398095.1 Actinomycetota bacterium
CCGATCGCGGCGATGCGTTCACGGATTTGATCCGCCGAAAGGACGATCCCCGCCTCGCTCACCGGGTCAGGCTACTCTCCTGCGCCCAGGAACGAGCGCAGGTTTTGCCGCAGGAACGCGTGCCGGAGCTTCTTGACCAACCGCGACAGGTCCGACAGCGATTGAGTCGCCTGCTTTCGCGCCTCCGGAGAGCGGTGACGCAACATCGGTGTGACGACCTGCTGCAGCAGCATCGCTTCGCGGTCCGCGAACTGGCGGAACATCTTCAGGTGCCGAGGTTCGATCCCGAATCGGATGAACTCGCGCGATAGGCGCGCGACGATCAGATCGTCCGCGTCGAAGACGGGGCCGACTCCGGCTCCCCCGGGGTGCTCGCAGATCACGCCGAAATCGCGGAGGGCTTTGACGTGCGCGGGCTCGAGCCCGGCCGCGTTGGCCAGCTCCATCTCGGACAGGGAAAGCGGAGCGACCTGCTCGGCCAGATCCTCGTCGCGTTCGACCTCGGGGCGGGGCGCGGCGGCTCCGTCGCCGGCCGGCTCGACCGCGGGACCGGCCACGCCGGCGTCGTATTCGGCGAGCCGCTCACCGATGACCTTGAGCGGCAGGTAGGAGTCCCGTTGAAGCTTCAGGATGAAGCGAAGCCGCTCCAGGTCCTTTTGATAGAACTTGCGGTATCCGGCCGGGGTCCGCTCCGGGTCGATCAAGCCCGCGGATTCCAGGAATCGAATCTTCGACACGGTCACATCCGGGTAGTCGGTTTGGAGCGCGTCGATCACCTCGCCGATGCTCATGAAGGGGCGGCCCGTCTTCACGCGCCACCGTCCGCCGGAGCCGTTAGGAAGACAAGCTTGAACTTGCCGATTTGAAGCTCGTCACCGGAGGCCAGTTCGGCCACGTCCACGCGCTCGCGATTGACGTAGGTGCCGTTGAGGGATCCGGCGTCCTTGACCACGAATCGGCTGCCCTCCCGCAGGATCTCGGCATGGCGCCGTGAAACCGTCACGTCGTCCAAGAAGAGGTCGCTGCTCGGATTGCGTCCGGCGACGGCAACCTCGCTGTCGAGCAGGAAGGTGCTTCCTGCTCCCATGCCTCGGCGGATCACCAGTAAGGCCTGGCCGGAACCGAGACCCTCGATTGAGGGAAGAGCCTCCTCTGCGCTCAGATCGTCGGCCGACAGGCTGATCGTCGTATCGTCGCCGACGTGCTCGAGCGCACTGCCGCAGCGAGCGCAGAAACGCGCGTCCTCGGCATTCTTGTGTCCGCAGCTACCGCAGTACATGGCCCCTCACCCGTTTCTGGGTCCGGCTTCCGCCGGCTTCAGCCGGCCAACGAAACCCTGAACATATACCACAGGGTATGTGGGGCAAGGCCTTCGAGCCGAGGCTGAGGGATTCTAGATGGCTGTGGTGTCGAGAATCCGCTGGTAGCCGGCCGCGTCCATGAGCGCGTCAAGATCCCTGGGGGCGTCGAGTTCGATGACGACCATCCAACCCTCCCCGTAGGGCTCCTGGTTGACCAGTTCGGGCTGCTCTTCGAGCGCCGCGTTCCGCTCGGCGATCGTCCCGCTCACCGGCGAGTAGATATCGGACACGGACTTCGTGGACTCGACTTCGCCGAAGGGCTGACCGGCGGTGACCTTCGTGCCGGCCGCCGGCAGGTCTACGTAGACGATGTCGCCGAGCGCCTCCTGCGCGAAGTGGGTAATGCCGACGCGAACGGATCCGCCTTCCGGGCGGCACCACTCGTGCTCTTTCGTGTACTTCAGATCGTCGGGATACATGTGCTCCTCCGGGCCTCCGGCGCGCCGGTCGGGCCGATCAGGTCGGCGTAGCGTAGGAGAAGCGCGGAGCCGGATGCAAGGAGCCGATGAGCAGGCTCGGCCGCTCGGTGACATCGATGGTCGCGGCAGGGCGCGCGGTGACGGAGTCGACCATGCCGCCGGGAATTCGCATCGCCTCCGCCATCGTCTGCGGATCGCCGATGGCCTTGATCTGATACGGCGCGCGCAGCGCCGACGCGCGGTCCACGCGGAGCGCGCCCGGCGAGCCCGAGAACGAGGTGTCGGCGACCACGCGGATGCCGTTGATCTCGATCGCCTCGGCGCCGGCGTCTCGAAGTTCCTGCGTGGCATCGACGAGCACGTCGGCGCCGATGGTTCCCTCGGGATCGGTGATGACGATCTCGATTCCCGGCCCCCGTGCCTTCACCAGCCCGAGCAGCATGCGAAGGTCGGCGAGCTGTCGGGCGGCGTTCTCGGCCAGGACGCGCTCCTGGTCCTGCGACGAAGCCGCACGCGCGAGTTCGACGCGAATCGCGACCGTCTCTTCGATCAGCGCGTCCGAGCGCTGTTGAAGGTTGGCGAGGAGCTGGGCCAGATCCTCCTCGCGTTCAGAGGACAGGCGACCTTGGAGGTCCTCGCTTGCCTGGAACTGTGTTGCCAGCAGGAAGCCCAGCAGCGCGACGGCGAGCGCGAGCGCGATCTGACCGGGCCGCGGCGGGACCGCACTGAACGAGCGGCCACGCTCGCGATTCTCCGGCGGGTCCGTGTCGGTTTTCATCGATCACTCATGCGTGGAACACGTGCCGGCGGATTGCGGCGAGGTTTCCGAAGATTCGCACGCCGAACACGACCACGACCGCAATGGACAGATCGTCGACGCCGAGCCGCTCGCCGACGCCCACGAGCAAGCCGGCCAGGACCGAGTTGGTCAGGAAGGAAACAACGAAGACGCGTTCCGAGAACTCGCCCGCCAGGCGCGCGCGCAGGCCACCGAAGACGCTGTCGAGCGCGGCCATGACCGCCATCGGCAGATATGGCGCCACGAAGCTGGGGACGGTCGGTTGCAGGACCAGACCCAAGCCGACGCCGGCCGCCAGCGAGAACAGCACGAGCAGCATTGTCTCTTCCTCCTATTCCACCGGCTCGGCGTGACGTGGACGCACGCTTCCGGTGTAGGCCGGGATGGTGAGCGATTCGGCGGAGCGGACGCGGATCGAGAGGCGATAGATCTGGCTCCACGTGCGGAAGCGCCCGGCGATCTCGGATGCGTCGAACCGTTCCCGCAGCGCCTTCGGTTCGCCGACCGCTTCGATGCGGTACGGCGAGGTCAGCACCTTGTAGTTGACCAGGATCGCCTGCCCGGCCGAGCGGATGGCCGACGTGGACACGATCCGCTGGCCGTTGATCGCAATCGCTTCCGCTCCCTCAGACCAGAGCGTGTTCACGACGAGTTGCACGTCCACGTCCTGGATGCGGAAGTCGGGGGAGCCTTCTTCGTCGGCGTTCGGGCTGTCGCCGAGCGCGACTTCGATGCCCGGGCCGGAAACGGCGGCGGTTCCGGCGAACCCGGCGAGCCGTTCGATCTCGTCCTGGAGCGCTGCGGCGGGTCCCTTTCCGGTGGCGAGCGACTCGGCGCGGGCGCGAAGCTGGTTCAGCTCCCGCTCGATGGTGTCGGCGCGCTGCTGGCGCTGCACGACGAGTTCGGCGAGGCGGTCGCGCCGCTCTTCGACCAGAGGAGCGCGTTCCCCCTGCCGCGCCCAGGCGACGGTGAGCAGGAACGCAAGCACGAAGGCGATTCCGGCGAGCCCCCCGCGAAAGCGACGCGGCGACGACGGAACCGATGCGCGCTGTTGGGTCACGTCACGTGAGATTACTGCACGCGCGGTCCGCCGTCCGCCGAGATCCCGCGAAGCGCGGGGAGGGTGCTGCGGGCATACCCGCCGGCCGCGACGTAGGCGAAGATCAAGCCCGGAACGAGGCTCAGCCATGCGAGGATCTGAACCCATCGCGCCGGCGGAACCGCGATGTGCGCGCACAAGAAGAGGCCGAAGCCCCACATGATCCCGAACGTGCCGGCCTTGCCGAACCACGACACGGCCGGTCGGGGCACGCCGCGCGCCGACAGCAGCGGGACGGTGGCAAGAAGCAGCGCGTCGCGAGCCAGCACGACGATCACCACCCACAGCGGCGCGTAGTCCTGCACGATGATGATCGCGGCGGCGGCGGCGATGAGCAGGCGGTCCGACAACGGATCGAGGGCGATCCCGAGCTTGGACACTTGATTGAAGCGACGCGCGACCTTGCCGTCGACGAAATCGCTCGCGCCGGCGACGAAGCCGACGGCCACGGCGGCGCCGATCTGCTCCGGCCCGATCGCCAGCCAAACGAAGACCGGGATCAAAGCGAGGCGCAGGAATGTGATCAGGTTCGGAGCGGTGAGGATCGCATCCGACGGGACGCGCTGGCTGCCCCTCGCTTCCGGCGTTGGCGGCTGATGCGGCGTGGGAACGGCCATCGGCGCGATTGTAAGGGACGCCCTATACTTTCCTGGCTTCCACGGGCTGTGGCTCAGTTTGGTCTAGAGCGCTGGACTGGGGGTCCAGAGACCGGCGGTTCAAATCCGCCCAGCCCGACTGATGACCCTTAGTTGAAACACGTTCTCACTTCTGATGAACGTGAAGGCAGCAACCGTTTTTCGCGACGCTGTTTTTGATTTCAAACTCTCAAACGACGCCGGTCGGTACCCGCGTGATCTTTGAAGACGCCGAGGCCTACGCGATCAAGATGGCGGACAGGGAGGTCTCAATTCTCCACAGGTACTGCTTGATGGCGGGTTCAACGGGGGTGCGACATGGTCGCGACGTAGCCGGAACGGGGACCGGACTGAAACCGGGGAAATGGGCAGGACAAGGACCGCGGGCCAGCGAATATCAAGGACGGGAGGGGCTGATGAGGGCTTCGAGCGGGGGCAGGATCGGCCGGCGGCAGGTCAGCTGGCTGATCGCGCTTCTCCTGGCATCCGCGACCCTGACCCCGCGCGTTACCCAGGCAAGTTCCGCGGGCACGACGACCCGCGTGTCTGTAAGTTCCAACGGGGTTCAGGCTGATGCAGAGAGCCAAGATGTCGCGATCTCTGGAGACGGGCGCTACGTGGCCTTCGCCTCGCAGGCTAGCAACCTTGTGGTTGACGACACGAACGGGACCTGGGACGTCTTCGTCCATGATGCACAAACTGGAGTAACAACTCGCACTTCCGTCAGTTCCTCCGGCGAAGAGGGCAACGCGATGAGTGTAGGCCCTACGCTGTCTTTTGACGGGCGTCTCGTTGCTTTCCAGTCGCGCGCCACGAACTTCGCCTTAGGCGACACTCAAAGGAACGGTTGGGACGTCTTTCTTCACGACATGACGACTCGTGAGACGACTCTTGTATCGACCAACATCGTCGGGTTGCCAGCCAATTTCGATAGCGGGGGCGCCAAGCTTTCGGCGGATGGGCGGTTCCTGGCGTTTTCGACCGCGGCCACAGATTTAGAGTCAGAGCCTAGAGTCTGCCAGCCAATTTGCTCGCCTGGGCCCGTGTACCGGCAAGCCTATGTCAGAGATCTCCAACAGCGCGTCACAAGGATGGTTTCGGTAAATCCGCAAGGTAGACCCGGTAACGGCAATAGCTTTACCGAGTTGGGGAGCCTGTCTGCGACAGGCCGCCATATCTTATTCACCTCCGACGCGACCAGCCTCGCGGACGATGAGCGACCCTGTGGTACCTTCGACTGTGCTGATGTATTCGTTCGCGATATGACCTCACGTGTGACCGAACTCGTCTCCCTCTCATCATCCGGGATGCAGGGCAACGGCCCGTCCGAAGCTGGAGACATCTCAGACGATGGACGCTTCGTGGCGTTCTCATCGGAGGCAACGAATTTCCTTGAATCTGACGCGGACGGTTCGTGGCCCGATATCTACGTGCGGGACAGATCAACAGGGACGACCAGCTTGGTTTCGAAGGACATCGAGGGAAATCAGGCGGACGGGTTCGATTTCGGCTCTGTGACGATGTCTGCCAATGGACGCTACGTCACTTTCACCAGCGATGTGCCGCTCGTTCCTGAGGTACCCGCGGATGGTGATGCTTGCACAACTCCCCAGGCCTACGTGTTCGATCGATGGGCGGACGTGCCGCTTTTGGTTTCGGCAGATAGTAACGGAAACCCTGGGAGGACGCCTCCTCCACCGCCCGGGGCTGTGTCCGTGATCTGCGCGAGTTCGTTTGCCACGGTCTCAGACAGAGGAGACCTGGCCTTGCAGTCCAACGCCTCAGGCTTGGTCGCTGACGATACTAATCTGTGCGCTAATTATGACTATCTGGCCAACTGTGCCGATGCATTCGTGCGCCAAGTACCCAATCACGGCCCCTCGATACAGTACTTCGGCATAGGCGATTCAATCCCGTCAGGACACGGGCTTGGCGATGATCTTACGGCCTGCAAGCGGAGCACGAGCTCATATCCGTATCTGGTCAACACCGATCTTCGGTTGTGGGGATATGAAACGGATTTCCTTTCCTCGCCATCGACCTACCACATAGCCTGTTCCGGCGCGCAGGCTGTCGCAGATCCCGTTTTCACTCCTCCCCCCGAGAAGCAGCTGACTTGGCAAGTCGATCGAGTCCTTGAGAGGCGCGACTCAAACAAGGACGCGCTCGTCTCTATCACGATAGGCGCAGACGACTTTCACTTCGCCTTCTCCGCACGAGCCATGCTTTGCGATGCCTCCGAGTCTGTGTTCCGGGACTGGCTTGAGAACACAGTGTCCAGCGTTCGGGAAGGAGTCTTGATCGAGGTGCGTCGACTTCTCGCAGACACTCGGACAAGCGTGATTCTTACCGAGTACTATCAGCCCTTCAACAAGACGCCTGCTTGGTTGCAGTTGGACCCGCTCGCACTCCCACCGTTTCGGCCATGTGACCTCGCCAGGGCTCATCAGCGCGCGCAGACTGCCGTTCAGGCGCTCAACTCAAGCTGGGACTACATCCGTGATGAACTGGCCAGCCATGCGCAGCAGCGTCTCTCGATCACGCGAATATATGAAGAGTTTCAAGGTCACGAGGGTGCGCCGTCTACCACCTACGCGGCAGCAGGTGTGTGCGGCTGGTCGCCTCCCTTGGAGGATCAGACTTGGATTCAGGTTCCGGGTAATGGATACACGACCAGCATGATTCCGTTTGTGGACGGAGGGGACTGTTTTCATCCAAACGAAGTAGGCCAGAGACGTATCGCCGACGCGGCATTGCGCGCCGCTTCACAGCTGGGATTCTAGTGCGCCGCCGCGCTCTCGCTTTGAAATGGTCCTGCCTCCAACGGGCGACTCGGCCAAAATGGTTCATGTATGGAGAGTCGATCAAATAGAGTTGAGAATTGGAAAGCCGACAAGTTGAGAGACTCAGGTTGTTCTTGGCAGCTCAAGCCGCGCTTGCGATTGGCGCAATAGTGTTCTCAAGCAGGGGAAGGGCTGGGCGCGAGGGTCGAATGGCGGGGAGCGTCGGCTTGGTCTTGGGCTCGCTGGTGTTAGGGTTGCTGATCATCCAGTTGCTCGTGAAATGAAGTGGAACGAGTAGCGGGAACGACTGACCTCGGCCGCGTTCCGAATACTTCGATCATCGCCATCAGTGAGACAGCCCTGGCCGAAGCCGTCAGCTCCGTAATCAGGTTCGATACGGTCCGACCTTCGCCATGCATTCCCGTTTGTCGCAGTGGAAATAACTGGTAAACTTGCGTTGAGGAGCGGCTTCAGCACGTCAAGCAAGTTCAAATACCGTCCCCCCAACCCGACCCGGCCTGTTGCGTCTACGCGTTGCGTTCCCGCTTTCGGACGCGAACGGCGACGCGGATCGGCGATCCGTCGAACCCGAACGTCGCGCGCAGGCTGTTTTCCAAGGCTTTCGTGGCGTGGTCGGGAAGGCGGTCGCTCGCGAACACGATGACCGTCGGCGGCCTGACCGACGCTTGCGTGACGTACTTGATACGCGGCGGTCGCGTCCCGCGCGATCCGAGCGGAATCTTCTCGACGGCGGCGCGGATCCATCCGTTCAAGGCCGCCGTCGGGATGCGCTTTTCCCAAGAAGCTCGCGCGGCCTCGACGGCTGGCATAACGCGGCCGATGCCGCGTTTCGTCAGCGCCGACGTTCGCACCAGCGGGGCCCAACGAAGGAACGGGAACTGCCGCTCGATGTCTCGCTCGATCTGGTCGCCCGCGTCCTCGTCCAGCAGGTCCCACTTGTTGAGCACGAGGATCGCCGCGCGGCCCGATTCGATCACTCGGTCGGCGATGCGCTGATCCTGATCGGTGATGCCCGCCTCGGCGTCGATCACGATGATCGCGACGTCGGCGCGGTCGATCGCGCGGAGCGAGCGGACCAGACCGTAGTACTCGGGGCCCTCCGCCTGTTTGGCGCGGCGACGCATGCCGGCCGTATCGATGAACTCGTAGGTCTTGTCCCCGATCGTGACCGTCTCGTCCACGGTATCGCGGGTCGTTCCCGGCGTCGCGTCGACGATCGAGCGGTTCTGACCGGTAAGCCGGTTGAACAAGCTCGATTTTCCGGCGTTCGGGCGGCCGACCACGGCGACGCGAAGCGGCCGGTCCGGGTGGTCGCGGACGGGGACGTCGTCGGGAAGCGTCGCGACGATCGCGTCGAGCACATCGCCCGATCCCCGGCCGTGGAGCGCGCTGACCGGCAGCGCATGCCCCAGGCCGAGTCGCTGCAGCGCATGCAGTTCGTCTTCGAGCGCGGCCGTGTCCACTTTGTTGGCCACGACGATGACCGGCACGTCCGAGCGGCGAAGGGTTCGCGCCACGACGACGTCGTCGCCGATCGCGCCGGTCGAGGCGTCCACGACGAACAGGATCAGATCGGCCTGCGCCGCGGCCCGCTCGGCCTGCTCGACCACCTTCGCCGCCAGGCCGCGGGCCCGCGGCTCCCATCCTCCGGTATCGACCAGAAGAAACGAGCGCCTCCCCCATTCGACCGGATAGCCCTGCCGGTCGCGGGTGACTCCAGGCATGTCGTGCTCGATCGCCTCGCGCCGGCCCAAGAGCCGGTTCACCAGCGTGGATTTTCCGACGTTGGTTCGCCCCACGACCGCGACGACGGGCCGCCCGGCGCTCATGGGGCGCTCATGGGGCGCTCATGGGGGCGCTCATCGCGGCACCAGGCCCGCCGCGGCGGCGAGCGCCGCGATCTCCTCGACGACGTGGTCGATGGACTTGCCGGTCGAATCGATGGTGATCGCTCCGGGGGCGGGGACCAGTGGGGTCGTCCGGTCGTCGATCTCATCGCGCGCTTCGATCTGAAGCCGGAGCGTCTCCAGATCCACCGGATGGCCGGCGGCGATCAGGTCACGGGACCGGCGGCGGGCTCGCTCGGCCGGCGAGGCCGTGAGGAAGATCTTGACGGGAGCCCATGGGACGACGACCGTTCCGATGTCGCGGCCTTCGATGACGGCCGGCCCGGATTCGGCCAGCTCCTTTTGCCGGGCGACGAGAATGTCGCGGACGTGCGCGTGGCGCGATACCTGCGAGACCGCGGCCGTGACGGCCGGGTCTCGGATCTGCTGTTCGCGGAGCGCACCTCCGATCCGAATGCCGTCGGGCGTGAAGTCGAACTCCAACGTGTCGGCGAGCAACGCGATGGCGGTCTCGTCGGCCAGATCGAGGCCGGCGTCCAATGCGGCCCAGGTCACGGCGCGGTACATGGATCCGGTGTCCAGGCGAGCGATCCCCAGCCGGCGGGCGACGGCGGCTGTGACGCTCGACTTGCCGGCGCCGGCCGGCCCGTCGATGGCGATCACGATCGGACGAGTCATCCGTTCGGGACCAAGATCGAGGCGAGGTTCGACGCGAACGATGGATAGGAGACGCCGACCGCGTCCCATCCGCGGATCGTGACCTCCGCATCGGCTGCGAGTCCCGCGACCGCGAACCCCATCGCGATCCGGTGGTCGCCGCCGGAATCGACGACGCCCCCGCCGGTTCGGCCGTTGCCGGTGACGACCATCCCGTCCGGCGACGTTCGGACCGGCACGCCCAGCGCCGCCAGACCGGCGGCCGTCGTGGCGATCCGGTCGCTTTCCTTGACCCGAAGCTCGGCGGCTCCTTCGATGACGGTCTCCCCATCCGCGAACGCTCCGAGTATCGCGACCAAAGGAAGCTCATCGATCATCGCCGGGACGCCGGCTGCTCCTATATGGAGAGCGCGACGATCGCCGGCCCGAACGCGGACGGTCGCGCGGGGCTCGCCGCATGCCTCGGATCCGTCTTCGAGATCGACCCGTGCCCCGAAGCGACGAAGCACGTCGAGGATCCCCGCCCGAGTCGGGTTCACGCCAACTCCGGTGACGCGCAGATCGGATCCGGGCAGGAGAGCTGCCGCGACCAGCAGAAAGGCTGCCGACGATAGATCGCCGGGGATATCAAGCACTTCGACGTTTTGGATATGTGTCGACTTAACGATGAGTCGATCAACCGATCCATCTACTGAGCAGCCGAGGTATCGGAGCAGGCGTTCCGTATGATCTCGGCTCGCTCCCCCACCGGCTACGACGGTCTCGCCTTCGGCGTGCAGCCCCGCGAACAGAAGCGCCGTTTTGATCTGCGCGCTGGGGACGGGAAGTCGGTGCTCAACGCCCTGGAGCTGCCCACCTCGGATGGTGATCGGTGGAGTTCCGGCGTCGGTCGTGCTCACGGCTGCGCCCATTCGGCGGAGCGGTTCGGCGATGCGCTCCATCGGTCTGGTGCGAAGGGACTCGTCGCCGTCGAGCGTGGCTTGGAAGTCGCAGGCGGCCAGCAAGCCGAGCAAAGTTCGGATCGTCGTGCCGGAGTTTCCGCAGTCGAGGGTTCGGCCTGGGTTCTTCCAGCTTCCCACGGTCCGCCCGCGAACCAGAATTTCCCAGGAAGACCCTGAAGAGGCAGAACCCTCAACTTCAACTGCAGGTAGATCCGGTCCGATCACGTCCGCGAGGGGCCGAAGCACCGAAAGCGTCGACGAAACGTCACGCGCGGTCCCGAGGCCGCGGATGGTGCAGTCGCCGGTGCCGGCGGCGGCGACCATCAACGCCCGGTGGCTGATCGACTTGTCGCCGGGAACCCGAAGCTCGCCTTCTACCCGCTTGGCGGGGCTGATCGTAGTCACGCTCACGCTGGTCTCCACACCGCCATACGCCGGCGGACGCTGCCGTCGTGGGTCGAAGGGCCGCGGAGCTTCGCTGCGAGCCATCCGGCCGATCCATCGGCGTTCAGGGCCGGTTTTGACCCCGGCGAATCATAGCCCACCGCCTGGGCCGGCCGGAGCCACTCCCGCGCGCGCCGTGGACAACCGGAGCCGGCGACGAGCCGCATCTCTTTGCCGAGAAATCGATGTATCGGCAAAGTCCCTGATCGCCGAAGCCCTCCATAGCCGAAGCTCTAGGTCGATTCGCCGAGCCGGCGGTATGTCGACAGACTGATTCACCGGGAAAGCAGTTTTGTGATTTATCCATTCATCAATGAGTGGATAACTTGATAAGGCGGTTTAGCCTTTCCTCCAACCCATTGATCAGGAAACTCACAGCTCAGACCGTATCGACTTATCCCTGAGGCGCTTTATATAGAAAGCGATCTAGGATGATATCCACGACTCTCTAAAGCGTCGTGTGCTCGTTTCGATTGATCGTCCCCGAGAATGAGAAGGCGCAGAACGCCTCGACCCCCTTCCTCCGCGTGGCTAATCTGGATGTCTTCGATATTGGCGCCGACATTCCCCACGAGCGTGGTGACCTCGGCGAGCACCCCCGGCCGGTCCGGGATCGGGACGAGGATCTCGAACAACTGCCCATCCGTTCGCTTGCCGGCGAGGCTTTGCCTCGAGACGCGAGCCGAATCAAGGTGCCCGAGGATCGATTCGGAGGCTCCCGATGCGACGAAGTCTCGCAATTCGCCCAAACGGTCCATGAACTCGCCGAGGGCACGCACGATCGCGTCTGCATTTTCCCGGCAAATGTCGATCCAGATGCCTGGATTGGAGGCGGCCACGCGGGTTATGTCACGAAATCCACCGGCTGCCAGAGACAACAGACTTGCCTTGTCCTTTCCATGATCGGCCGCCATGTTCATCATGGTGGCAGCCGTCAGATGGGGCAGGTGGGAGATGATGGCCATCAGCTCGTCGTGGAGCGCCGGCTCGAGGGCGATCACGTGGCTCCCCATGGCAGAGAGCAGGCCGTGGAGCGTCCGATAGGCCGCGGGCTCGACTCGAGGTGTCGGAGTGAGGATCCACCAAGCCCCGTCGAACAGACCTTCCTTGGCTCCCTCGATCCCATCCTCTTCCGAGCCGGCCATCGGGTGCCCGCCTAGGAAAGTAATGTTCTCACCGATGAAAGATGTCACCTCATCTACGACTCTAGACTTTGTACTTCCAACATCTGTAATGATTGCCCCTGCTTTGACGCCCGATATAGCCTGTTTGATGGCGTTGAGCGTGGCACCGACCGGGGTTGCAATGAAGATGACGTCGGCATCGTGGACCGCCTCGGCCGGCGTCCCAGCGATGCGGTCCCCGGCGCCTCGCTCGACGGCCCGGCGCGCCGAATCCGGCGAACGGTCGTAGACGACGACCTCGTCGACGTTGTCGAGGGCGCGAAGAGCCATGCCGATCGATCCCCCGATCAGTCCAGTGCCGAGCAGCGCGACGCGCATGCTATCGATGGAGGTCGGTCCGCAGAGGCGTCGCCCGCTCCAGGTAGACGTGGCGCAGCTCGCTTCGCGGGGTCTCGGAATACACGGACACCAGCACTCGAATGCACAAGGTCACGGCGCCGGTGACGGCGAGCTCCCGAGCGCAGATCAGGGGCACGTCCAACAGGCCCATGCTTCGGGCGGCGACTGCTGGGAACTCGCTGTGGATGTCCTCGGTCGCGGTGAACATGATGCTGACGATGGCATCCGGGTCCAGCCGGTTGCGATCGATGATTTCCTTGAGCAGCGTCCCGGTGCGCTCGACCACCTGGTCGCGGGTGTCCTCGTCCAGGGTCGTCGCGCCGCGCACGGCTCGAAGGCGTTCCATCGGCGTGAATATAGTCGGACGCGAGTGCAGAAAGATGCAAGCAGAGAACGCTATCCAGCGTTAGAGCTATAAGCCGACAAGTCGATAAAGCTCCCCGACTTCAGGGACGGTCAACGCTCGAACATCGCCCTCGACCAGGCCGGATAGGCGAATCGGGCCGTATGCGATCCGCACAAGTTCGACGACCGGATGGCCGAGCGCCTCCAACATCCGGCGGACTTCGCGTTTGCGGCCCTCGGCCATCACGATCTCGACTTGACTGGTCTTGGACGCCTTGCCGCGCAGCCGCGTACGCACCGCTCGCGCCGGGCCGTCCTCCAGGTGGACTCCCCGCTCGAGCTTGCGCAGCGTTGCGACCTCGACCTGTCCCGAGACCTTGGCGATGTAGACCTTCTCGATTCCGTAGCGAGGATGCGCGAGCCGGTGCGCCAGGTCCCCGTCGTCGGTCAAGAGCAGCAGGCCGCTCGTATCCGAATCGAGCCGCCCGACGGGGAAGACCCGGCCCCGGGTTCGAACCAGGTCCAACACGGTCTTTCGTCCGAACGGATCGGCCGCGGAGGTGATGACCCCGGTCGGCTTGTTCATGATCAGATAGGTGCGGTCGCGGCGGACCCCTACCCGCTCGCCGTCGACCTCGATCCGAGCCGTGGCCGGATCGACCCGGGTCCCAAGCGTTCGAACGACCGTGCCGTCGACCGAAACGCGGCCGGCCACGATCAGCTCTTCGGCTGCCCGGCGGGAGGCGATCCCGGCGGCGGCGAGCACCCGCTGGAGCCGCACCGGCTGGCCCTCGGGCGCGAGTGGCGGGGGCGGTGGGCCCGTATCCGGTCGCAACCGGGGGGCCGGCGGCCTGACTCGCCGCGGAGGAACGGGCCTCTTGCGTCCCTTGGTGGACGCGGCAGCGGCGGGTTTGCCGCGCTTGCTTGAGACGGCGGCGGCGGGTTTGCCGCGCTTCGCGGGTGGCTTCGACGTCTTCCCGGCGCCGCTCCCCGTGCCCCGCCCGCCGACGCGCCGCTTAGGGTTCGAGCTCATCGGCGACCGCTGCCGGCGGCAGCAGATCCGCGATCGGGGGAAGCTCGTCGAGCGTCCGAAGGCCAAGCCGTTCGAGGAACCGGCCCGACGTCCCGTACAAGATGGCCTGCCCTGGACCAGGGTCGCGACCGACCTCCACGACCAGGCCGCGCGCCTCCAGCGTGTTGACCACGCCGTCCGAGTCGACGCCGCGAATCGATGCGATCTGCTGGCGGGTAATCGGCTGCTTGTAGGCGATGATCGCCAGGACTTCGAGCGCCGCCTGGGTTAGGCGCGGCTGCTGGACGGCCATCACGAATCGCTCGACGTGGGCGGCCGCGTCGGGGCTGGTGTAGAGCCGGAATCCGGCGCCCACCTCGCGCAGGATGACCCCACGACCCCCCTCGACCAGCTCGGCCGCAAGCACGTCGAGCTCGCCGCGGACCTTGTCGCGCGACTCCTCGGTGATCTGGGCGAGCACGGTCAGCGGGACCGGATCGGTCGCGACGAACAGGATTGCCTCCAGGATGCGGCGAAGCTCGCTCATGCTCGCTCCCCCGCCGGCTCCGATTCCTGGGTGACGGGGGTTACGGGCGCTCCGCCGTCGTACTCGTCGAAGATGGCAGCCTTTCGACCTTGCCAGGTCACGTCGATCTCACCGAACCGGTCGGCTTGGGCGACGTCCACCTCCCCGGCCTTGAGAAGCTCTAGCAGTGCGAGGAAGCGGACGATGACCTCGATTCGCGTCTCGGCTCCGGCCGTGAGCTGGCGGAACGTGCCGCGGCGCAGATGCGCCAAGATCGAGCGGATCGCTTCGGCGGCGTCGGCGACCGTGGCCCGAATCGGGGTGATGTGCGACAGATCCAGGACTCGCTTCGGCTTGGGCGTCAGGACCGTAACGGCGAGGTCGGCGAGTTTCTGGGGAGACGTGCGGGCCAGCAGGTCGGGGCACAGATGCGCGAAGTCCCCGCCCGGTCCGGCCTCCCGCGGGAAGTGACCGGCGTTTTCGTCCAGTCGGGAACGCAGAACCGCGGCCGCGTCCTTGAACGCCCGGTATTCGAGCAGGCGGGCGATGAGCACGTCGCGGTCGCTGAGCAGCAAGCCGTCCTCGTCGTCGCGGGGCGGTCCGGGGAGGAGCCGAGCCGCCTTCATCTCGACCAGCGTCGCCGCGACGATCAGGAACTCAGTGGCGATTTCCAGGTCCAGATCCTGCATGGCCTGAAGGTGCACGAGGTACTCCTCGGTGATCGTGGCCAGCGAGACCTCGTAGATGTCCAGCTCACGCTTGGCGATCAGATGGAGGAGCAGGTCGAAGGGGCCTTCGAACACCGCCAGGTGCACTTGATAGGTCATCAGCGCGTCAGTGTATCGGCCCGGCGGCCCTGCTCCAACGACGACCGCGGCTAGAGACCGCAGACCACGCCCGAGAATGCCCGACAGATCGGGTCCGCCATGGCGCCCGGCACGCCCGGAAGGAAGATGAACAGCACGACCAGGAACAGCAGGAAGTACTGGCCGTACTCTTGCATCTTGAACTGCGTCGCCGGCGACAGGAACACCGCGAGCATCTTCGATCCGTCGAGCGGCGGGATAGGCAGGATGTTGATGACCAGCAGGAACGCGTTGACGGCCATGATGAGAACGAAGATCTGCCAGACGGTCACCTGCATCCGGGTCGCCCCGACCGGAAACGCGACGCGCGCCGCGTAGCCGGCGGCGGCCACGATCGCGACGTTGACGGCCGGGCCGGCGAGCGCGATCAGGATCCGGTCGCGCTTGGGGTTGCGCAGGGCGCTCGGATTGAGCTGCATCTGCTTGCCGTAGCCGAACACGAACCGGAACGGCTGGCCGATAAGGCTGAGAAACAAGAACAGGCCCGGCATGATCAGGGTGCCCACCGGATCGACGTGCGGCTTGGGCTTCAAGGTGACGCGGCCCTGCATCTTGGGGTATCGGTCCCCCAGCCGCGCAGCCATCGCGGCCTGCGCGGCGTCGTGGGCGACGATGCCCAGGTAGAAGCCGACTGTGATTCCGATCAGGCGCGCGACGGTGACCATAGGGCGCCGATTCTACTGCGCCCGGCGGGCCGGTCCGTGATGGCTAGAAGCGGCGGGAGAGTCGCTCGACCAGAATGGCCGCGGCGCCGTTCGCCTCGAACTCGGCGAGCGTATAGGACAACGCCTCTCGCACGATTCGTCCGCGATCCATGGACACGCCGTGTTCCTTCAACGCCAGCCGCGCGCGTTCGAGTGCGAGAAGCTCCTCACGGGTGCAGTAGAAGGTCACCTTCTCCTCGTGCCTGGTCCGGCCGCTGCCCGTCCGCGGGGCTTGCAGCTTGGGGGGAGACGCCGGCCTGGTCGCCCTCGCCGGGGCCGGGGCCGGGGCCGGGGCCGGACTGGGGACGTGCGGGGGGACCGGGGTCGAAGAGACTGGGGGCGCCGGCATCTGCGCCGGCATCTGCGTCACCGGCGCCGGCATGTGCGAGATCGCCGGGGCCAGTGGAGTCGGATGCTCCGAGTCCTCCACCAGATCCTGGTCCGGTCGATCCGGCTCCGATTGGGCCGGCGCCGACGTGTTGCGGAACAGTTCGTCCGCTCCCGGCAGGCTCGCTCGTTTGGTCGTCAATGCCGAGCACCTCCTTGGCTAGCTCTCTGTAGGCCTGCGCTCCTTTGGAGTCGGAGGCGTAGGAAAGGATCGACTCGCCGGCGACGGGCGCCTCGGCGAACCGAATCGTCCTGTTGATGATGCTGTTGAAAAGCTTCGACCCGAACTTCTCCTTGACCCTGTCGAGCACTTCCCTCGAGTGGATGGTTCGGCCGTCGTACAGCGTCGCGATGATTCCTTGAAGCTCTAGTTCAGGGTTCAAACGGTCTCTGACCTTATCGATCGTGTCGAGGAGCAGGCTCATTCCTCGGAGCGCGAAGAATTCGCACTCCAGGGGAATGATCACGCCGTCGGAGGCGGTCAGGGCGTTGATCGTGAGAAGTCCGAGCGACGGAGGGCAGTCGATCAAGACGTAATCGTAGGAGTCGCGGACTTTCGAGATCACGCGTTTGAGCGCTTGCTCTCGTGCGACTTCGCTGACCAAGACCACCTCGGCAGCCGACAGGTCGATGTTGGCCGGGAGCAGCTCCACGCCGTCCGCGGTTGTCTTGCAAATCACGGACGACGCGTCGAGCGAACGATCGAGCACCAAGTTGTAGATCGTTAGGTCCAGGTCCTGCGAGCTCACGCCGACGCCGACCGACAGCGATCCCTGCGGGTCGAAGTCGACGAGGAGAACCCGGTGCCCGCGCTCGGCGATGGCCGCTCCGAGGCTGATCGTCGTGGTCGTCTTTCCGACGCCGCCCTTCTGGTTGGCGAGACTGATGACGCGCGCCATCCATACTCCCCCTTCGGGCGCCCGACGCGGCGCAATTGTCTACATGGCGACCCATCGACGAGTCGCCACAGGGGTCGGATGCTATCGGAGCGGCCCCGCCGGGAGCAAGGGGGGCTTTTTTCTAGCCCTTCGACTTGCAGTCGGAGCACAATCGCGTGTGGGGCAGCGCCTCGAGTCGCTCGGCGCCGATCGGCTTGCCGCACCGCTCGCACAACCCGTAGGTCCCGTTGGCGAGCTTGTCGATGGCGATGTTGATGTCCACCAGCCGCTCGCGAAGCCCTTCGACGACGACCAGAACGCGATTTCGCTCGGCGGTGGATTGGGCCGAGTCGGCGAATCCGAAGTCGAAGTCCGATCCCTCGAACGATGCCGCATCGGGATCCTGGCCGAGGTCGCTGAGCTGGCGGCGCACGTCGTCGCGTTCGGCGTTGACGAGTTCGCGGAACTTTTCGAGTTGAGCGGTTTCCATCGGATGGACCCCCTAGGAGGCGTCGCCGGCATGTTCGCCGAGGTGGTCGTCGCGCGGAGCAGCGCGTCGGGCGCGCGGATGGGCTTTGTCGTAGATCTCGCGGATCTTGTCTCGATGCAGCAGCGTGTAGACCGCCGTGGTGGACACGCTCGCGTGGCCGAGAAGCTCTTGCACGTCGCGCACGTCCGCGCCGTGCTCGATCAGATGCGATGCGAACGAGTGACGAAGCGTGTGCGGCGAGATCCGCCGCCGCAACGCCGCGCGCTCGGCATACTTCTTCAGCAGCTTCCAGCAGCCTTGGCGCGTCAGCCGCCGGCCGCGCGCGTTGACGAACAGCGCCGTCTCGGATCGGCCGCGAACGAAGCCGGGTCGCGACTGCGTCAGGTACGCCCGAAGC
Source organism: Actinomycetota bacterium (assembly GCA_036398095.1). Classification (GTDB taxonomy): domain Bacteria; phylum Actinomycetota; class AC-67; order AC-67; family AC-67; genus DASWHR01. The sequence goes on from DASWHR010000080.1 coordinate 18,135, forward strand.
GCCTCAGAGGCGGGACGGCCGATCGGAACGATCCGCTCTTTCGATCCCTTGCCGAGACACCGCACCGTGCGCTCGTCGAGATCCACGTCGTCGACGTCGAGGCCGGTCAGCTCGCTGATTCGCAGGCCCGCGGCGTAGAGCGTCTCGAGCAACGCCCGGTCGCGGATCCCCGGTGCCCCTTCCACGGGAACGGCCGCGAGCAGCGCCTCGACTTCGTCCTGTTCGAGGGCTTTGGGCAGTGCCCGCGGCGTCCGCGGCGATCCGATCATCCATGCCGGGTCGAGCTTGGTCACCTCTTCGCGGAGCAAGTACCGGTGAAAGCCACGGACGGCAGCCAGGACGCGGGCGACGGTCGCAGCCGAATAGCGCTTTCCCGGCGCGTACTCGTTTTCCCGCAAATTCTCCAAGAACGCCCCGACCTCGGGCTCGCCGACCGCGGCCGGATCATCGATGCCGCGCTCGGTCAGGTCGGCCAGGTACAGCCGCAGGTCCCGGCGATACGCGGCGACCGTGTTCGGCGCGACGCCCCGCTCGACCGCAAGATGGTCGAGGTAGCGCTCCGCCAGTTGCATCAACACGCCAGGCGGATCGGCTTTCGGGTTCGTCGTCACCAACGTCTCCTGAGAAGGGGGGCCGGCTGCCGGGTGGGATCAGGCGCCGGAGAGAAGATCGCCGAGCGGCGTCCAAGGCATGCCGACGGCGGCGGCGACCGCTTCGTTCGTCACTCGACCGTCGTGCACGTTCACTCCCTTGGCAAGAGCCGAATCCGTCGCGACGGCGTCGAGTCCGGTCCGAGCGAGCGCGAGCACATACGGCATGGTCGCGTTCGCGAGCGCGTAAGTCGACGTGTGCGGGACGGCGCCCGGCATGTTTCCTACGCAGTAGTGTACCACCCCGTGGGTGACATAAGTCGGATGCGTGTGGGTGGTAACCCGGCTGGTTTCGAAGCATCCGCCCTGGTCGATCGAGATGTCCACGACGACCGCACCGGGCTTCATGTGCTTCACGAGATCTTCGGAAACGAGCATCGGCGCGCGCGCGCCGGCGACGAGCACGGCGCCGATGACGACATCGGCCGCCATGACCTCTTCCTCGATCGTCAGTGCTGCGCTCGCGAGCGTGAGGATGCGGCCCTTGTGGATGTGATCGACGTAGCGAAGCTTCGAGACGTTCTTGTCGAGCAACACCACTTCGGCTTCCAAGCCTTGTGCGATCCAGGCCGCGTTCATTCCGCTCATCCCGGCGCCGATCACCAGCACGCGCGCGGGGCGCACGCCCGACACGCCGCTCATCAGCACACCGCGGCCGCCGTTCGCGCGGTGCAGGTAGTTTGCGGCGACGTGCGGCGCCATGCGGCCGGCGATCTCGCTCATCGGCGCGAGCAGCGGCAACGAACGGTCCGGCATTTCGACGGTCTCGTAGGCGATGCCGGTCGTGCCGGACTGCACGAGCGCTTCGGTTACGTCCTTGTGTGCGGCCAGGTGCAGATAGGTGAAGAGCAATTGGTGTGCGCGCATCAGCGGAAACTCTTCCGTGAGCGGCTGCTTGACCTTGAGGATGAGGTCGGCCTCGGCCCAGACTTGGCCGGGTGAATCGGCGATGCGCGCGCCGGCGCGCACGTAGTCGGGGTCGAAGATCGACGAGCCGTCACCGGCGCCGCGCTCGATGACGACGTCGTGTCCGTCGCCGACAATTTCGCGCACGCCGACCGGCGTGATGGCGACCCGATACTCGGCCTCCATCACCTCTTTCGGTACCCCGACGATCATTCTGCTTCTCTCCCTTCGGCACGCCGGATTGTACCGGTCGCGCCGAAAGGGCTACGGCGGATCTATTCCGCCGCCGGGCTCTCCAATTGCCTGATCAGGGATCCAGTGACGGCGTCGAGGACGACGACAGTCTCATAAGGCGAGACGCCGCCGGTCGAGGTAGGGGTCGGACATGTAGCCCCGCGCTTGGCGCACTCCGTCCAATAGTAGCCGAGGTCCATCGACCAAACCTTTGACGTGTGGACGATCACGGCCCACGCCGGGACACTGGTGACTCCGGTGCGTTGATCGGTAAAGACGCCGAAGATGACCTCGGTGCAGTTCGCTTTGTCCGCCGGGAGCATGCCCAGGTCTTCTGCTTTGGAGAAGGCGACGCGACCGTCGTAGGTCGGCACGTCCGTGCCCTTCGCGGGAGAGAGGCGAGAACCGAACTGCGTGAAGCTGCGCGTCTCTGTCGTCCGAATGCCTTCGGCGGCCGTATTCGTGCAAGCGGATTCAGCCGCGCTCGCCGAAGCATCGCTCTGGGCGTTCAGTTGGATAGAGGGGTACTCACGGCCGCACGCCGTTGCCGCCAACCCCATCAGGGTGACACAGAGAAACATCGTCCTTGGCCGCACGGGTTGCCTCCTCATATCTATCCGCAGTCAATCGACGAAGTTTCGACATCGCTATCCCTTCTCTCAACGCCAGTCCGCGCCAAGTGTTCTACTGGGGGACGTTTGTCAATGGTTGCCCCAAGAAGAGTTCAGCAGATACCGACCCCGATCCTGGGCAGTCGGCTCAACCGGGTCCGCTTAGGCGCTCGACTCGACGTGCGTTCTCGTGCCGGCGCGGGCGACGGCGGCGGCGGCGAAGTCGCGGAAGAGCGGGTGGGCGCGGGTGGGGCGGCTCTTGAACTCGGGATGGAACTGGGTGGCGACGAACCAGGGATGGTCCGGCAGCTCGATGATCTCGACCAGACGGTCGTCGGCCGTCGTGCCGCTGAAGACCAAGCCGGCGGCGGCGAGCTGTTTGCGGTAGGCGTTGTTGACCTCGTAGCGGTGGCGGTGTCGCTCCAAGACCAAGTTTTCGCCGTAGGCGGCGTGCGCGTTGGTGCCGGGCGCGACCTTGCACGGCCACAGCCCCAGACGCATCGTTCCGCCCTTGTTGAGCACGTCCTTCTGATCCGGCATGAGGTCGATAACCGGATGCGGCGAGGCGGCGTCGAACTCGGATGAGTTCGCGTTTTCGAGCCCCACCACGTTCCGGGCATACTCGATCACCGCGCACTGCAAGCCCAGGCAAAGGCCGAGGAACGGGATGTTGTTCTGGCGCGCATAGGTGACGGCTGCGATCTTTCCCTCGATGCCGCGCACGCCGAAGCCGCCCGGCACCAGGATGCCGTCCACGTCGCCGAGCAACTCATGGGCTTTCCCCGGATCGGTCAGCTCGTCGCTCGCGACCCAGACGATCTCGGCGGTCGCGTCGCCGGCGATCGCGCCGTGGCGGACGGCCTCGACGACCGACAGATACGAGTCGGCCAGCGTCACGTACTTGCCGCACACGGCGATCTTGACGGTGTGCTTCGCGGTATTGATGCGCCGTACGAGCGCTTCCCACTCGGACAGGTCCGGCTCGGCCGCGTCCAGTCCCAAGTGGCGAACGACGGTCGCGTCGAGCCCTTCGTCGTGGAGCACGAGCGGGATCTCGTAGATGCTTCGCGCATCCATCGCGCTGACGACCGCGTCCAGATCGACGTCGCAGAACTGCGAGATCTTCTTCTTCAGCGCCGTCGACAGCGGCCGGTCGCTTCGGCACACGATCACGTCGGGCTGGATACCGATCGAGCGCAGCTCGGCGACCGAATGCTGCGTCGGCTTGGTCTTGAGCTCGCCGCTGGGACCGATGTAGGGGACGAGCGAGACGTGGATGAAGATCACGTTGGAGCGGCCGACCTCGTGGCGGAACTGGCGAATCGCCTCAAGGAACGGCAAGGATTCGATGTCGCCGACGGTGCCGCCGACCTCGGTGATGACCACATCCACGTCCTCGTTGACGAGCCGGCGGATGCGGCTTTTGATCTCCTCGGTAATGTGCGGGATCACCTGCACGGTCGCGCCCAGGAACTCGCCGCGCCGCTCGCGTGCGATCACGGTCGAATAGATGCTTCCCGTGGTGACGTTCGAGTCGCGCGAGAGGTTCGCATCGATGAAGCGCTCGTAGTGGCCCAGGTCGAGGTCCGTCTCGGCGCCGTCGTCGGTGACGAAGACCTCGCCGTGCTGGAACGGGTTCATCGTTCCCGGATCGACGTTGATGTAGGGATCAAGCTTCTGCATGACGACGCGGAGCCCGCGCGATTTCAGAAGCCGGCCGAGCGAGGAGGCCGTGAGGCCCTTTCCGAGAGATGAAGAAACGCCGCCTGTGACGAAAATGTGCTTGGCCATAAAGAAGATATCTCCCGAGGAACCATTCTCGAACAGCTTCCGAATTGGTGACGGGCCGGAGGGGCCCTCGGGGCATCATCCTAACAGGGCGGCGCCGAGGCTTCCAGCAGCGCGGTGTTACGGTTCGGCGTCGTCGCCGGACGAAATGCTCGGTGCGGCCTGTGGAAACAGGTCCATGCCTTCGGGAACGCGGCCCCAGGCGTCGGCGGCGCGCAGGAATCGGACCCGCAGGATCAGCCGCGACAGCGTCGGCCCTTCCGCGACAAGCGTGGCAAGGGCGAGGACGGCGAGCGTGATCAGCATGGTCGTGCGTGTCGAGATCAGCAGAGCGCTGGATCCGGCGATCGCGCCGAGCGCGCCGGCGCCCGCATCGCCCAGCATGGCCCGTTCGCGAAGATCGTCGGGAAGCGAGGCGAGGACCGCGCCGATCGCCGCGCACACGACGGCTCGGAGCGGCCCGGCGGCGATCGCGAGCGGGATCGCGCCGGCGAGGAAGACCTTGGATGCGCGGCCCGGTCGCAGATCGAACGCATTCAGCACGTGCGCCGACAGTGCGATGATCGCGCCGCCGGCCACGGCAAAGGCAAACCCGTCGGTCGCCGGCGCGGCGAGCGCAAATCCGACGGTCGCGCCGCCGATCATCTTCAGTCCGCCGGTGGTCAGGGTCCCTCGGCCGAGCGCTTGGGTGTGGCCGCGGAAGCCGCGCGCCCCGCCGGGCGAGGTCGCGCTTGTCGCATCGTCGTAGAGGCCGAGCAGCCCGAATGATGCGCCGGCGGCGAGCGGCAGGATCCACACGCCCGGAGCCACGACCGCGTCGGAGATCTCCGACACGAGCGCGAGCAGGCCGAGCGCGACCGAAAAGCCGGCGAAGACGGCGATTCCCAGACCGGTCGCGACCGGCACCCCCCGGTAATTGGGCCGGTGCAGCGGCGCGCCCGGGATGAGGCGGCTGATCGATAAACGCGTGGCGGCGGCCGCGAGGACGGCGGCGAGCAATGCCACGACGATGGTCACGGGGCCACGTTGCCGCGCTTCGGGGCCGGACGCAAGGACCTGCGCACGCGACGGGCGAGCGCGCCGGCCACACCAAGCCCTTGCTTGGCTCGGTGCGAGAAGCCTGCAAGGTCCCGTCCGGTGCGCGCGTGCGAGAACTCGCAGGGCACTTCGACGACCCGCGCGCCGGCGCGGACCGCGTCGATGGTCATCCCGGTCTCGACACCGAAGCCTCGCTCCAGCGTCAGGCGCTCGGCAAGGTCGGCGCGGAGCGCGCGCTGCCCCGACAAGGGTCGTGTCATGGCCGCGCCCGACAGCGCGGCGATGCCGCGCCGCGCGAACCGTTCGACCAGGCCGAACCCGGACCGGCCCGACGGCGCAGGGGCGGCGATGGCGAGATCGGCCTCGCCGGCGGCGACGGGCGCGATCAACCTGCGAAGCGCCGACGCGGATGCGGCGAGGTCGGCGTCGACGAGCAGCAGGATGTCGCCCCGAGTCTGCGCGGCGCGGATTCCCGCGGCGAGCGCGGCGCCCTTTCCACGGTTCCGGTCGAGGCGCACGACGCGAGCGCCGGCGATCTCGGCTTCGTGCGCGGTCGCGTCGGTGGAGCCGTCGTCGACGACGATGATCTCGTCGCAGAAGGCTTTGAGCGCTGCGACGGCCGGCGCGACTCGCCCGGCTTCTTGATATGCCGGCACGATCGCGACGACGCGGTTCACGGCGCCTGCTCGGCGCCCGGCGAGCCGGCAGGGATTATCGAGGGCGCGATCGCCGACGCGCCGCGGCGAACGCCGTAATGAGCGGCCGGCTCTCTCGCCGTCGCGGCGAGTGCCCACACGAGCGCGAGCGCCCCCGGCCACGTCGTCGCATGATCGATCGTCGCGATCGCTCGCGCGAGTTCGGCGACGCCGCGGACGCCGTCCACGAGCGAGGCGTCGGCGTCGAGCGGCTCGGCCACCGCGACGCGCGCGTTCGTCCGCTCGCCGGCGAGCATGCGGAGCAGCGGGATCGCGAACGTCTGATGATCGGGAACCGGCGTGGGCGTTCCCCCCGCCAGATACACGATGAGCGCGTTCGCGGCGGGAAATGATACTTCGGGCAGATCTTCGAGCTTGACGAAGCCGCCGCGGTCCAGCGCGCGAAGCAGATCCGCCTCGGCGCCGGCGTCGGCGGACGAGGTCAATCGGCGGCCGAGCGCCTCGCCGGCCCGGGTCATCAACGCCGGCCCGTCGCTCGCGTCGGCGTCGCCGCCGAGCGCGGCCGCAAGGTTCTCGCGCGCCCCAGCGTCCGGAAGAGACCACGCCGCGGTCAGGCGGATGCGCGCGGGCGTGGATGCGCCGGCGGCACGGAGCGCATCCGTCGTCCGGTCGATCAGCGTGCCGGGCGCGGCGTCTTCGATCACCAGAACCGCCGAGCGTCCGGCGAGCCGGCCGCTGATCGCCGGCGGCACGATCGCCTCTCCGAAGCGATCGTAGTAGGAGAGCTCTTGCTCGAGCCGGTCGGCTTCCTGACGCAGCTCGCCGTTGCGTGCGCGAAATTCGCGCGCGTCGGCCTGAAGGCGCCCGACGACGCTTTCGCTGATGACGGTCGTGCCCATCACGATACCGACGGCGAGCGCGAGGAACACCGCCACGATCGAGACGACGTGATACCGAAAGTTGATCATCTACACGATGTGCCGGATCCGGAACCACAGGTCCTGGAACCGCTCCCCCAGGTTCTCGATGAAAAGCCGAAGCCCCGGCGCGGCCGAGAACGCCACCACCATCGCCAGGAAGGCGCTGGCCACCATCAGCAACAGCAGCCCGCGCGAGATCTCCGTACGGTACAGCCGGTTCACTCCTTTGGCATCCACCAGCTTCGGGCCGACTTTCAAGCGAACCAGGAACGTGCTCGCCATTCCGGCTCGTCCCTTGTCGAGGAACTCGACCAGGTTCGCGTGCGTGCCGACGGCCACGATCAAATCGGCGCCGCGCTCGTAGGCGAGCAGCAACGCGATGTCTTCGCTGGTGCCTCCGGTCGCGAACACCTGCCCGTCGAGTCCCAGCGCGGCGAGCCGCTCCAAGCCGGGCGCGCGTCCGTCCGGGTAGCCGTGAACGATCAGCTCGGCGCCTGAGGCGAGGGCGGCGTGGGAGACCGAATCCATGTCGCCGATGATCATGTCGGGCTTCCATCCCTCGTCGAGTAGCGCGTCGGCTGCGCCGTCCACGGCGACGAGCAAGGGCTTGACGTCGCCGATGTAGCCGCGGAGCGTGCGCAGGTCCTGTTTGAAGTCGTGTCCGCGAACCACGACCAGCACGTGGCGGCCGCGAAAGTCGGTGCGGGTCTCGGGAATGCCTTCACCGCGAAGGATCGCGTCGCCTTCGGCTTGGAGGTAGTCCATCGTGTTGACGACGAACCGCTCCAGCTCTTCGCCGACGCTCATCTCCGCGTGCGCGATGCGCCGGACGATCTCGTCCTCGTCGAGGACGACTCCCTCGACGACGGCCGCCGGTCCGCGATAGATGCGGCCGTCCTCGACGCGGATCTGGTCGCCTTCGTGCACGACGTCGAATATGACCGGCCCGGTCGAGTCGACGACGGGAATGCCGGCGCGCGCCAGCACGAGGGGGCCCGTGTTCGGGTAGCGGCCGGTGATCGACGAGGAGGCGTTGACGACGACGGACGCGCCGGCGTCGACGAGCCCTTCCGCCGAGACGCGATCCAAGTCCTCGTGATCGATGACGGCGATCTCTCCCGGCCGCAGCCGGTGGATCAGGTCTTTGGTCCGGCGGTCGACTCGGGCGTAGGCGACGAGCCCGTCCGGGCGCCTCCGCGTCTTGCGCCACATGCGGCCGATCTTATCCGGCGCGGCGGCCGGCGCTCCCCGGCTCAATCCCCGGCTCAATCGGGGGTCGGGAGGCCGAACTTGGTTCGGACCAGCCGCCAAAACGGCATCGGGTCGACGACGGCGAGCCGCAACCGTCGCGCGGACGGTCGCACGCGAACGACCGATCCGGGGCCGGCTTCGACCCACGGGCGTCCGTCGGGCGAGACGCCGACGCCGTCCGGTTCGGGCAGGACGGTGATCTGCACCTCTTCGCCCGGTCCGGCGACGATCGACCGGTCGAAGAACAAATGCGGCGACACCGGCGTGACGATGAGGCAATCGACGGCCGGGGACACGATCGGGCCGCCGGCCGAGAACGAATACGCCGTGGATCCGGTCGGCGTGGCGACGATGATCCCGTCGGCGGACAAGTCGGCGAAGGCTTCCCCGTCGATCGAGAGCCGAAGCTTGATCAACCGGCCCGGTTCGAGCTTGGCGATGCTGATGTCGTTGAGCGCCCAGAGGCGATGCCGGACCTCGCCGGCGGTCACGATCTCGCCGTCGATGGTGAGGCGTTCGGTGATCTCGAGGTCCTTGCCGACGATCCGGTCGAGTGCTTCGTCGAGCGCGTGCCGCTCGAGGGCGGCCAGGAAGCCGATGCGGCCGAGGTTCACGCCGAGCAGCGGCGTGCCGGATCGGATCGCGATTTGCGCTGCGTGAAGGAACGTTCCATCGCCGCCGAGCGCGAACATCAGGTCGAATCCGCGATCGAGTTCCTCGTCGGACGCGGCGATGACCGAGTCTTTCAGGCGGGCGGCGTGTTCGGGGGCCGCGGACACGGCGATCCCCCGCTCGGCGAGCGCCGCGGCGAGGCGGCGGCCGACCTCGACCGACTCGTCCCGGTCCGCGTGCAGCACGATCGCCGCCGTCTTCATCGCATGCCTCGCTTCGTCGCCGGCTTCATGGGGCGGCTTCCACCGCCTCGTCCATGAGCGTATCGGGTCCGTCGGGGCCGCCGCGCCGCAGATGCAGGAAAAACTCTCGATTGCCTTTGGGTCCGGTCAGTGGCGACGCCGTCGCCCCCGCCAAGCCGCATCCGGCGGCGCGGTAGGCGCCGGCGACCATCTGCATCGCCTCGCGCCAGGCAGCGGGGTCGCGGACGACGCCGCCACCTCGTGGGTCGCGGGGAAGCTCGAATTGCGGCTTGACCATCAAGACCAGATCGGCGCCGGGGGCGGCGACGCCGAGCAGCGCGTCGCGAACGGTGCGAAGCGAGATGAATGCGAGGTCGGCAACGACCAGCGTCGGTGGCGGCTTCAGGGATCCGGCGGGAAGCGTCCGGATGTTGGTGCGTTCCAGGACCGTGACGCGCTCGTCGTTGCGCAGACGCCAGGCGAATTGACCGTAGGCGACGTCGACGGCGACGACATGCGCGGCGCCGCGGCGAAGCAGACAATCGGTGAACCCGCCGGTCGATGCGCCCGCGTCGAGCGCGAATACGCCGTCGACGCGAACGGCGAGCGACGCGAGCGCGGCATCGAGCTTGTCTCCGCCGCGCGAAACGAATGCGGAACCGGACTCGGAACCCGGCTCGGAACTGGGCTCGGGATTGTGGATCCCCGAGCCGGGGTCGGGTGTCACGCGCCCGCGAGCTCGTCCAGGGCGGCGCGGAGCCGCGCTTCGAGCGATTCTGCCGCGGCGGCGCGCTCGGCCGGGTCGAGCGCGGCGATGCGTTCGAGTTCGGCGGTGATATCGGCGGAGAGGTCGGTCATGACGAGCTCATGATACGTCTGATCCGGCCAGGGGCCGTGGTAGTGTGCCTGCCCGTGGCGAGCGAGGAAGAAGTCGACCGGACATTGCACGATCTGGTCCGCCGGCTGGAGCAAGCCGATGTCGGATCGCGGTCGCTGCCGGAGCGGCGCTCGCTCGCGGTGTTCATCAAGGATCTCGACGTTTCGTATACGGCCATGTTCGGCGAGGGCGTGATCTCGGACCTGGTCAAGGAGGAGCCCACCGGCAACGAGGACGTGCGCATCTTCGTGTCCGGCGACGATTTGGTCGCGCTCGCTTCGGGCCGGATGGGTGTGAGCGGCGCGCTTCTGACCGGCCGCCTGCGCGTGAACGCCGGCATGAGCGACCTGCTGCTGCTCCGGCACCTGTTTTGATCCGTGTTCCGACCCGGTTCCTAGGTCGACGTCGCGGGGATGCGAAGGCGCATCAGTGCAGCCGTTGACGGACATTCGCGTGACATCTGCGGATGGGCGAGAACTTCATCGGGAATGTCGCCTCGCTCGATCGTCGTGAACCCGCATCGAGCGAAGAATCCTTCGGCATCCACCGTCGCCAGATACGCCTCGCGACGGCCCGAGCGAGCGGCCATCCGCAGCGCGCCGGCAACCGCGAGCGTCCCGGCGGCCTTTCGCCGGTATGCCGGCGCGACCGCAACCGAGCGCACCAGGGCCGCATGTTCACCGGCCGGATCCCACGCTGCCGTCGCGATCAACGTGTCGCGTCCGTTTTCCGCCACCGCGGTTCGGCCGGATCGTTCACGCACGTCGCCGGCTTGCAAGCCCCCGTCGTGGAGCAGCGTCGCGACGACCGGCAGGTCCGGTCCGGCGGCCGGCCGCACCCGGGGATGCGGCAGATCCACGAGCAAATCCGAGAGGCGCCGCAGGATCGCGTCCGGCCACACCGTGGCGGCGGCCAGCTCGGCAAGCGTTGTCGCGCCGGAAAGGACCAGCGCGCTCGGCCATCCCAACGCTTTCGCCGCGACGATGTCGGTCGAAATGCGATCGCCCACAACCAATGCCGGTCCGCCGTCCAGCTTTTCGCGCGCGATCTGCAGGATGTACGGCTCGGGCTTGCCCGCCACGAGCGGCTCCACGCCGGTTGCGGTTCGAAGCGCCGCGACGATCGCACCCGCTCCCGGCCGCTGGCCGTCCTCGGATGGCAACGTCGCATCCAGGTTCGCCGCGACGAACGCCGCGCCACGCCGGATCGCAAGCGTCGCGAGCCGCAGCTTGTCGTAGGTCAACGCTACGTCGATGCCGACCACCACGAGTGAGGCCACCGCGGCGGCTTCGCCCTCAACCGTGGTGAAACCGGCCTCGCGAACCGCCTCGACCAGTCCCGGCCCGCCGATCACGAATCCGGTTCGGCCCGGCGTCGGCGGGATCTTGGCCTCCAGCAGACGCCTCGTCGCCATCGCGGAGGTCACGACCTCCGAGGCGTCCCCGCCGGCGCCCATCGAGGCCAGCTTGGCCGCGAAGGTCGAAGCCGGCTCGGACGAGTTGTTGGTCACGAACGCGAAGCGCCGGCCGGCGTCGCGTAGCGCGCGAATCGTGTCGGGCGAGCCGGGAATCGGGTCGCTGCCCGTCCACACGACCCCGTCCAGATCGAGCACGAAGCATTGAAATCCTTGCGCCAAGATCACCGCGCCACGCTCCGTTCGATTCGTTCCAGCGCCCGGCGATAATCCTCGTTCTCGGGCCGCATCGCGACGGCGAGCTTCGCATGGCCGCGCGCTTCGATGATTCGCCCCTCCCGCTCCAGGCACAAAGCCAGGCCGAAATGGGCGTAGTCGTTGCTGGGGTCGATGCCGGCGGCGGCCGAGAACTCGTCCCGGGCCGCGACGGTTCGGCCGAGCGCGTAGTACGCGCGGGCGAGGCTTTCGCGGATGGATGCCTTTTCGGGTTCCATGTCACGCGCTCTCTCGAGGGAGGCAGCCGCCTCGTGGGCCATCCCTTCGGACAGCAGCGCGGCGCCTCGCTGATACAAGCCGTAGGCGGTCTCTTCCACCGTTCCGCTGCGCTCCTGTCTCGGGCGGTTCGCTCCGGTCTCCGCAGGATGCTATACACCGACGATGCCCGACGTCGCACCGTTCAACGGATATCGCTACGCCGCCGGCCAGGATCCGGCGGCGGTGACCTCGCCGCCCTACGACGTGATCTCGCCCCGGGGCCGCCAGGCGCTGGAGGCGGCCAGCCCGCACAACGTCGTCCGGCTCATCCTCGGGCCGCTCGGCGAGGAAGACGGGACCTATTTCCGGGCACGCGAGCTGCTCGACGCATGGATCGAGCAGGGAATCCTGGTCCGCGACCCGGAGCCGTCCCTATACCTATACGAGGAGCAGTTTCAGGTGGACGGCGAGTCTCGCCGGCAGATCGGGATTCTCGGCGCGGTCGAAATCTCGGGGGAGGTCTTGCCGCACGAGCGGGTCATGGGCCCGGTCGTCGAGGACCGGCTTGCCGTGATCCGAACGACCGAGGTGAACTTGTCGCCGGTCTTTTGCTTGTATTGGTCCGCGGATGACGCGGCCGCTCGGGTCATCGATGCCGTGACGGCCGAGTCCCCCTACGCGGATTTCACCGACGAGGACGGTGTTCGCCACCGGGCGTGGCGGATCGCCGACCCGGACCGGATCCGAGGGATCGCCGGGACGCTCGCGACCTCGCGGGTCGTGATCGCCGACGGGCATCACCGATACCGGACCGCCGAGGCATACCGGCAGGAACGACGGGCCTCCGACGGACCCGGGCCTTGGGACCGGATGCTGCTGTATCTGGTCGATGCCGAGCGGGACGGACCCGCCCTGCTTCCTATTCACCGGCTCGTCCACGGCGTGGCCGTCGAACACGCGCTCGAAGTGCTTGCTCCGCTGTTCGAGATCGAGGAAGCCCCGTCCTCCGACGCCGACGAGCTTGCTTTGCTCGTGAATGCCCAACGGGCGGCCGGCCGGACCTACGGCCTCCTCGGCCCGAAAGAAGCTTGGATCATGACACTTCGGGACGAATCGGAAGCAGCCGAGGCCACGAAGGGGGCCACGCAAGGGGGCGGCGACCATTGTCCGGCCTGGCGCGATTTGGACGTGGCGGTGCTCCACTCGCTGGTCTTCGACCGTCTGCTGGGCTCGGCCTCGGCCACCTACGTTCATCATCCGGCCGAGGCGGCCGAAGCCGTCGCCGCCGGCGATGCGACGTTCGCCGTTCTGCTCGCGCGGACTCCGACCGAGGCGGTCCGCGAGATCGCCGAGGCCCGCGATTCGATGCCTCCTAAGTCGACATTTTTCATCCCGAAGCCCCGGACCGGTATCGTCCTGCGGTCCCTTCGCGAATAGTTCGCGCTTTTTCCGGGAACGTTCCCTTGTTGGGCCGCTTCGGGCGTGTCAGGATCGAAATGACTGCGAACACGCCGAGTGACCGAACTTAAAGGATTCGATGCTTCTTCCATAGAATTGAACCCGGAACTACGAGTCGGGTGATTTCGCGTCAGCGAACCCGTCCGGCCGCCGCCGAAACCCCCTTCAATCTCGGCGCGGCAGGATCGGCGAGAGGGAGGCAACGACGATGAGGCGTGCCGGACGTTTCGACCGCAGGATCGTTCTGTGCGTGGTCTTGGGCCTGATCGGGACCGCATGCACGATCCAAGCGCCGCGCATCGTTCTGCAGGGCTCCGGCGGCGGCGAAGCCGTCCCCGGCGTCGTCGCGACCGGATCGACCGACGGAACCACCGTCGCCGGGACCAAGATCGGCGGCGGCAGCATCGGCGGTGGCGGCAGCGGACCCATCGTCGCGGACGACTCCTGCAAGGGCAAAGCGACCGACGTCGGCATCACCGCGACCAGCATCAAACTCGGCTCCACGTTCGCGATCTCCGGTCCGGTGTCGAACATCTCGGGACCGATCCTCAAAGGCGTGCAGGCATACCTGAACGAGGTCAACGCCAACGGCGGCGTGAACGGTCGCAAGATCGAGTTCAAGTACTACGACGACGGCTGGGACGCGCAGCGCGGCAAGTCCAAGATCAAGCAGCTCGTCGAGCAGGACAAAGTCTTCATGCTCGTATCGGTGCCGTCCTCGAACGGGCTCGACGCCGCGTCCGGCTACCTCGATCAGAAGAAGGTTCCGGTCCTTGGGACCTCCGGCCTGATCGAGACGCAGTTCAAGGCGCACATGCAATGGCCGGTCGGCACCTCGTCGCGCAGTGCGGCGCGCATCGGACTGATCAGCGCCACCCAAAGACTCCAAGCGAAGACGTTCGGGATCGTGTGGCTGGACCTGCTTGCCGGCTACGAGGCGCGGGACGCGATCTTGGATGCGGCGAAGCGCGGCTTCCAAGGCTTGAACGAAAAGTCGATCGTCGCGGATCGCCGGATCAGCATCTCGGAGCCGTCATTCGAGTCGGTCTGGAACGATGTGCAGAACCAGGCGCGAAAGAACGGCGTGGCGAGCGGCCGTCCCGACTACATCGTGCTGGCCATCGATCCGACAAACGCGATCAAAGCGATGCAGGCCGCGGAGCGGCTCGGCTTCCGTCCCGCGAAGGGATGGGGCGGCGCCGCTCCCCTCTTCCTGGACCTGGTGCTGCGCGACGCGCCCTACGCCGTCAAGACGGGGTTGGAGGCCGGGACGGCCTTCTTCCCGCCGGTCGGCCAGTTCGCAAACCAGCCGGCTGTGAAGAAATACGTGCAGGTCGTGCGCAAGTACTTCGCCGACGTCGACCTGAACAACCCGTACCTGCAGGGCGGCTACACCGGAGCGGCGCTGGCGGTGGACGTGCTCGAGAAGGTCGGCACGTGCGTCACGCGCGACCGGGTTATTCAAGTCGCGAACTCGCTGACCAACCATTCGCCGGCGGGGCTGACCAACCCGATGACGTTCCGGCCGATCGGCGTGGGGCCCGCGCATTACGGCAACACCTACGGCCTGGTCGTCCAGGCGGTCCCGAACGGAACCGCCGGGTGCACCCGCTCGATCGGATGCTGGAACGTCGTTCCGGCAAGCGGAAGCGATCCCTTCTACAAAGACCCGACGCCCGGCCGGTAGGGAGAGGCACGAGACCATGAAGTTCTATATCCAGAACATCATCCTCGGTCTGCCGATCGGCGTGATCTGGGCGCTGCTCGCGACGAGCGTCGTGATGATCTATCGCGCGTCCCGCGTGCTGAACCTGGCCGTCGGCGGCATCAGCATGATCTCGGCGTACATGTTGTTCCAGATGGCCAACAGCGAGCGGTGGGGCTGGCCGCTGCCGGTCGCCGTCGTGGTCGCGATCCTGTTCGCCGCCGCGATCGGCTACGTGATCGAACGGCTGCTCCTGCGGCCGCTGCGCGACCGCCCGACGCTGGTGTCGGTGATCATGACGATCGGCGTGCTTGCGCTCACGACCGAGATCGCCTCGCAGGTCTGGAGCGTGGACCGGCAGCCCGCACCGAACCTGCTCCCGACCGGCGCGATCCGTTTCTGGGGCATCGCGCTCGGCATCGACCAGATCCTGACGTTTTTCATCACGCTCGCGATCGTCGGCGTGGTCATCTATCTGTTCCGCGCGACGACGCTCGGTGTGGCGATGCGCGCTGTGTCCGACGACCGCCGGGCCGCCGCGCTGATGGGCGTTCCCGTGGACCGCGTCTCCAGCATGACCTGGATCATCGGGTCGGTGCTCGGCGCGGTGAGCGGCATCCTCGTCGCCCCGCAGATCGGGCTCACGCCGCTCGGCATGGTTTTCCAATCGATTCCGGCGCTGGCCGCGGCGCTGTTCGGCGGCCTGGTTTCGATCGAGCTGGCATTCATCGGCGCGATGGTGCTGGGCGTGATGTGGTCCGTGCTTCCCGGCGTCGAGCTGGGAGCGTGGCGGCTCCACGATCACGTGATCGGCGTGCAGCAGATCGCGATCTTCGCGCTCGTGGTGCTCTTCTTGGTGTTGCGCTGGCAGACACTGTTCGGTTCGGCCGCCAAGGAAGAGGAGATCTGATGGCGATCGCCGTCCGCGCCCCCGCCAAGCCGTCGATCCTGGTCCGGCAACCCCGACTTCGAACCGTCGGCCTGCTGGCGCTGATCGTCGCGCCGTGGGTGATGCCGGCGCAGCCGTGGTCGTCGATGGCCGTCGCCGCCGCGATCCAATCGCTCGCCTTGATCTCGCTGGTGGTGCTCACCGGCTGGGTCGGGCAGATCTCGCTCGCGCAGGCGGCGATCATGGGCGTCGGCGCGTTCAGCGCGGCGCAGGCGACCAATCATCTCGGCTTGGACTTCCCCTTTCACGTTCCCGTCGCCGGGCTTGCGGCCGCCGGCACCGCCGTGGTGATCGGCCTGCCGGCGCTGCGCATCAAAGGGCTGTATCTGGCGATCGCGACGCTCGCGTTCCAGTGGATGCTGGAAGAGAGCCTTCTGCAGATGCATTGGTTCTCGGGCGGGTTCAACGGCGTGACGATCCCCAATCCGACGATCGCGACCTACTCGCTCGCCGATGAGCGCCTCTTTTCCTACTTCGCGTGGGGCATCGCCGTGCTGCTGATCCTTCTGGTAGCGAACATGCGCGACTCCAAGACCGGACGCGCATGGTTCGCGATCCGAGGCAGCGAGATCGCGGCGCGCTCGATGGGCATCAACGTCACTCGCTACAAGCTGCTCGCCTTCGCCGTCAGCGGGTTCGTGATCGGCGTTGCCGGCTCGCTCAAGCTCAACACCGTCGGCTCGGCGACGCCCCTTCAGTACCTGTTCCCGTTCTCGATCACGTTCCTCGCGCTCGCCGTCCTCGGCGGCATCGGCTCGCTGGCCGGCGCGGTCACGATCGCATCGCTGTTCATCTTCCTCCAGGACTTCGGGTTCCCGCAGATCGCGCCCGGCTTGGCGCAGAAGGGCGCGCTGCCGATCCTCGCCGCCGCGCTGCTCGTCGTGCAGTTGATCACCAATCCCGGCGGTCTGGCTGCGACGAAAGAGAAGATGAAAGAGGACATGGCCAAACGGCATCTGCGAAAGAAGATGCGCGAGGCACGCAAGCATCCCGGCGGCGCGGCCGCGGCCGTCGCGACGGCTTCGCTCGACGAGGCTCGCACCAGCGTCACGGTCGCCGATCCCGACCTGGACGCGCGCCTGGCCGAGCGGCTCGCGATTCGAGGCGAGCGCACCGCGCGGGTGGAATCGCCGGCGCTGCTCAACGCCGAAGGGGTGACGGTGCGCTTCGGTGGTGTCGTCGCCAACGACGGCGTGAACCTTCAGGTCCGGCGGGGCGAGATCACCGGCCTGATCGGACCCAACGGAGCCGGCAAGACCACGCTGTTCAACACGCTCAACGGACTGATCGCGCCCGACGAAGGGCGGATTAGCTTTGCCGGCCGCGACGTGACCGCGATCCCCACACACGAACGGGCCGCGATGGGCATGGCCCGCACGTTTCAGATCATGCGGCTGTTTCCCCGCTTGACCGTCTTCGAAAATGTCATGGTCGGCACTCACTTGCAAAACTCGGCCGGCGTCGCATCCAACGTGCTGATGCTGCCGCGCAGCCGCGGCGAGGACGCGCGTTTGCGCGACCGGGTGCAAGAGACGCTCGCGCTGCTCGGCATCGACCATCTCGCCGACGAGCGAGTCGCCGGGATGCCGTTCGGAATCCTGCGGCTGGTAGAGCTGTCCCGCGCGCTGGTCGCCTCGCCGCAACTGTTGCTGCTCGACGAGCCGGCCTCGGGTCTGGACGTTTCCGAAACCGACGCCTTCGCCGAACACCTGATGCGCATCCGCGACGAGATGGGTCCTACCATCCTGCTGATCGAGCACGACATGCGCTTGGTGATGATGGTCTCCGACTACGTCTATGTGCTCGAGTTCGGAAAGAACCTCGCCGAAGGTGTGCCGTCAGAAGTGCAACGCAACCCGGATGTGATTGCCGCCTACCTCGGCGGAGAGGGGGTCACCCTTGGCTAGCGTCCTGCCGGCGACGGACCCGCTCCTTCGCGTCGAGGCGATCGACGTCTACTACGGCCACGTGCAAGCGCTGCGCGGCGTGTCGCTGGAGATCTATCCGGGCGAGCTGGTCGCGCTCGTCGGCGCGAACGGCGCCGGCAAGACCACCACGCTGCGCGCGATCTCGGGATTGCTGAGGCCGGTGGTCGGCCACGTCATGTTCGACGGGAAGCGGACCGACACGCTCTCGCCGGAGAAGGTCGTCGCGATGGGCGTTTCTCATCTGCCGGAAGGCCGCGGGATCTTCCCGTCGCTGACGGTGTTCGAAAACCTCCAGATGGGCTTCTACACCAAGCGCGGCGACCGAAAGTCGTTTGCGCACGGCGTCGAGCAGATGGTCGAGCTGTTCCCGCGCCTCGGCGAACGCCTCCAGCAAGCCGCCGGGACCATGTCCGGGGGTGAGCAGCAGATGCTCGCGCTGGCTCGCGCGCTCCTGCCCGGTCCGCGGCTGCTGATGATCGACGAGCTTTCGCTCGGGCTCGCGCCGGTGATCGTGCAGATGCTCTTCGAGCGGCTCAAGGCGATCAACGAGTCGGGGACGACGGTGCTCTTGGTCGAGCAGTACGTGAACCTGGCGCTGCAGGTCGCCGACCGCGCCTACGTGCTCGAAAAGGGACGCGTCGCGTTGTCGGGCTCGGCCGACGACTTGGCTCGCGACAGCGAGATCGTCCGCTCGACCTACCTCGGCGGACACGCACCCGTCGCCCAGGCGCCCGCGAAAAAGCCGGTTGAAAAGAAGCCCGTTTCGGCCACCAAGAAGAAGACGACATCGAAGAAGCCGGCAAAAGCAACGTCGAAGGCAACGTAGGAGGAACGCGCGATGGGTCTGATGACGAAGCGCACCACGGCCGCGAAGCGGCGTTGGTGGCGCGCCGCCGCGCTCGCCATGGTCGCATTGTTCACGTGGTCGTTCGTCGCATCGCCGAACACGGCCGCCTCGAACGCCGCCGACGAGGAAGAGATCATCGAACCGGCGCTGGCGGCCTATCACACCCTCGCCGACGCCGCGCCGATCCGCGGCCTGGTCGACCATCAGACCTATCTCGTCTCGTCCGAGCCGGCCGTCGCGCGCTCGACCAGCGAGGTCTCGCTTCCCTCGCAAGCGGCGTCCACGTCGTGGCTGGCCGACCTCGGCACCGTCAACGGCCTGCACGGCACCACGACCGGAAACAAGGTTCCGACCGAGACCACGGCCACGCAGCCGGGCGGCGATCCCGAGCAGGAATTTGCGATGCAGCGCGGCTCACTCGGCAACGACGAGCTGTTCCAGTTCGGCGCCGGCGTCTCGCGCGCGACGGCCGAACGGTCCAACCGTCCGCGCGGCTTCGGCCACTCCTACCTTGCGAACCTGGCGCTTCTGCCGGCGCCGGGAACCGCCGACGCGCCGCCGGGCAGCTACGACCCGCAGGCCGACGCCGACAAAGAGAAAGAGAATCCGCCGAGCCCCGGCGCCGACGATCCGCAGGCTTATACGCCGAACCCGAAGGCGCAGATGGCGATCCTTTCTATCGGATCCGTGGCGAGCACTGCCGACACGTTCCGCGAGGAGTCGAAGGTCGTCTCGATCGCCGTCGCCGAGTTGAACGGCATCAACATCGGCAACCGTACCGCCGACGGTCGCTGCACCAATTGCATCACCATCGATTCGATGCGGGTGGAGGCGCGGACCGAATCCGACGGCACCAAAGACGGCGCGCTCGCGAAGTGGCGAGTCCTGATTCACCGCGCCTGCCGCGTGGCGTTCACCAACGATCCGCAGACCGGCGCGGCCTACGAGGGCGTCCAGTGCCTCAACCCCAACCCCGACGGCTTCGTCGCCGCGATCGAAGGCTCCTCGGCCGACGACGGCCGCGAAGCGCTCACCGACCCGAACGCGCGCGGCATTCGCCAGATCGAGCAGGCCGAGCGGCTCAACGAGTTGTTCGCTTCGCTCGGAGACGCGCTCGGCACCGACATCGGCGTCACCCTGCGGGTCGCGACGGAAAAGGAGAACGCGGGCGTCGTCGACAAGGCCGACTACTCGGCCGCCGCCGTCGCGCGAGGCCTGGTGCTCGAGTTCCGCACCAGCGTCGCGACGACGGTCTTGGACGAGATCGCCGGCAACGAATCGTTGCGGAGCCTGATCCAGGTCGTCGACGGCGGCTGCGCGGCCGTGGCCGGCCCCGCCGGCGAGCAGTTGCCGCCGATTCCCCCGCCGGCGAGCGCGGTCGGCGTTCCCGCCGCGTGCGCGACCGGCGCGCTGCAGGCGGGCCAGACGCAGCGCACCTTGCGGATCGCGTTCGGTCAGGTCCGCGCCGCCAGCAAAGCCGTGCCCGGCGGCGGCGACTTCGGCGGCGACGACGACACCGGAATCCCGCCGTTCCCCGAGTTCCCGGTCATCGACATCCCCGAGATCGAGATCCCCGAGTTCAACATCCCCGCCGGCGGGGGCGGCAACACGACCGTGGTCTCCGGCCTGCAGGGCGGTCCGCTGAAGCTTCGCATCGACTGGTCGTCGATGGGAATCAAGCCGTGGGAGCCAAAAGACTTGGCGAAGGGCCTGCTCAGCGGCGGGATGGGGCTCGGCGTGTGGGCGCTGGTCCGGCGGCGCCTGCGACTGCTGTAGCAGGCCACGTTCGACCACGGCAGGTAATGTATACTGTGCTGTATATGGAGCGGATGCAGGTCTATCTGACGGTGGCCCAGCGGACGGCGCTCGCCAAGAAGGCAAAGGCGCTCGGCGTTCCCGTGGCGGTCCTTATCCGCCGCGCGGTGGACCGGTTCTTGGGAGTGAACGCCCCCGATGAGGACGTGGACGATGTCCTTCGACGCACGGCCGGTGCGCTCCCGGCCCTTCACGTCCCTGCGCGCAGCGAGTGGGACAGGGCGTTCGCCGCCGAGGATCCGCCGGACTATGCCTGAGTTCCTGGTCGATACCGACGTGCTGATCGACCACCTGCGCATCGGCTCCGGCCTGCCGACACCGCCGGAGCGGACTGCCTACTCCTCCCTGACCAGGGCCGAGCTGTATGCCGGCCGGCATGTCGACGAGGCCGTCGTCGATGATCTGCTTTCGATCCTCAGCGAGGTGCCCGTCGACCGGCCGATCGCCGAGGAGGGCGGACGGCTGCGACGCGCCCACGGCATCGGGCTCGCCGACGCGATCATCGCCGCGACCGCGATCGTCACCGGTCGCACGCTTCTGACTCGCAACGATCGGGATTTTCGTTCGGTGCGCGGGCTTCGGCGCCGGAGCCCTTGAATGACGCCACCGATCATCCGCTATCCCGACGGCATCATCGCGATCGACTGCGAAATGGCCGGCCACCGCGGTCTCATCGCCGCGTTCGTGATCGAGGGGCCGAATCCGATCATCGTCGAGACCGGTCCCGCGACCGTGATGCCCGATCTGACCGCCGGCCTGTCCGCGCTCGGGATCGGTCCCGGCGATGCCGCGACGTTCGTCGGGACCCACATTCACTTGGATCATGCCGGCGCCGGCGGCGACGTCGCCGCGGAGTACCCGTCGGCGATCGTGGCCGTGCACGAGTGGGGCGTCAAGCACATGGCCGACCCGTCCAAGCTGATGGCCAGCGCCTACCGGGTGTTCGGCGAACGCCTCGACGTGCTGTTCGGGCCGCTCAAACCGGTGCCCGCCGAGCGGCTCCGCGCGCTCGACGAAGGCGACACCATCGACGCGGGCGGCGGGCGGCACCTGCGCGTGCTCTACACACCCGGTCATGCACGGCACCACATCACGCTGCACGATTCGCAGACCGGCGCGCTCTTCGTCGGCGATTCGATGGGCGTGTATCTGCCGGAGGCCGGGATTCTGCGACCGGCCACTCCCCCGCCCGACTTCGACTTTCATCTGGCGCTCGCCGCGTTGGATCGCTACCGCGAATTGGATCCGGCGACGATCTACTTCTCGCACTTCGGTCCCGCGCCGGCCGGCCGCGACATGATCGCCGAAGCGCGCCGCAAGTTGATCGAATACGCGAAGATCGTGCGCGAGGCGATGCGCGCGAGCGAGGATCTCGACCACGTCACCGAGCGGCTCGTCGAGGCCACCGCCGACGAGTACGCCGCCGTGCGAGCCGACCCCGAACTCAGCGCCCGCTTCGACGCCCTGAACGCGTTCCGCTCCTCCGCGGCCGGGTATCTGCGCTACTTTCAACAGAACCCGGAGGCAGAAATCCCGGACCGCTAACCTGCGAAATCGGACATTTCTTCCGCCGATCCCGGCGCGTTATCGCTCTGATTCGCATCCCAGGCAGGAGACCTGCGGCCTGGGGCCGAATATTTCACGGCAAAGGGGACCTAGGGATGGGGAGAGGACGATGAGGAAGAGCTTGATCGTAGTGATGCTGGCCGTGCTCGCGATCTTCGGGGGTTCCGCGAACGCAGCCGACACCGTCGCGGCCGGCCACATC
>DASWHR010000081.1:0-17657 GCA_036398095.1 Actinomycetota bacterium
CGAGGCCGGATCGTATTGCCGGTTGGCCAGCGCCTTCGACCGGAAGCCGTCCACCGCCTCTTCGAAAGGCCATCGCAGCGGCAGGCGCTCGCGCCGCCCGCCCCACGGAAGCGCCTCGGCCCCATTGTCGCGCGCCTCCGGATGAGGCACCACCGGAGTTCCCGTCCACGCCGTGTCGCCCATGTCCCTGCTCCCTCTCTCTTCTTGACGCAACCCAGTATTGACTTCGGACATACGGAAGGTGAAGCATGGCCCGGAAGGCCCTTCGCCGTCCAGACCCATCCCGTAGGCGGGGCCGCGATGCAAAGGGGGCACGCATGGGTTCGAGCACACTCGACGATCTCCGCGGACGCGTCAAGGGGACGGTGATCGCCTCGTCGGATCCCGGATACGACGACGCTCGCAAGGTCCACAACGGCATGATCGACCGCAAGCCGCTCGCCGTCGTCCAATGCGCCGGCACGCCCGACGTGGTCGCGGCCGTCAACTACGCACGCGAAGCCGGCCTGGACTTGTCGGTCCGCGGCGGCGGTCACAGCGTTCCCGGATTCGGGACCAACGACGGCGGCATCGTCATCGACTTGTCGAAGATGACCGCGGTCACCGTCGACCCCGCCGCCCGCACCGCGCGCGCGCAGGGCGGCTGCACCTGGGGCGTCTTCAACGACGCAACGCACAAGCACGGCTTGGCGACGACCGGCGGCGTGGTGTCGACCACCGGCATCGGCGGGCTGACGCTGGGCGGCGGCATCGGCTACTTGACGCGCGCATTCGGCCTGTCGTGCGACAACTTGATCAGCGCCGAGGTCGTCACCGCCGACGGCAAAGTGCTGACCGCATCGGTGAAGGAGAACGACGACCTGTTCTGGGCGCTGCGCGGCGGCGGCGGAAACTTCGGCGTCGTCACCACGTTCGAATACCAGTTGCATCCGGTCGAAAACATCTACGGCGGCCCGATGTTCTTCGAGATCGACAAAGTTCGCGACGTGTTTACGGCGTACCGCGAGATCATCGCCGGCGCGCCGCGCGAGCTGGGCGCGTTCCCGGCATTCCAGATCGCTCCGCCCTTGCCGTTCATCCCCGAGAACCGTCACGGCGACACCCTCGTCGCGATCGTCGGCATGTGGGCCGGCGACGTCGCCAAGGGACCCGATGCGTTCAAGGCATTCCACGACATCGCGCCGGTCGTCGCCGAGCACGTCGACGTGATGCCCTATCCCGCGCTCAACGCCGCCTTCGACCCGTTGCTGCCGCCGGGCCAGCAGCACTACTGGAAGGCCAACTTCGTCAAGGAGCTGACCGACGAGGCGATCGAGGCTCACGCCGAGCACGGCCCGAAGGTCCCGTTCGTGTCCTCCACGATGCACCTGTATCCGATCAGCGGAGCCGTCCACGACGTGATGCCCGACGAGACCGCGTTCGCCTACCGCGACGCGAACTTCGCCACGGTCATCGCCGGCATGTGGGACGACCCTGCCGACAACGTCAAGAACACCCAGTGGGTCAAGGACTACTACGCGGCCACCGCACCCCTGTCGGAAGAGGGCGGCTACATCAACTTCATGGCCGGAGACGACCAGGGCCGGATCAAGGCCAACTACAAGGACAACTACGCCCGGCTCACCCAGATCAAGAAGGCCTACGACCCGGGCAACTTGTTCCACATGAACCAGAACATCAAGCCCGCGTAGCGGGCCGATCGTCGGGCGATAATCGGTTACCCGGCGGGAGCGTATCAGGGCTACCACACGGCGATTCGACCTGGTACACTCCCGCCGGGTTCAAGGTTCCACAGAAACGTGAGACCGCGGATCACCATTCCGCGGTCGTTCCACTTTCTGGGGCCTCACCTCCCGGGGGCGAACGTAACCTCCGGGAATCGCGCCGCTGCACGCGGCACCTGGAAGGAGGAAACACGTTGCGAGGAACCGTCAAGTGGTTCAGCGACGAGAAGGGCTTCGGCTTCATCACGCGTGAGGAGGGCGAAGACGTCTTCGTTCACCACACCGCGATTCAGGCTGAAGGCTTCCGCACGCTCCGCGAGGGTCAGGCTGTCGAGTTCGACATCCAGCAAGGCCCCAAGGGCGCGCAGGCTGCGAACGTCCGCGCCGTCTAAGACAGCAAAGACACGGAAGGGCCGCCGGATTCCGGCGGCTCTTTCGCTTTCCTTTCGTTCGTTCGTCAGTGGACGTGCCAGGCGCGCGGCGCGATCAGGTCGTCGGCGGCGGCCGGCCCCCACGTCCCCGGCGCATAGCGGTGGACCGGTTCGGGATGCTGCAAGACCGGCTCGACGATCTGCCAGGCGCGCTCGACCGCGTCCTCGCGCGTGAACAACGTCCCGTCGCCTTCGAGCGCGTCCTGCAGCAGGCGCTCGTAGGCGTCGGCCGGATCGACGCCGAACGACTCGTCGTAGTCGAAGTCCATGCGGACGGTCTTCGGCTCGAATCCGGGGCCCGGCTTCTTCGCCTGGAACGCCAGCGAGATCCCTTCCTGCGGCTGGATGCGGATCGTCAGATGGTCGGGCGTGAGCCGCTCGACGCCGGCGCTTTCGAACAGCGACACCGGCACACCGCGGAATCGGATCGAGATCTCGGTGACGCGCCGCGGCAGACGCTTTCCGGTGCGCAGGTAGAACGGAACCCCGCTCCAGCGCCAGTTGTCGATCTCGGCTCGGGCGGCGATGAAGGTTTCCGCCTGCGAGTCCGGCGGCACGCCGTCTTCGTCGCGGAAGCCGTCGTACTGGCCGCGGACCGCGGCGGCCGGGTCCAACGGCCGGAGCGCGCGCAGCACCTTAAGCGTCTCGTCGCGGACGGCGGCCGCGCTGAACGAGCGGGGCGGCTCCATCGTCAGGAACGCCAGCACCTGCAACAGGTGGTTCTGGACGATGTCGCGCAGCGCGCCGGCTTCGGTGTAGTAGGAGCCGCGGCCTTCGATCCCGACTTCCTCCGCCACCGTGATTTGCACGTGATCGATCGCGTCGCGGTTCCAGACGCGTTCGAACAATGCGTTGCCGAAGCGGAGCACCACAATGTTCTGAACGGTCTCCTTCCCCAGATAGTGGTCGATCCGATACACCTGATCTTCGTCGAACACCTCGTGGATCAGGTCGTTGAGCTCTCGCGCCGATTCGAGGTCGCGGCCGAACGGCTTTTCGATCACGATGCGCGTGTCGGGCCGGGGCGCGCATTCGCCGACGCGCTCGACGATCAGCGGGAACAGGCTGGGGGGCGTCGCCGCGTAGAACAGGCGGCGGCCTTCGGTGCCGCGTTCTTGGTCGATCGCGTCGAGCCGCTCCCACAACGACGCGAAACAGTCGGCCTGATCGAACGGACCGGATTGATAGAAGAGCATCTCGTCGAAGCGCTTCCAGGTTTCCTCGTCGAGCGTTTCGCTTGAGAACGCTTCGAGGCTTTCGCGCGCGTGGGACCGGAAGCGGTCGTCGTCCCAGCCGGAGCGTGCGTAGCCGAGGACCGCGAAACGCTCGGGAAGCAGGTCTTGGCGGAGCAGGTTGTACAAGGCCGGCAGGATCTTGCGCCGCGTCAGGTCGCCGGACGCGCCGAAGATCACGGCGATCTGCGGGTCGGGTCTCATAGCTCTTTGACGGCGTGGCCGCCGAATTCGCGTCGCAGCGCCGCGATGATCTTCATCGTGAAGGACTCGTCCTGCCGCGAGGCGAAGCGCGCGAACAGCGCCGCCGAGATCACCGGCGCGGGCACCTCTTCGTTGATCGCCTCCAGAATCGTCCAACGTCCTTCGCCCGAGTCCTGAACGAATCCGCGGATGCTCTCAAGGCGCGGGTCGGACTCCATCGCGCGGGCAACAAGGTCCAGGAGCCAGGAGCGCACGACCGAGCCATGCCGCCACAGGTCGGCAATCGCGTGCAGGTCCAGCGCCGGGTACTCGCGCGAGGCGCCCAGGATCTCGAACCCTTCGCCGATCGCTTGCATCATTCCGTATTCGATGCCGTTGTGGATCATCTTGACGAAGTGGCCGCTGCCGCTCGGACCGGTGTGCAGGAGGCCGCCGGGCGGAGCGAGCGTGCGCAGCGCGGGCTCGATGCGGGCGTAGGCGGCGGGCGAGCCGCCGACCATCAAGCAGAAGCCTTCCTCGCGTCCCCAGACGCCGCCGCTCACGCCCGCGTCGCAGAAGTCGATGCCTCGTTCGGCCAGCATCGCACCGCGAGCGATCGAGTCGCGGAAGTAGGAGTTGCCGCCGTCGACGATCAGATCGCCCGGCTCGCACAGGCCGGCAAGGTTGACGATCGCCTCGCCGGTGGGCGTGCCGGAGGGGATCATCAGCCAGATCGCGCGGGGCGGGTCGAGGACCGCGATCAGGTTGGGCAGGGACGCGACTTCGGTGGCTTCGCTGAATGCGTCGTAGCCGACGACGTGGTGTCCGCCCTCGCGAAGACGAGCGGCCATGGTGCCGCCCATCCGGCCGAGCCCCACCATCCCGAGCTGCATTCCGTTGATCTTACCCCGGCCCCTGTTAAGGTAGTTCGGGACCGAACTAGACGAAGGAGCCGATGGCATGGCGGGACCGATCCGGGTGGACCGCGACCTGGTGAAGCGGTATCCGACGGCCGAGAAGGCCGCGACCGAGGCCGTCATCAACCTGGTGCGCGCCGAATCGCTCGTGGCCGGCCGGCTGAACCGCCGCTTCCGCCGCCACGGCCTTTCGCTCGCGACCTTCAACGTGCTGATGATCCTGGAGGGCGCCGACGAGCCGCTCTGCCCCGCCGAGATCGGCTCGCGGCTGCTGGTGACGCGCGGAACCGTGACCGGGCTGCTCGACTCGCTCGAAAAGCTGAGCTTGATCCGCCGGGTGCCGAACCCCGATGACCGCCGGATGCTGCGGATCGAGATGACCCGGGCCGCCCACACGCTGCTCTCGCGCCTGCTCCCCGACCATTTCGCCGGCGAAGCCGAGATGCTGGCCGGCCTGACCGAGCGGGAGAAGGAAACCCTGATCCGCTTGCTCGGCAAGGTCCAAGACACGCTCGACCGCTGATCCGTCGGGATTGTTCCCTCCCTCGGGAATATCATTCGGTCCCTTATTACTTGGAGCCTTATAGCAGGGCGGCTTCCCAAGCGGGTCGCCCGCGAGCAATCGGGAGGAACCACCATGAGCCTCATCACCACCGCCGCATCGCGGACCCTGGACGGCGTCGAGATTCCCGGATCCGGCACTTGGGACATCGACCCCTCGCACACCACGGTCGGCTTCGTGGCCCGCCACCTCATGGTGGCCAAGGTCCGCGGCCGCTTCGGCTCCTTCGCCGGCTCCGCCCAGATCGCCGACCAGCCCGAGCAGTCCTCGGTCCGGGTCGAGATCGAGGCGGCCAGCGTGGACACCCACGACGACGGCCGGGACACACATCTGCGTTCGGCCGACTTCTTCGACGTCGAGACCCACCCGCAGATCACCTTCGTCAGCACCGGCTTCACCCAGACCGGCACAACCAGCTTCGACCTGCCGGGCGAGTTGACGATCCGCGGCGTGACCCGCCCGGTGGTGTTGAAGGCCGAGTTCGACGGCCTGGCCGGCGACCCGTGGGGCGGCACCCGCGCCGCGTTCACGGCCGCCACCGAGATCGACCGCGAAGACTTCGGCCTGACCTGGAACAAGGCGCTGGAGTCCGGCGGTGTCCTGGTCGGCAAGACGATCAAGATCGAGATCGACGCAGAGCTGGTCCGCAAGGCCTAACGCGCGGATCCTCCCAGCGAGCGGGGACGCCAATCCCCCGGCGTCCCCGCTCCGCGCAGGATGGCGGCCAAACGCGCAACGACCTCGTCGGGGGTGTCCGTGAGGTCCTGCCACGTCACGAAGAAGATTCGCCATCCGAGGTCGGCCAGGTCGTTGAACCGCCGGCGGTCGCGCTGGAACTGCGTGCGGCGTTCGTGGGGCTCGCGGCCGTCGGCCTCGATGGCCAGCCGCAGGTCCGGATACGCCAAGTCGGGACGCGCGACGAAGCGGCCGGTCTGATCGTAGATCGAGTGCTGGATGACGGGCTCCGGAAGGCCGGCGTGCACGATCAGCCGATGCAGCCGAGTCTCGAAGCGGTTCGCGGGCATGCCGCGGCCGTCGCGCGCCGCCACGACGGCACGGATCACCGCGACGCCGGGCCGGCCACGCATCCGGCCCATCTGCCAACGCATCTGCCGCACACCGACGAGCCGCCGGGCGCGCGCGTCGTCGTAGATCTCCTCGACCAGGTCGCGGTCGCAGACCGCGGCGATATCGACGAGCGTCCGCGCGATGGTCGTCACCGGAATGCCGTCGACGACGGTGCAGTCGAGCGCATCGACGTCGCCCTCGTGCACGATTCCGGGAGCGCCGCGGCGCCTGCGATCACGCGGGACGGTCAGCTCGGCGGGCTGCTCCGTGAGGCCGGGGAGACCGAACAGCGACCCGGCGGCGCGGTGCGAGACGTACGCGTCCGGTCCCCACGCCAAGACCGCGACCATCAGGGACTGCCGCCATGTCGGCACGGAGCCGCGGATACGGAACACGTCGGGTGACGCGGAGATCCAACCCTTGGCCCGGACACGCCGCCGCACGGTATTGCGTGTGCCGCCGGCTGCGTACACCTGCGCCCGCGAAATCGCCCCGTGCTGCCGCGCGGCGAGCGCCGAAAGCGCCTCGTCGTCGATCAATCCTTGCGGTAACTCCGCGTCATATATGGCCGCCATTTGCCGCAACGATTAGCACGCCTCACGCGAAAGCCCTCTGGTTCGGCGGGATGCTCGCGACGGTCGCGAAGAATGAGGGGAAAAAAAGTGCCCGGGGAGGGGGTCGAACCCTCACGCCCCGTAAGGGGCCTCGGATTTTAAGTCCGGTGCGTCTGCCTGTTCCGCCACCCGGGCGCGCGTTACGTCGTCGGGCCTAATCGGTCTTCGACGCGCTTGACGATCGTGCGGATTTCGTCGGCGCGCGAGACGTCGGCGAACAGGCGGACGCCCCAGTCACCGCGGAAGAAGGTCTGCACGATCGAGCCGGCCTGCTTGTAGTACCACGCGATTCCGGCCTCCTCGAGTTCCTTGGCGATCGCCTCGGCATGCTCGTGGGTGAACTGCCCGACCATCGCGGTCTTGATACGTGGCTTCGTTCGCGGCTTCGCCATGGCTCTCACAGGGTACCCGCCTTTGACGGACCCGTCGGCCCGCGGGAAGGATGGCCCTCATGAAAACGCGAGCGTTGGGTACGAGCGGCTTGGACCTGTCGGTGATCGGCTACGGCGCGTGGGAGGCGTCCGAGCATTGGGGACCGGTCGACGAGGACGGCATCGTCGGCGCGATCGTGGCCGCGTTCGACGCGGGCATCAACTGGCTGGACACGGCCGAGGTCTACGGGCCGCACACCTCCGAGGAGCTGGCCGGCCGTGCCCTGGCCGAACGCCCCGCGATGATGGTGGCGACGAAGGTCGCTCCCACCCCGGGCGGGTCGGGCTTCGCGACCGACCAGGTGCGGCGGGCGTGCGAGGACTCGCTCAAGCGGCTCGGCCGCGAGACGATCGACCTGTATCAGTTGCACTGGCCGGACAAGAACGTCCCCGTGGAAGAGACCTGGCATGCGATGGCCGATCTGGCCTCGGAGGGGCTGGTGCGCGCGATCGGCGTGTCGAACTTCCCCGTCCCGCTGATCGAGGCGTGCGAGCAAATCCGGCACGTGGACTCGCTCCAGCCGCACGTGTCGCTGCTGCATCGGAGCAACCTGGATCTGGTCCGGTGGTGCGGGGAGCGGCAGATCGGGACGGTCGCATACTCGCCGCTGGCGTGCGGGCTGCTGTCCGGCACGATCACGAGCGAATCGACGTTCGACCGCAACGACTGGCGGAGCGGCGAGCGCGGCTTCCAGCTCTACGAGCCGCTGTTCGGGCCGGCGAACGTGAAGGGGAATCTGGCGACGGTCGAGCGGCTGCGGCCGGTCGCGGAGCGGCTGGGCGTGACGTTGGCGCAACTGGCGATCGCGTGGGTGCTGCACCAGGAAGGGATCACGGCCGCGATCGTCGGCTCGCGCAGCGCGAAGCACGTCGAGTCCAACGTCGCCGCGGCCACGCTGGCGCTGGACGAGGCCGCGCTGGCCGGGATCGCCGCAGCCCTCGAAGGATAGTTTCCGTCGGCAATAATGTCCGGTGGAATCGAATTGCCGGAGTCTGCCGCTTTGCCGGTCAGCCGTTGAGCGGGGCGAGCGGCCGCCAGTGCTCGGCCCTCATGGTCCGGTAGTCGTAGAGCGAGCCGCCGATCGCCTTGGAGTGCTGGGCGCCGAGGACGAAATCTTCTACGTCCGCAACGCTGATCGTGTCGGCGACGCCCCCGATGGCGTGGACGAGCGCGTTCCAGTTGCCGGTCAGCCGGCGCGTCTCGATGACGTTGTTTTCCGTGTAGGCGTGCGGGCAATGGTTCGGGTTGGAAGGGCAGTCGGTGCGGTACGTCCAGTAGCCCATCGGCATGAACACGTTCGACACCTGCGCGAGGCCCTTCCACGGGAAGCCGGCCCACGCGTCGGGCCGGATCCGCATCCCCATCGGCGCCGGCGTGATCGCCGCGATCGGCGCCGAATAGCCGAGCGCCTTGCGCACGCGCTGCGCATGTTCAAGCACCCGGGCGTTCCAGGTGGACAGCGACCGAACCTGGCCCTTGTACTCGATGTCGATCGCGACGCCGTCGAAGCGGTGGCCCCACCCGGTCTTGTACGTGTGGATCATCGCGGTGCGTCGCAGGTCGCGGAGCATGTCGTCGTAGGCGGGCAGGTACCAGCCGACGACTTTCATGCCGCGCGCGTGC
This sequence comes from Actinomycetota bacterium, assembly GCA_036398095.1. Lineage (GTDB taxonomy): Bacteria > Actinomycetota > AC-67 > AC-67 > AC-67 > DASWHR01. The sequence continues at coordinate 8,787 of DASWHR010000081.1, forward strand.
GCCGCGTGCAGCCACCAATCCACTTTGCTCTTGTCGGTGAACTGCGCGGTGTTGTTCGCGGTCGGCGAGTTCCACCGGCCGGTCTGCAGATACACGGTCCGCACGCCGTTGGCCTTCATCACGCCGGTCGCGTCCCAGGCGTTGGTCGAGTAGTCGTAGATGTCGATCCACGCGCCGAGCCCGCGGAACGCCGATAGGTCCGGCGGCTTCGCGGCGACGGGCCCACCCGGCGAAGACTGAGCAAGCGCGCCGGCGAGCAGCAGCGCGGCCATGGCAACTCGAACGATTCGGCTCATCGAAGCGCTCAGTATGCAACAAGACGGGCCCGAATGTGCCGGGCCCGTCTCGATGCTTGCTTGCTCGGTTGCTACGGCAAGACGAGCAAGTTGAAATCGGCGACGCTGGATGCGTTGCCGACCGTGTCGAATGCGGTCGCCTCGATGAAGTAGATGCCGGGCGCGAGCGCGGCCGGCGTGTCCTCCCACGTGGCCGACTGCGTGCCGCAACCCGAGCACAGCGCCACGTTGTCCTGCACCAGGTTTCCGATCAAGTCGAAGTACTGCACCTGGATGGAGGCCACCGCGACGTTGTCGCTTGCGTAGCCGCGGATCGTGTCGCCGTCGATGAAGTTCCACGACCCGATCAGGTAGTACTGCGGCTTCTTCGTCTTCGCCGTCGGGTTGACCGCGTCGACCTGGAACGCGACCTCATCGCTTGCCGGACCCAGGTTGCCGGCCGCGTCGGTTGCGCGGGCGCGCAAGCCGTGCAGGCCGTCGCTCAGCGACAGCGTCAGCGACCAGGTTCCGTCGCCGGCCGCGATGACCGAGCCGTAGATGATGAACCCCGGCGGACGGTCCTCGAACACCTCGACGGTGGAGAGCGGCTCGGAAATGCCCGACACCACCACGGTGGCCGGCAGCAGATCGCCGTTGCTGGGCGTCAAGATGGTCGGCGCGACCGGGGGCGTCTCGTCGACGTCCACGGTGAACGAAACCGGCAGCGACATCGGGCTCGCGTTGAAGGCGAGGTCGTCCTGATAGGCGGAGATCGTGTGCGGGCCGGCACGGAAGATCGCCGCGTAGGACCAGGTGCCGTCCTCGGCCGCGGTGGTCGAGCGCACGTTGCCGAGTTCATCGACGATCACGACGTGCGCGCGCGGCTCGGCCGTTCCGGAGATCGGCACGACCGTCGAGGTGAATGTCTCACCGCCGAACGGGAAGTCGATCGTCGGCGCCGCCGGCGCGGTCACGTCGAGGGTGAACTCGACGATGTCCACGACACGGTCCGACAGACCGTTGTTCCACCACATGTAGACGATGTGCTGACCCTCGGGAAGGCCGACGGGCGCGGTCCAGTCACCGGCCGGATCGATCAGGATCGGCCCCGCGACGGTCGGGTTCAGCGCGCAGCCTCCGGGGCTGCAGGGCGGGTCGCCCAGGACCAGGCGGACCTGCGTGCCCGGCACACCGCGTCCGGTAAACGGAACGGACGTGGTCTGATATCCCCCTGCGTGCTCGGGGAACGTGATGCGCGGCGTGAACGAATACGGCGTCGCCTGCGACGCCAGCGGCACGGCGAGCATCGCGAGCGCAGCCACCCCGGCCAGGGCTAGGACGCGAAACTTCCTCATTGCGTGAGCACCCCCTGAATCGGCTCGGGGCCGCCCCTACGGCGCCCCGCTTCGCGGCCACCCAGAGTGCCGGTTCACCACAATTCCCCGGATCGCTCTGATTTGCCGCTTCTGCGGATTCATTCAAGGTCGGCCGCTTTGTTTCCTTCCGCCACAAAGGTTCGAATGGCCTATGGAACCGGGGTAAAGCGGAAAAGAGGAACCTTGCGGTAATTGGGAAAAAAGGCCGAGGCCGTCGGGAGCGGGGGCGACTAGGAGATCGAGGCGGCGATGCCGTCGAGAATGTCGGTCTCGGACACGGTCACGGCGTCGAAGCCGAAGCCGTCCATGGCGGCCTCGAGCAGGATCGCGCCGGCGACGATCACGTCCTCGCGGCCGGGCGGCATCGCCGGCAAGGTGCGTCGCTGCGCGCTCGTCATGGATGCGAGCCGTCCGCGGATCGCGGCGACGGTTTCGCGTGCGAGAACGTGACGGTGGATCGCGTCGCGGTCGTAGCCGGGCAGGTCGAGCGCGATCGCGGCGGCGGTGGTGATCGTGCCGGCGACTCCGATCAGGACGGGCTCGCCCGGCATCGCGCGCAGCGCCGCCCCGACGGCCGCACGCGCGGCCGCCACGGCCGCGTCGGCGCCCGCGCGGACGGCGGCCTGGTCGGCGGCCGGTGGCGGGTCGGCGGTGACGTGGCGTTCGGTCAGGCGCACGGATCCGGCGTCCACGCTGATCGCGGCACGCACCTGCGTGTCGCCGGCGACGAACTCGGTCGATCCGCCACCGATGTCGACGACCAGCTTGGGCGCCCGCGGTTCGAACGAGGCGGCGGCGCCGGCGAAGGACAGCCGCGCTTCCTCGTCGCCGCTGATGCATTCGAGCGTCACGCCGGCGGCGTCGCGAACGGCGACGAGGAACTCGTCGCGGTTCGCGGCGTCGCGTACCGCGGAGGTCGCGCATGCGCGGATCCGGTCGCCGGCAACGCCGAGTTCGCGCGCGCGAGACGCGTAGCGGGCGATCGCCTCGATGGTTCGGCGGACCGGCTCGGGCTGCAGCGCGCGCGCGGCATCGACGCCTTCGCCGAGCCGCGTGATCGTGAGCGAGCGATCGAAGTCGCCGCCGCCGCCGATGGGAGCGCCGGCCCGGCCATCGGTGACGAGCAGGCGAACCGAGTTGGTGCCGACGTCGATCGCGGCGCGAAGGCTCATCGGCCTTTGAATCCGGGGTGCTTGGGGACGCGCTCGTATTCGCCGTCGTCGCCGCGGCGCACGCACGGGCCGGGACAATCGATCGGCTCGATGCGCTCGGCGACGAGTGCGCCGACCGGATTGGCGTCGGCCTTGTCGTGCGCGTAGAGCGCGTGGAGGCATTTCACGCGGCCGGGCATGCCTCCGGCGCTTTCGGACTTGCCGTCATCGCTTCCGTCGCGGTCGCGGCGGTAGCGCAGGTGCGCTTCGGAATAGGACCGGGCGAACGCGGGATCGCCGTCGAGCCGCTGCGTCAGCTCGGCCATCCAACCGCTTGCTTCCAGACGGCCGATGTCGCGAACCGCGACGGGACAGGTCAGGTAGTACAGCGTCGGGAAGGGCGTGCCGTCGTCGAGCATCGGCGGCGTGCGCACGACGAGGGGCAGTCCGAACGGGCATCGGGCGGCCACGCGAACATCGCCTCGCGCCGGCCGCCCGAGTTGCACGCCGACGACGCCCGCAAGATCGGCGGGGTCGGTCATCGAATCGATCGAGGTCAGCCGCGCTTGGATTCGCGCTGGCGGCGCCAGTCCACGAGGCGTTCCTCGCTGGCGCGCATGAACCGCTTGAGCTTCTGCTCGAATTCCGGATCGGAGCCGCGGGATCTGCGAGGCGGTTCGGGCTGCCAGTCGGGTGCGGCCTGCTTCATTGAAAGGTCGATTTTGCCGCCGTCCTTGATGCCAACCACTTTGACGGTGACCTTGTCGTTCTCGCGCAGGTGCTCCCGCACGTCGCGGACGAAGTTCCGGTCGATCTCAGAGATGTGAACCAACCCGGTCTCGCCCGAATCGAGTTGCACGAATGCTCCGTAGGGTGCGATGCGAATCACCGTGCCCTCGACTACAGCGCCTACGTCTGCCAACGCTCTCCTTTCTCAATGCTGCGCCCGGCACACTCGCCGGGCCACCCACATGGTACGGCCGCCGTGGAAAACCGGTCAATACAAGGTCTTCCAGCCTGGATCTTGACTTCTGCGTGGATACCCTTGATCCTCTTTCGTGGGGGTTTGTCATTTTTGAGTGCGCCCCGCACGTCTACCCAAGCAGCCACAGGGGGAGAGATGCGCCGGCGAATCGTTTCTGCTGTTCTTTTTTCCGTTGGAGCAATGCTCGTGCCGGTGCGTGCGCCGGCCGCGGCTTCCGGACCGGTCACGGTCACGATCGCCGCTCCGGCCGCGGCCGAGGCGTTTACCTCCGTCACCGTGTCCGGATCGGTTCGCCTGCAAGGACTGCCGCTGCCCTCTCAGAGCGTGACGATCCTGGTGGACGGCGTCGAGGCCGCGACGGCGACGACCGACACCGGCGGCACGTACTCCGCCGGCGTGTCGTTCGTGCCCGGTGCGCACAGTGTCGAAGCGGTCGTGCTCGCCGGTCTGCCGTCGCTGGAGTCCAAGAGCGATTCGGTCACCGTGTGGGCCGGACGCTTCCCGCTGACCGTGGTCCTGGCCGGCAGCGGCGCGGGCTCGGTCTCGTCGTCAAACGGCGGGATCGCCTGCCCGGGCGACTGTTCGGACGGATTGCTGAAGAACGAGTCGGTCACGCTGACGGCCTCGCCGTCCGCCGGATCCGCGTTCGACGGCTGGAGCGGCGCGTGCTCCGGCGCAAGCACCACGTGCTCTTTGAGCGGCACCGGCGCTCCGCTGAACGTGACGGCGACGTTCCGGGACATCGTCCCGCCGGTCGCGCCGGCGATTACCGGCATCGCGCCGGGTTCGCCTGCCAACAACAACGCTCCCGTCCTGTCGGGCACCTCCGAAGCCGGCACGACGGTGAAGATCTTCAGCCAGAACAACTGCGCCGGAAGCTTCGTTGCCGGCGTGACCAACGTTCAGTTTGCCGGCGGAGTGACCGTCTCGGTCGCCGACAACACCACGACCAGCTTCAGCGCGCACGCCACCGACGGTGCCGGCAACGTTTCGGATTGTTCGGCAGCGGTGACCTATGTGGAGGACTCAACCGCGCCCGAGACCACGATCGCTTCCGCGCCGCCGCTGTTCTCGAACTCTTCTTCGGCCACGTTTACCTTTACCGCAAGCGAGACCGCAGCGTTCGCCTGCGCGCTGGACGGCGGCGCGTTCAGCGCCTGCGTGACTCCGGTCTCCTACGGCGGGTTGCCCGACGGATCGCACACGTTCGCGGTTCGAGCCACCGACGCCGCCGGCAACGTGGACGCGACACCCGCGTCGCACACCTGGATCCTGGACACACTGCCGCCGACGGTGACGATCACCTCGGCGCCGGCGTCGCCGACGAATCAGACGACGGCGTCGTTCGCGTTCTCCTCCGAGGCAGGAGCCTCGTTCCAATGCTCGCTCAACGGCGGCGCGTACGCCTCGTGCGCGAGCCCGAAGAGCTATAGCGGACTGCCCGCCGGGACGCACCAGTTCCGGGTCCGGGCCGTGGACCCGGCCGGCAACACCGGAGACCCGACCGCGCATTCCTGGGTGATCGACCTCGACGCTCCGGTCGCGAACATCACCAGCGGCCCGCCCACACCGACCAACACGACGAGCGCAACCTTCCACTTCAACGCCGAGCCCGGCGCCACGTACCAGTGCGCGCTCGACGCCGGCGCGTTCGCGTCGTGCACCTCGCCGGCGACGTACGCGAGCCTGGCGGAAGGCACGCACACCTTCAACGTGAAAGCCTCCGATGCGGCCGGCAACACCGGCCCGGCAGCGACGCACTCGTGGACGATCGACATCACGCCACCCGACACCACGATCACCTCGGGACCGTCCGGGACCACCACGGACAACTCGGCGACGTTCGGGGTCGGCGCATCCGAGTCCGCGACGTTCGCGTGCGCCTTCGACGGCGGCGCGTGGTCGGCGTGCACGAACCCGGCCTCGTACTCGGGCCTGGCCGACGGCGCCCACACGTTCCAGGTTCGGGCCACCGATCTCGCCGGAAACGTGGACCCGTCGCCGGCGTCCCGCGCCTGGACGATCGATACCACCCCGCCGGCAGTGTCGATCACCTCGGCGCCGGCATCGCCGACCAACGCGACCGGCGCGACCTTCGTGTTCTCATCGGAGCCGGACGCGACCTTCGAGTGCTCGCTGAACGGCGTCGCATACGCGTCGTGCAGCAGCCCGCGGTCCTACACCGGATTCGCCGACGGCACGCACACGTTCCGGGTTCGGCCGACCGACGACGCCGGCAATGTCGGCGCGCCCGCCGACCACACCTGGACCATCGACACGGTCGCGCCGACGACCACGATCACCGCCGGACCCTCGGCGACGACCTCATCGACCGGCGCGACGTTCGAGTTCTCCACCGAGCAGGGCGCGACGCTGGCATGCGAGCTGGACGGCGGCGGGTTCTCGTCGTGCGCCAGCCCGAAGAGCTACGCCGGACTGGCCGACGCGACACACACGTTCAAGGTTCGAGCGACCGATGCGGCCGGCAACATCGGAGGCGCCGCGTCGCACACCTGGACGGTGGACACGATCCCGCCGGAGTCGACCATCACCGCCGGCCCGTCCGGAATCGTCGCGTCGGCGTCGGCGTCGCTGTCGTTTACCGCGAACGAGACCTCGACGTTCGAGTGCATGCTCGACGGCGGCGCGTGGCAGTCCTGCGACAGCCCGAAGACCTACGCCGGGCTGCCCGACGGCGCCCACACGTTCGGCGTGCGCGCGACCGATCAGGCCGGCAACGCCGAGGCCACTGCGGCGACCCGCGCCTGGACGATCGACACAAGCGGCCCGGCAACCACGATCGCCTCCGGACCCGGCTCGCCCACGAACGCGACCGGAGCGAGCATGACCTTCTCCACCGAAGCCGGAGCGACGACGGCCTGTTCGCTGGACGCCGCGGCCTACGCGCCGTGCACCTCTCCGAAGTCGTATTCGGACCTGTCCGACGGGGATCACACGTTCCTGGTGCGAGCAACCGACGCCGCCGGCAACGTCGGGCCGGCCGCCGCGCACGGCTGGACGATCGATACCGTCGTGCCCAGCGCCACGATCACCTCGGGCCCGACCGGCGTGACGGCGGATACGACCGCCTCGTTTACGTTCTCCGCCTCCGAGCCGTCCACGTTCGCCTGCTCGATCGACGGCAGCGCGTTCGTGGCGTGCGTCAATCCGGCGACCTATGCGGCGCTGTCCGACGGCGCGCACACATTCAGCGTGCGCGCGACCGATCAGGCGGGAAACACCGGCGTGGCGGTCTCGCAAACCTGGACGGTGGACACGCTCGCGCCCGACACCTCGATCACGGCCGGGCCGTCGGGAACGGTGGCGAGCGGATCGGCGACGTTCTCGTTCACCGCGACCGAGACGGCGGCGTTTGCCTGCTCGCTCGACGCCGGGGCCTACTCGCCGTGCGTCAGCCCCGTCTCGTTCAACGCGCTCGGCAACGGTTCCCACACGCTGCTGGTCCGCGCCACCGATCAGGCCGGCAACACCGACGCCACTCCCGCGTCCCGCACCTGGACGGTCGATATCACCAGCAGCGGCGGGCCGTCGGTGACGATCACCGCCGCGCCGGCGAACCCGTCAACATCGTCGTCGGCTTCGTTCTCGTTCACCGCGCCCGGCGGGACCACCCTGAAATGCTCGCTGGACGGCAGCGCGCAGGCGACCTGCACCAGCCCGAAGTCCTACAGCGGACTGACCGACGGCACGCATCAGTTCTCGGTCGTTGGAACCGACGGGAGCGGCAACACCGGCCCCGTCTCATCGCACGCATGGACGATCGACACGGTCGCACCGGTCGCCCAGATCACCTCCTCGCCGGCCTCGCCGACCAACGCGACGTCGGCGAGCCTGTCGTTCACCAGCGAGCCGGGCGTGACGTTCGAATGCTCGCTGAACGGCAGCGCGTTCGCCGCGTGCACGAGCCCGCGCAGCTACTCGTCGCTGGCCGACGCGACGCACACCTTCCGGGTGCGCGCGATCGATCAGGCCGGCAACGTCGATCCCAGCCCCGACGAGGCATCGTGGATCGTGGACACCGTCGCGTCGGCGCCGACGATCTCATTGCTGGGCTCGTCGCCGGCCAACGACAACAGCCCGATCCTTGCCGGCGCCGCCGAGTCGGGCGCGACCGTGCGCGTCTACCGGACGGGCGACTGCTCCGGGACGCCGTTCGCCGTCGTCGGCGCCGCGGATTACCTGGCCGGGGTCACCGCGGGCGTGGACGACGACACCTCGACGAGCTTCTCGGCGCGCATCACCGACGCGGCCGGCAACCTGTCGGGCTGCAGCGGGGCGATCGGCTATGTCGAGGACTCGACGCCGCCGTCCTTCGCCGGCTTGATCTACGCGCAGGCTTCCGCACGCGGCCGCTTGACGGTCTCCTGGACGGAGGCGACGGATGCGATCAGCGCGGGCCCGGCGTTGACCTATCAGGCCTGTTTGAGCACAACGGCCGGTTCGTGTCTGACCGGATTCGCGCCCGCGCTGTCGCGCGACGGCAATACGCGCCTGGCGTTCGTGGACGGCCTGGACGACCGGCAGCGCTACTACGTCGTCGTCGGAGCAACCGACGAGGCCGGCAACCGGGGCCTGAGCATCCAGATCAACGCGCTGACGCTGGCACCCGTGCCCCAGCAAATCGTCGCCGGCGACCTCCACACCTGCGCGCTGCTCTCCAACGCAACCGTCAAATGCTGGGGCCGCAACAGCGAGGGGCAGATCGGAGACGGCACCACCACCCAGCGTCTCACCCCCACCAGCGTCACCGGCCTCACCGGAGCCACCGCCATCACCGCCGGCGACTCCCACACCTGCGCGCTCCTCTCCGACACAACCGTCAAATGCTGGGGCAACAACGTCGTCGGGCAGATCGGAGACGGCACCACCACCAACCGCACCACCCCCACCACCGTCACCGGCCTCACCGGAGCCACCGCCATCACCGCCGGCGACTTCCACACCTGCGCGCTGCTCTCCGACGCAACCGTCAAATGCTGGGGCCCCAACCGCTCCGGGCAGATCGGAGACGGCACCACCACCAACCGCACCACCCCCACCACCGTCACCGGCCTCACCGGAGC
>DASWHR010000082.1:0-11050 GCA_036398095.1 Actinomycetota bacterium
TGGTCACGGCACGGCGTGGCGGCGAACCCACTCGTACATCGCGATGCCGCTCGCGACGCCGGCGTTGATCGAACGCGTCGATCCGAACTGCGGGATCGACAGCGTGCGCTCGACCGCGGCGCGAGCCGCCTCCGACAATCCCGGTCCTTCTTGGCCGAACAGCATCACGCAGGCGCGCGGCAGGTCCGCGTCGGGCAGCGGCTCGGATCCCGGCAGGTTGTCGATGCCCAGCAGCGGCAGGTCGGACGCGCGCGTCCAGGCGACCAGGTCGTCGATCGCCGGGTGATGGCGCACGTGCAGGTAGCGGTCGGTGACCATGGCGCCGCGCCGGTTCCAGGCTCGCCGCCCGACGATGTGCACTTCGGCCGCGAGGAACGCGTTCGCGTTGCGTACCACCGCGCCGATGTTGAAATCGTGTTGCCAGTTTTCGATCGCGACGTGGAACGGATGCCGCCGCGTATCCAAGTCGGCGACGATCGCTTCCTGGAGCCAGTAGCGGTAGCGGTCTGCGACGTTGCGCGCATCGCCGCCCTCCAGCAACGCCGGATCAAGACGAGGATCGTCCGGCCACGGCCGCGGATGCGGGCCGACGCCAACGCCCACGCCGGCTGAATCGGCGAAATCGAAGTCGCTCATCGCCGTATGATCGCATGCGGGAGGGATGGGATGAGCGTGACCGTCGAGGCAGGTGCGGAAGGCGATCTGGAGCCGATCGTCGAGATCTACAATCACTACGTTCGCGAGACCTACATCACCTTCGATCTCGAGCCGTTCACGGTCGACGGGCGCCGGGAATGGTTCGATCATTATGCGTCGTCCGGCCGGCACCGTTTGCTGGTCGCTCGCGACGCGGATCGCGTCCTCGGATACGCGACGTCCAGCCGCTGGCGGCCCAAAGCCGCCTACGACACCTCGGTCGAGACCACCGTCTACCTTCATCCGGCCGCGACCGGCCGCGGTTTCGGGACGCTGCTCTACGCCGAGCTGTTTTCGATCCTCGCGGGCGAAGACGTCCACCGCGCCTATGCCGGGATCTCGGGTCCGAACCAGGCGTCGGTCGCGCTCCACGAGCGGTTCGGCTTCACGCGCGCCGGCACGTTCACCGAGCAGGGACGCAAGTTCGATCGATGGTGGGACGTGGTCTGGTACGAAAAGCCTCTGTGACGATGCGGGGGCGGGGTCTGCCGCCCGGTTACGGCGAGTCGCGACGCCAGGCGCGGTTGCCGTAGCGGTCCAGGTGCATGATCTCCTCGGCGGGCTTGCGCGTCGTCGGGCCGTAGCGGCCGCGCGGCCATCCCAGCGGCACGATGCAGCACGGCGTCACCTTGACCGGCAGGTGCAGAATCGTTCGCGCGGCCGTGACCGACCACAGCGGCAACGTGATCAGGCTGGCGCCCAGCCCCATCGCGCGGGCCGAAAGCAACAGGTTCTGCACGCTCGGATAGATCGAGCCGTAGAAGCTGGATTCGGCGATCGCCGGCGCCGGCAGGTAGGGGATCTTTGCTCCGCGCAGGCAGCACACGATCAGCACCGGGATCTCATCGAAGTGATCGACTTGCCACTGGACCGCGTCGAGGATCTTGTCCATTCCCGGCTTGCGGGCCGCCACGCGCCGCCCGGCGCGGCCGTACAAGGACCATGCGCGCGCATACTGCGCGCCGAGCCGGCGTTTGACGGTCGCGTCCTTGACGACGACGAACTCCCAGTTCTGGCCGTTGCCGCCAGTCGGCGCCTTCGTGGCGAGCTCGATGCAACGGCGGACAATGTCGTCGTCCACGGGTTCGGGCAGCAAGCGGCGCACGGCGCGCTGGCTCGTCATCGCCTCTCGGAGTGACATGTCCAGTCCGGCTTCTACGTCCGCGAGCGTTCGCTTGTCGGTCACGGTGCGAGCCTATCGCGACGACCCGATCCGCGCGCCGGAACGCATGAGGGGCTCCGGAATCACCGGAGCCCCTCGGTGCGAGCCGGACGCTAGTACGTCGCCTTGATCGAATAGGCGAGCGACGACGAGCCCGAGTAGACATAGACGCCGATGTACCACCAGTCGGCGGCCGGGCCGTTGATCGTGCACGACTCGCTCGACGATCCGGTGTAGGGGCGGCAGTCGTAGGCGCTCGCCGTCGGCTTCGCGCCTCGCCGCACGTACAGATCCAAGTCGGGGCTGCATCCCAGCAGGCCGCACGACTGTGATGTCGTCAGGTCCACCTTCAACTGGCTGCGGCCGGACGGAACTTGGATCTTGTAGTACTGCCACGTGCCGGCCGCGCCCGACGATCCGCTCTTCGCGACGCCGCTGGACAGCGTCGGTGTGGACGGATCCGGGTCGCTGCCGTCCGAGACGGTCACCGTCTTCGACGCGACCCCGGTCGCGCCGTCGTCGTCGGTGACGGTCAGCGTCACCGCATAGGTGCCGCCCGCCGCGTAGGTGTGGGACGGGTTCGTCGCCGACGAGGTGCCGCCGTCGCCGAATGCCCATGCGCGCGAGGCGATCGTGCCGTCGGTATCGCTGCTCGCGTCGGTGAACGAGCAGGCGAGCAGCGTGCACGACGAGGAGAAGTTCGCCGTCGGCGGCTGGTTCGACGGCGGGCCGCCGGCGATGAATCCGGTGTAGAGCAGCAGGTTCGGCGAGCCGCTTCCGGGGCTCGTCACCTTGCCGCTGCTCGCGTTCGACGACAGCGCCGAGGCGACCTGCGCCGGCGTCGCCGACGCGCTGCCTTGCAGATACAGCGCCGCGGCTCCGGCGACGTGCGGCGCCGCCATCGACGTTCCGCTGATCGAGTTCGTCGCGGTGTCCGATGTCGACCAAGCGCTGGTGATGCTCACGCCCGGCGCGAACAAGTCGAGGCACGTGCCGAAGTTCGAAAACGAGGCCTTGCGATCGGAAGAGTCCGTCGCGCCGACTGTGATCGCTTCGGCGACGCGCGCGGGCGACACGTTGCAGGCGTTCTCGGCGATCCCCAGGATGTTGCCGTTGCCGGCGGCGATCGAATAGGTGATTCCCGACGCGATCGAGTTGCGCACCGCGTTGTCGAGCGCGGTGCTGGCGCCGCCGCCCAAGCTCATGTTCGCCACGGCCGGCAGGACGCGGTTGCCGGTCACCCAATCGACGCCGGCGATCACGCCGGCGTTCGATCCCGAACCGGCGCAGTCCAGCACTCGCACCGCGACGATGCTCGCCTGCTTGGCGACACCGTAGGTGGTTCCGGCGACGGTTCCGGCAACGTGCGTTCCGTGTCCGTGGCAGTCCACTCCGCCGGTGCCGGGCGTAACGGTGTCGGTGCCGACGGATGCGCGGCCGCCGAAGTCGTTGTGCGTCGCGCGGATGCCGGTGTCGATTACGTACGCGCGGACGCCGGCGCCGGTGGCCGAGTACGAGTACGCGCCGTTGAGCGGCCGGTCGCGTTGGTCGATCCGGTCGAGGCCCCACGGCGGGTTCGGCTGCGTCGCGATGAGGCGAACGACGCCGTCTTGCTCGACGGCGGCCACGAGCGGGCTGGCCGCGATCGCTCGCGCGACGGGCTCGGAGGCGCGGATCGAAAATCCGTTGAGCGCGTAGCGATACGTGTGTTCGATCGAGCCGCCGTGGCGCCGGGTCAGCGCGCGCGCGACCGTGGTGACGGCGTCGGCGGCGATGCCGTCGGCGAGGGTGACGATGTAGGAATCGCGGATCGGCTCCGCGGCGGGTTCGATCAGCGGCTGGGGCCGGCTGCGTGCCGGCGAGCCGGCAAGCGCGACGAGGGCGCCGAGCACGACGAGCGAGAAGCGACGGGATATTCTCATGCCGAAAAACCTCCGGAAGCGGCTTCGGTGCGGACCGGTCGTATGAATGACGATCGGATCGAGCATACCGTGACGGGGCGGGCTCCTTTCCGGCCGGATTACGGGTGTTCCCGGCCGTCTACGGAGTTCATACGCGGCGACCGCAAACTTCTTGCGGGCACAGATCGGACGCAGGCCGACATCAGAGGATGAATCGGTGCGAAATCGGCTTTTCGTAATCGTTGCGCTCGCCGGTTTGGCCGGCGGGGTGCTTGCGTTCGTGGCCACCAGACGCGGCGGCGACGAGGCGCTCGCCGGGGAACGGGTCGTTGTGGCATTCGGCGATTCCGTGGCTGCCGGGCAAGGACTGGGACCGGCGCTCGGATATCCGAACAACGAACGCGCCTATCCCGCTCGCGTCGGCGCAGCGCTGGGATGGCCGTCGCGAAACGTCGCCGTTTCGTCGGCGTGCGCCGCCACCGCCGGCCGTCCGGGCTCTCATCCCGACACGCCCGACGCGTGCACGACCTCGATCCTTCACGACCAACTCGATCGCGCGCGCGGCGTGTTCAACGGATCGCCGCGGCTGGTGCTGATCACCGTCGGCGCCAACGACATCCAGTTCGCCGATTGCAGCATCGAGGCGATCGTGCCCGACCTTTCCGAGGGCGCCTGCGAGAACGACGCGCTGCGCCGGCGGCTCGAGGCGCTCGATGCGAACCTGTCGCTCGCGTTGGATCGGCTTCGCCAGCGATACCCGGGCGCGACGATCATGCTCACGTCCTACTACAACCCGATGCCGGCCCCGGCCGCCGAGGGCGAAGATCCCTGTCCGATCTACGAGCCCCTCGCGGCGTTGGACAGTCCGCTGTCGCTGGTGTCGGACGCCTCGCTTCGCCGCGCCGCGCTGGCGTTGCAGGCGACCGTTCACGAACGGTTTCGCGACGGTGTGTCCGCGCTGAACGAGGTGATCCGGCGGGTCGCGTCGCGTGCCGGAGCGAGCGTCGCAACGCTGGATTTCGCCGGTCACGATCTGTGCCGTTCGCAGACTGGAGACGGCGAGGCGACATGGGTCTACGGACCCGACTACGACGTGCGCTTCCGCGTCACCGGCGCGGCGATCCTGGGCGGCGGCAAGCAGTGGACCGGCACGCTGCCGTCGCGCTGCCCGTCCCCGACGCCGGCCGAGCCGGAGCCGTTCTCGACCGGCGAGGTGACGCGCCGGATCGGGGTGGTCGAGGTCGTCTACTCGGCGCGCGTCACCATCAACTGCATGCCGCATCCGACACAGGACGGACAGCAGGCGATCGCGGACGCCGTGGTGGACGCGGTGCCGCCGCGCATCCGGTGAAGCGGTCCCCGCGGGCGGCGGCTATCCTCGGCTACCAATGACCGGGCGCCGCGTCGTGCTGACTGTCCTTGGCGGTGTCGTCGTCGCCGTCTGCGTCGCGCTGGGCCTGTGGCAACTGCAGCGCCTGTCGGATCGCCGCGCATTGAACGACCGGCTGATCGCGCGCGAGGCGCTGCCGGTCGCAGACGTTGCGACGCTGACGCCGCTGGACGGCGGCCGCGGCGATCCGGCCGCCTACCGGCGCGTGCGGACGACCGGCGTCTACGATCCCGCGAACGAAGTCGTGTTGCGCGCGCGATCGCTGAACGGGCGCGCAGGCAATCATCTTCTCACGCCGCTTACGCTCGCCGGTGGCGACGCCATCATCGTGGACCGCGGCTGGATTCCGCTCACGATCGACCGGCCGGGCGCCGCCCAGACCGCACCGCCGGCCGGCGAGGTGACCGTCACCGGAATTCTGGTGCCGACCGAGCCGAAGCCGATCGTGTTCGGACCGCGCGATCCGCCGGCCGGACGGCTCACGACGATCGGACGCATCGATCTCGAGCGGCTCGCGCAGCAGATGCCGTATGCGATCGAGCCGCTCGCGATCGCGATGGAGCAGCAACGGCCGGCCCAGACCGATCTTCCGCATCCGGCCGGCCGGCCACCGCCGGGCGAAGGACCGCATCTGGCCTACGCGGTACAGTGGTTCATCTTCGCCGCGATCGCGCTCATAACGACCACGCTGCTGATGCGCCGCGAGCGCGCCGCCGGCAGCGCTCGCGTGGAAAGCGAACGGGGGTGATTGCGTGGAGACGGTCAGGCTGACTGCCTATAGCCACGGGGCCGGCTGAGCGTGCAAGCTCGGCCCGGCCGAGCTGGCACAGGTCCTGCGCCTCCTCACGCCCTCCTCCGCGCCCGACGCGGAGCGGCTTCTGGTCGGAAGCGAAACCGGCGACGACGCGGCCGTCTACAAACTCGACGACGCGACGGGGATCGTGTTCACCGCCGACTTCTTCACGCCCATCGTCGACGATGCGTTCGATTGGGGACGCATCGCCGCGGCCAACGCGCTGTCGGACGTGTATGCCATGGGCGGGCGTCCGCTGCTGTGCCTGAACCTTGTCGGCTGGCCGCGCGAGACGCTGTCGCTGGAGCTGCTCGCGCGCGTGCTCGACGGCGGCGCGGCCGTCGCGGCGCAGGCGGGCGCGATGATCGGCGGCGGCCACACCATCGACGACCACGAGCCCAAATATGGCATGGCCGTCGTGGGCCTGGTCGAGCCGGATCGCGTCATCACGAACGCGGCCGCGCAGCCGGGCGATCTGCTGGTGCTCACCAAGCCGATCGGGACCGGCGTGATCGCCACCGCGATCAAGCGCGACGCGGCTTCGCCTGCCGCCGCCGCCGCGGCGATCGAGTCGATGGCCGCGCTCAACCGCGACGCCGCCGACGCGATGCGCGACGCCGGAATCGTGGCCGCGACCGACGTCACCGGATTCGGGCTGCTCGGGCATCTGCACGCAATGCTGGCGGCATCGGGCGTGGCCGCGACCGTGGACCCGGCCGCCGTCCCGCTGCTGCCCGGCGCCGCCGACCTGGCCGCCGCCGGCATGATCCCCGGCGGCACCGAACGCAACCTCGAATTCGTGGGGCCGCTCGTGGATTTCGGCGACACCGCCCAGCCGCTGCGGACGCTGCTGGCCGACGCGCAGACCTCGGGCGGCATGCTGATCTGCTGTCCGGCCGCGACGCGCGACGGGCTCGTTGCCGGCCTGACCGCCCGCGGGGCCGGCGCCGCCGTCGTCGGCAGGGTCCACGCCGGCGAGCCCGGCCGGATCGCGCTGCGTGCAGGCTGATATCCTCACGCGCTGATCAATGGAGACGTTCGAGATACCCGAATCGATGGTGGCCGACATGGTCGCCCATGCCGATGCCGAATACCCCAGCGAATGCTGCGGCGTCATCGGCGGCGACAGCGTCCCGCGAAGACTGTTCCGGCTCCGCAACGTCGATCCCGACCCGGTCATGCGCTACTCGGCCGATCCGCGCGAGCTCAAGCGCGCAACCGACGAGATCTACGACGCCGACTGGGAGATCCTGTGCATCTATCATTCGCACACGCATTCGCCGGCGTTCCCTTCGCCCACCGACGTCGAGCGAGCGCTCTATCCGGAGGCCGTCTACGCGCTCGTCACCCTGCAGGACAGGCAGAACCCGGAGCTTCGGGCTTTTCGGATAGTTGAGGGAACAATCACCGAGTTGAAGGTCGTTCGAACGTAGGGTCGAAATCCAGGTGGCGTAGTCTGTACGCGGGAGGAAGCAGAGGTCATGGCGGTCGAAGTCAGAGTTCCGACGATCTTGCGCAAGCACACCGGCAATGCGAAGGCGGTCGAAGCGTCCGGTGCGACCGTGCGCGAAGTCGTCGATTCGCTCGACTCGGCTCATCCCGGTCTGCGCGAGGCGATCGTCACCGAAACCGGCGACATCCACCGCTTCATCAACATCTATCTGAACGACGAGGACATCCGTTTTACCGGCGCGCTCGAGACACCCGTGTCCGACGGCGATGTGCTCTCGATCCTTCCGGCCGTCGCCGGCGGCTAGAGCCGTGCGCTACGACGACATCCTCGCGGCCGTGGGCAACACGCCGCTCGTCGGCGTCCACTCGCTCTCGCCCAACCCCGCCATCCGCTTCTGGGCCAAGCTCGAAGGCATGAACCCGACCGGCTCGATGAAGGACCGGATCGCGCTGCGCATGGTCGTTGACGCCGAAGCCTCCGGCTCGCTCACGCGCGACAAGATCGTGCTCGAGCCGACCAGCGGCAACACCGGCATCGCGCTGGCGATGATCTGCAAGCGCAAGGGCTACCGGCTCACCTGCGTCATGCCCGACAACGTCTCGGTCGAGCGACGCCAGATCCTTGAGATGTTCGGCGCCGACATGGTGTTCTCGCCGGGCGAGCTGGGCTCCAACGGCGCGATTGCGCTCGCCAAGGAGATGGCGGCCGACGACAAGTATTTCATGCTGTACCAGTACGGCAACGACGCGAACTGGAAGGCGCACTACGACGGGACAGGCGCCGAGATCGTGCGCGACTGCCCCGAGATCACCGCGTTCGTCGCGGGGCTGGGCACCGGGGGCACGCTGATGGGATGCGGCCGCCGCATCCGCGAACACAATCCCGACGTGGCGATCATTGCCGGCGAACCCGAATACGGCGAGCTGGTCTACGGACTGCGCAACCTCGACGAGGGTTTCATCCCGCCGATCGTGGATCTGTCGGTGCTGTCGCGCCGCATCAAAGTCGGCACGCGCGACGCGCTTGCCGCCACGCGCGAGCTGCTCGAAAAGGAAGGGATCTTCTCGGGTATCTCGTCCGGCGCGGCGCTGCACGTCGCCAAGCGCGCCGCCGCGAAGATGGACTCCGGCGACGTCGTCGTCCTGCTCCCCGACGGCGGCTGGAAGTATCTGTCCACCGGCGCCTACACCGGCTCCTTCGAAGAAGCCGTCGAACGCCTCGACGGCACCATCTGGGCCTGAGTCCATTCCATACCCCCATCGGGACGATTTCGCGGCCAAGGCTGGGACGATTCGGCAGCGGGGATCTGGACGATTCGGCGGTATAATCCGTCCCATGGAGGTCCTCCAACGCTCGCTTGCCCCGCTGGTCGAGGCGGCGCTGGCCGATACGCCGGTGGTGGCGCTCAACGGGGCGCGGCAAGTCGGCAAGACGACGCTGGTCGAGAACCTGACCTATCCGGGCTCATCTGAGCTGGTCACGCTGGATAACCCCGTCCACCGCGAGGCCGCTCGGATGGATCCCCGCTCCTTCGTCCAACGGCGCGTCGACACGCTCGTTATCGATGAGGCGCAACTGGAGCCCGTGCTGTTTCGGGCGATCAAGGCCGAGGTCGATCGCGACCGGCGGCCCGGGCGGTTTCTGCTCACGGGCTCGTCGCGGCTTCTTGCGGCACCCGACATGGCCGACTCTTTGGTCGGACGTGTGGAGACGCTGGATCTGTGGCCGTTCTCGCAGGGAGAGTTGGCCGGCACGTCGGAAGGTTTCGTCGATCGGCTTTTCGACGATCCTGGCGGCCTTGTGCGAAGCGGCGAGATGGATCGGCGCCGTCTGATAGAGCGCGTTCTCACCGGCGGCTACCCGGAGGCGGTGCGGAGGCCGCCCGCACGGCGAAGACGCTGGTTCGACAGTTACGTGACCACGATCAGCCAGAGCACGATCCGCGAGCTGGCCGCCATCGAACGGCTTGCCGAGATGCCTCGGCTGCTCAAGCTGTGCGCCGCACGGACCGCGACCGAGCTGAACGTCAGTTCCATCGCCTCCGATCTCGGCGCGCCTCCGCGCACCGTGGACGGATACCTTTCTTTTCTCGCCACGGCATTTCTCATCCAACTCGTCCCCGGGTGGTCGGCGAATCTCAGCAGCAAGGTTGTCCGCCGCCCCAAGATCGTCGTTTCGGACAGCGGGCTTGCTGCGCACATGCTCGGCGCGTCTGCGGAAGCGATCAGCCGGCCCGGCGGGCCTCTCGGGCAGGTGCTGGAAACCTTCGTGGTCAACGAAGTGCGCAAGCAGCTCGGCTGGTCCGACAATCGGCCGTCGATGTGGCACTTCCGCGATCGAAGCGGCATCGAGGTCGATCTCGTGCTCGAGCATCCGGACGGCCGTGTTGCAGGAATCGAGGTCAAGGCGACGAGCACGCCCGCTGCCGCGGATCTGAAAGGGTTGCGATTTCTCCAGGACCGGCTCGGCGATCGATTTCAGTTCGGCGTTCTTCTGAGCGCGTCGCCCGAAGCGACGCCGTTCGGTCCCCGTCTCGCCGCGCTGCCCGTCGGCGCGCTATGGACGTGAGGGCTTGCGGCCGGTGATCAGCCCCAGGGTTCGGATGAGGAGACGTTGAAGATGGTCGCCTCCGGTTCGGCCGCGAGGAGGTCGGGAAGCATTCCGACGACCTTCTGCACTTCGGGGAGCGCTTCCTGACGGTCCAGCGCGGCGCGGTCCGCGAACACTTCGGTGGCGACGAGCGTGTTCGGATCGAGCAGGTCGCTCGCGATGTCGAAGTGGACGACTCCCTCCAGCGTGCGGCTGGGGCCAACGACGTCGCGGAACGCGGCCAGCGCAGTCTGGGTCTTGTCGGGTTTGCAGGTCACCTTGAAGCGGACGACGATCATGTGCCATTCCCCCTTCGAATCTCGCGCGGAGGCTACCACAGGCCGGGGACCGCGCAGCGCGATTCGCGCAATGGAGCGACGGATATACTCACGTCCTCGATGGACTCACGGCCGATCGGCGTGTTCGATTCGGGCGTCGGCGGTCTCACGATCGTCCGAGGCCTGATCGAACTCATGCCCGACGAGCAAATCCTCTACTACGGCGATACCGCGCGCTATCCGTACGGGCCGCGTTCGCGCGACGAGGTGCGTCGCTTCGCGCTCGACATCGCATCCTGGCTCGTCGAGCAAGACGTCAAGATGCTCGTCGCCGCATGCAACTCGGCCGCCAGCGCGGGCCTTGATCACGTGCGCGAGGCGTTCCCCGATCTTCCCGTCGTCGAAGTCGTCGAGCCTGCCGTGCGCGCGGCGATCCGCGTGACCCGCAACCGCCGCATCGGCGTGATCGGCACCGAGCTGACCGTCGCCTCCGGCGCATATCAGAAAGTCGTGGACGCCACGCGCGAGAACGTCACGCTCGTTTCGCAGGCTTGCCCGCGATTCGTGGAGTTCGTCGAACGCGGCGAGACGGCCGGCCCCGAGGTCATCGAGGTCGCGCGCGGATACCTCGCGCCATTGCAATCGCGGGACGTCGATACGCTCATCCTGGGATGCACGCACTATCCGCTGCTCCAGGGCGTGCTCCATTTCGTGATGCGCGACGCCGTGCTGATCTCCAGCGCCGAAGAGACCGCCCAAGACGTCTACGCGCAGCTGACCCGGCGCGA
>DASWHR010000083.1:0-8823 GCA_036398095.1 Actinomycetota bacterium
CGGTTCCGGGCGTGCCCACGATCGGCCCGCTGCCGACGATCGGCAACCCGACCGTGCCGGGCGTCTCGGTGCCGCCGGGCGTGATCCCGTCGAACCCCACCGCGATCGCAAGCCCGTGGCTGAACCAGATCCCGTCCAACCCGTCCACGCTCGTCCCGTCGATCCCCGCAGTCCCCACGTTCCGCGACCCGATGACGTACCGCTTCTGGATCGGTCTGCGCATCGGGAGCCCCCAGAACCAGCCCGTGGGCATGTGGATTCTGCCGGTCAGCTGCTTCGGATTCGGGTGTCCCCCGCCACCGACACAGCCACCCACCGTGTGCCTCGGATTCCAAGGTGTCGCCGAAGTCTGCTACTTGGCCGACGCGACGCTCTAGCGATTCGGCGCGAACGTTTCCAGGATTGCCTCGAAGGTTTCTTCGGTGCGGGCCAAGTCGGGTGAGGCCCAGGGCGGGCCGAGGATGATCTCGTCGGCGCGGCCCTCCCATCGCTTGACCTTGTCGCGCACCTCGTCGGGCGTGCCGAAGATGCTGTACGCCTCGGCCATCTCGTCGGTGACCAGATCGATCATGCCTTGCATGTCGCCCTTGGCGAATGCCTCGCGCAGCGCGGCGGTCATGTGTCCCCAGCCGTGGATCTCGAAGATCTTCGAGTACGTGCGCGTGGTGCCGTAGAAGCCGATCTGCAGCTTCGCTCCCGCGATCGCGGCGTCGGTCGTTTCGGCGACGCTGGTGATCGCGCCTTGCGCGATCCGGCATTCGCTCGGCTTGCGGCCGGCTTTTTCAGCGCCGGCATCCAGGGCGGGACGCGCGATCTCGTCGAAGTACTTGACGCTGTTGAACGGATGCCCCAGATACACGTCGCAGATCTCGCCGGCGAGCGAGACCATCATCGGGTTGACGGCCGCGACGCCGACCGGGATCGGCGCCGGCGGCGGCGACCCGCCGGGGAACGGGGGCATGGTGACGGTGTAGAAGCGGCCTTCGTGGTTGATCGGCTCGCCGGCGTACGCGCCCCAGACTTTGCGGCAGACCTCGATCACTTCGCGGATCTTGGGCGCGGGATGCTCGAACGGCGTCGAATACCGAAGTTCGTTGACGCGCTTGACCTGTGTGCCGAGGCCCAAGATGAAGCGGCCCCCGGACAGCTCCGACAGATCGCGCGCGGTCATCGCGGTGATGACCGGCGAGCGCGGGAAGGCCAGCGCGATCGAGGTGCCCACCGTCGCGGTGGTGGTCGCCTGCAACGCGACGGCTGCCTGGATGTAGGCGGTGCGCGCGGTCTCAGCCACCCAGAGCGATTCGTATCCGGCATCCTCGCAGCGCCCGGCGACGCGGCCGATGATCCCAAGCGGCCCGCCGATCGTCATTCCGTAGGTCGTCATCGCGCGCACCTTTCCTCGGGAGGTTCCACGCAACTCTATCCGCCCGCTGCCCTCCGGTACGATTTCGGATCGTGACGATCGCCGAACGCCTCGCCGAGTTCGCCGCCGACGTCACGCTCGCGCGCCTGCCGGCCGAGGTGATCGACTCGGTGCGCCGGCGCACGCTCGACGCGGCCGGCTGCATGCTCGCCGCCGCGGCCGACGGCGCGGCCGCCGGGACCGTGGACGCAGTGCGCGCGTGGTCCGGCTCGCGCGAGGCCGGCGTCGCAGGCCACGACTTCCGAGCGCCGGCGCCGCACGCGGCATTGGTCAACGGGACGCTCGCCGGCGCATTGGTCCACGACGCGGTGCACCCGCCGACGCTGGCGCCGATCGACGCGGCGGTGATCCCGGCCGCGCTGGCCACCGCGCAGGAAGCGGAGCGAGACGGCGCCGCGTTCGTGTTGGCGGCGGCGATCGGGTTGGAGGTCGCCGCGCGACTGGCGTCGTCGGGTTCGCCGGGCGCGCTGCCGGCCGGCGCGGCGGCGGCGGCGGCGCGCATCTGGGGATTGTCCGAGCGCGAAACCGCGGCCGCGATCGCGCTGGCCGCACGCTCGGGAACGCCGGCGGGAGCGCCGGCGGCGGAGCGGCCGTCGCTGCGGCGAGGATGGTCGGCGATGACGGGCGTGATCGCCGCGGACCTGGCTCGTCGCGGCATCGCCGAACGCGACGCGCCCGGTCCGGTCTCAGGGCCGGTCGATCAGTTGGGCGAACGATGGGATTGCCTGTCGGTTGCGCTCAAGCCGTATCCGGCGGCGCTGTGGGTGCAAGCGGACATGAACGCGGCGGCCGGGCTGGGACTCAAGGCCGGAGACATCGAAGAAATCTTGTGCTCGATTCCGCCGGGCGCGGCCGCGCTGGTGTGCGAGCCGCGCAGCGAGAAGCTCCGGCCGGTCACCGACGACGAGGCGCGGTTCTCGCTGCCGTTCGCGGTCGCGACCGCGATCGTCGGCGGCCGCTCCCCCGCCGAGATGTTCGGCGAGGATGCGCGATCGGATCGTCGCGTGCTCGCGCTCGCCGAGCGCGTCGGCTTCGAGCAGGACGACTCGCTGCACACCGCCGGCGGGCGCGTGCGGATCATGCTGCGCGACGGACGCACCCGCGACGCCGCCCACGACGCTCCCGGCCGCGAACTCTCCGACGAGGACCTGCGCGCCAAGTTCACGGCCAACGCGCGCCGGCGTCTGGATCAGCCCACGACGGCGAAGCTTGCGGCAGAGATCCTGCGGCTCGACACGCTCGACGGCGTCGACGAGTTGATGGCCCTGACCCAGGGCGGCGGCTGAGCCCGCCGGGCTCCTAGCGGAACGCGGCGCGGATCTCGGTGGCGAACAGCTCCAGCGATCCGCTGTCGGGATAGTCGGGGAACCACGGGATGACGGCTTCGCAGCCGAGGTCCCGGTAGGCGCCGATCGTGTCGATCACCTGCTGGACGGTGCCGATCAGGTTCGTGGTGCGGCGCTCGTCTTCGGGCCGGCCGAAGATCGAGGGATACGTCTGGGTGAGAGCCCCCAATTCGGTGTCCGTCGGGGCGACGAGCATCTCGCAATGGATCGAGAGCTTGATCTGGGACGGGTCGCGGCCCATCTCCTCGGCGTAGCCGCGCATGATGTCGCGCTTGCGCTTGAAGGTGTCGACGTCGCCCATGAAGTTGGCCCAGTCGGCATGCTTCGCGGTGATGCGAAGCGTGATCTGCTCGCCGCCGCCGCCGATCCAGATCGGCGGCCGCGGGTCTTGCAGCGGCTTCGGATCGCAGATCGCATCCTTGATGGACGCGAACTTTCCCTCGTAGCTCGCACGCTCCTCGCGCCACATCCGGTCGAGGATGTTGACGGTGTCGCGCAGGTGGCCCAGCCGTTCGCGCGGTTCGGGGAAGCCGTAGCCGTAGGACTCGTACTCTTCCCAGTACCAGCCGCCGCCGACGCCCATCTCAAGGCGGCCGCCGCTGGCGACGTCGACGCACGCGGCGATCTTGGCCAGGTACGCGGGATTGCGGTACGGCGTGCAGGTGACCATCTGGCCGAGTCGAACGCGGTGCGTGCGCATCGCGAGCGCCATCATCCCGGTCCAGCATTCGAAGACGGGCGTGCCCGGCTCGGCCGGTGAAGGGACGGCGTGGAAATGATCGTAGAGCCAGATCGAATCCAGGCCGAGCGCCTCGCAACGCTCGCCGACGGCGAGCATAGTCGCAAAGGCGTCCTGCGGCGCCAGGCCGTCGAGGTCGTGCTTCCAGCCTTGCGGAACCAGCGCGCCGAAGTGCATCGCCGGCGCGGGACTCAGCGCTGCTTGCTGCCGCGCTTGCGGTCCGAACCCTTGGCCTTCGCCGCTTCGCGCTTGGCCTTGAGGGCCTTCTGCTGCTTCTTCCTGCCGCTGTCGTGCGCTTGCTTTGCCATGTGCGGTCCTCGCTTCTCGAAAGGGCCGGCGCTCGACCCGCGACGCCGATTGAACGGCCGGCTCAGTCTAGCCGATGACGGCGCGCATCAGTGCGGCATGATCATCGAACGGCCGGCGAGACCGGCGTCGGGGAACGGTTTGTCGCTTCGGACGTGAACACCGCGTGTCTCGCGGCGTTCCAGGGCGGCGGCGACGACCGCGACGCACAGGCGCGCGTGCCAGGACGCCGACAGCTCGTCGAGCGCGACGAGGCCGTGCTTGAGCCCGTCCTCGTCGCGGACCGGCCCGCAGCGATCCCACATGATCTGCGCGAGGGAGGCGGGGACCGCGCCCAGCGGCGCGGGTCCGTCTTCGATCCGTCCGGCGGGCTTCGGGAGCCCGTCCAGACCCATACCGACGCGGCGGCCGCACACGACGGCCTCGAGCAGCGAGTTGCCGGCCATCCGATTCGCGCCGTGCATCCCCGTCGTCGTGCACTCCCCCGCCGCGTACAGGCCCTCGATGCTCGTGCGGCCGTCGGCGCGCGCGGCCACGCCGCCGATGAAATAGTGGGCGGCCGGATAGACCGGCAGCGGCTGCGTGACCGGATCGAAGCCGTGACGCCGCGCGCCGTCTACGATCGTCGGAAAGCGGTCCTCCAAGTAGCTCACCTCGCGCGCGTCGAGCCATGCTCCGCCGCGGTCGATGATCGCCTTCGCGACGATGTGCCTCGGCGCCATCTCGTCGACGAACCGTTCACCGTTCGCATCCACCAACGTCGCGCCTTCGCCGCGCAACGCCTCGGTCAGCAGCACTCGCTGCTGCGATCCGCCTGCCGCGAGTGCGGTCGGATGGAACTGCATGAACTCCAGATCGCCGACGGCGGCACCGGCGGCCATCGCGAGCGCGATCCCGTCGCCGGTCGCGCCGGGCGCGTTGGTGGTCGAGGCCCACAGGCCGCCGGCACCGCCGGTCGCGAGCAGCGTCGCCCGCCCGAGGATCGGCGCCGCGCCGGCCGCGATGCCGGGACCCACGTCGGTGACCACGCCGGCACAACGGCCGTCTGCCATCGCGAGCGACAACGCCCGCGCGTCGAGACGATCGGCACGGCCGCGCGCGGCCGCGCGGAGCGCCCGGACGATTTCGGCGCCGGTCGCATCCCGCCAATGGACGCTGCGCCCAACCGTCTGTCCGCCTTCGCGGGACAGGTCGAGCGCATCGTCGTCGCGATCGAAGTCGCATCCCAGTTCCCGCAGCCACGCGACCGCCTCCGGGCCTTCGCCGCAGATGTCGGCGACGATTTCGGGATCGCACAGCCCGGCGCCGGCCGCGATCGTATCGGCGACGTGCAACTCGATCGAGTCGCCGGGGCCGACGGCGGCCGCAAGACCGCCTTGGGCGAGCGGCGAGGAACCGGAGGCCGCCTCGCCCTTGTCCACAACCGCGATGGTGGCGTTCGCCGGTGCGCTCAGCGCGGCGCAGAGGCCGGCAACGCCGCCACCGACGATGACCAAATCGTAGACGTCCGCCATTTCCGGCGAATCGTAGTCGAAGCCGAACGGGATGCGGCGGGCGCTACAGGCGCCAGTGCGGCTTGAGCCAGGTGCGGCGTCCGCATCCCGGGCACTTCAAGTACGCCGGGTACGGACGCGGCACCGCCATCCAGAACGGCATCGCCAAGCGCGGCAGTTCGCGCAGCCGCACCGGCGACTCGCGCTTGCACGACGAGCACTCGAGCGTGAGCGTCCCCATCGGGCCGGCCCCGCGGCTGCCGACGCTGAAGAGCGCGCGCTTGCCCATCGGGTCGGGTTCGCGCTGCCTGCGCGAATAGTCCTGCAGTTGCTCCTCGATCATCAGGCGATCCCACTCGGCCGGCCCGCTCCCCGGCGGCGGATCGCTGCGATGCTCGTTCACGTCGCGACGCCTTCAGCCGGCGGGGCGATACCGGTCAGCTTGCGGGCAATCTCTCGGTAGGCACGCGTCCCGGGATGCGACGGCGCGAACTTGAGCATCGAACGGCCGGAACGCGGCGCTTCGGCGAAGCGGATCGATTTGCGGATGGCCGGCTCCATCACCGGAAGCCGGTAGCGTCGCGCCACGTCGCCCAGGACTTCCTGCCCGTGCGAGGTTCGCGCGTCCAGCATCGTCGGAAGGATCCCGGTGACATCCAAGTTGCGGTTCGTGAGGCGCTTGATGTCGTCGATGGTGGCGAGCAACTGCCCGACACCGCGATGCGAAAGCGTCTCGCACTGCATCGGGATGATCACCTCGCCGGCGGCGGTCAGCGCGTTGATCGTGAGCACGCCGAGCGACGGGGGACAATCGAGCAGAATGTAGTCGTAATAGCTGCGGACATCTTCGATCGCGGCGTTGAGCGTGTATTCGCGGCCGGTGCGCGTCAGCAGGTACGCCTCCGCTCCGGCCAAGTCGATGTTGGCCGGGACCAGGTCCATCTCGGCCAGCTGCGTGATCGCCTTGCCGACCGGGACGCGGCCGACGAGCACGTCGTGGATGGACGTGTCGATCGTGTCGGGATCCAGACCGAGCGAGAACGTCAAGCACGCTTGCGGGTCGAGGTCGATGGCCAGCACCCGAGGGCCCTGCTCGGCGATGGCGGCGGCCAGCGCGATGACCGATGTGGTCTTGGCGACGCCGCCCTTTTGATTGGCGACCGCGATGACGCGAGCCATGGAGCCTCCCCCTTGCCGGTCAACTCAGACGGTTCATACTCTAGAAACGCAACGAGAAGCGCAAGCCGTGAAAACCCGCCTCCGAATACACTACGCCCCCGATGCCCGAATTCGACCCAACCGCTTTCCCGGGCGAGGCTGGACCGCACGGCGGACGCCTGGCCGCGGCGGCGATGCGCGCTGCCGGGGTCGACACGCTCTTTGCGCTGTGCGGCGGGCACATTCTGGGCTTGCTGGACGGATGCCTCGACGAGGCGATCCGCGTCGTGGACGTCCGCCACGAGAGCGCGGCCGCGATGGCCGCCGAAGGCTGGGCGCTGGCCACCGGCCGCACCGGAGTCGCGGCGGTCACGGCGGGCCCCGGCTTCGCCAACGCGCTCACCGGCTTCATCGATGCGGGCGTGTGGACGCTGCCGATGATGCTGCTCGCCGGCCGGACCGGGCTTCGGCAGGCCGGCCGCGGCGCGGTGATGGACGTCGATCAGCGCGCGATCGTCGCGCCGGTCGCCAAGTGGGCGGCCACGTGCTACCAGACCGCGCGAATCCCGGCCGTAATCACCGAGGCGCTGTATCGCGCGCGGGCCGGCAGGCCGGGACCGGTCTATGTCGAGATCCCGCAGGACGTGTTCATGGCCTCGGCCGAACCGGAATCGCCGCGCGCACCGGCCGGCTTTCCCTTCGTCGCGCCGGTCCCCGCGGGAGATCCGGCCGACGTGGCGCGCGCGCTGGACGTCCTGCAGCGCGCCGAGCGGCCGCTCCTGATCGCCGGTGGGGGCGCCTTCTGGTCAGGCGCCGGCGACGCGCTCGCACGGTTCGCGTCGGCCACGTCGACTCCGATCGCGACCACGAGCGCGGCGCGCGGCCTGCTGCCCGACTCACACGAGTGGTGTTTGGGATCGCTCGTGCACGCCGGCGTTGCGGCGCTGGCGGCAGACGTGATCGTGATCGCGGGCTCGGCGTTCAACGCGAACATGGCCTTTGGGCAGCCGCCGCTGCTGGCCGCCGCGCAAACGATCGTGCAGATCGACGTGCGGGCGGACGCGATCGGCGGGAATCGCATGCCCGACGTCGCGATCGCAGGCGACGCGACGCGCGTGCTGACGGCTCTCACCGACGGATGGACCAAGACGCCGGACGGCCGCCATGCGTGGCTCGCGCAAGCTCGCGATCTGGCCGGCCACGCCCTGGCCGCCTGGGACGCGCAGATCGAAGGCTTCGCCGGCCGCGGAATTCATTGCGGCGCCGTTGCGCGAACGACCGCGCGCGTCCTTCGCGAGACGTGCGGGGGCGAGGTCACCTTCGTCGCCGACGGGGGCGATGCGCTGTCGTGGGGACTCGCCTACGGCTACGCCGAGGGGCCCGGCCGGATGATGACGACGACGACCGCGCTGGGGACGCTCGGCGTCGGGATGCCGTTCGCGATCGGCGCGGCGACGGCGCGGCCGGGCGAGCCGGTCGTGCTGCTGACCGGCGACGGCGCGTTTGGGCTGAGCGCGATGGAAGTCGACACCGCCGCGCGTCACGGCCTGCCGGTGATCGCGATCGTGTCGAACAACGGCGGCTGGGGCGACGTCGCGCACGAGCAGCGCGCGTGGTACGGCCGCGAGACCGCGAGCGGCCTGCGCGGCGCCCGCTACGACCGGTTGGGAGAGGCATTGGGTGCGCGCGGATGGCTCGTGGAAGCCTTCGATCAGTTCGAGCCCGCGTTGCGCGAGGCGTTGGAGAGCGGCGGCCCGTGCGTCATCGACGTCCGCACCGACCCCGAGATCTTGAGCGACCTCCTTCGAAACTTGTCGTCGATGAACCTGATGTGACGCCGAATGGTTACTGGATGCTTTCCGGCGTGCAGCGCGAGGCGGGGACCGGGCGCGGCGACGACGCCGACGCGTAGTCGGCCTGCTCGTTTTCGAAGCCGGCCACGATCCTGAATGCGGTGGGATCGTTGATTCCCGGCGACGAACCGACGTGGAACTCGCCGATGAAGTCGCCTTTGCCGGGGCATCGGAACTCGGCAATCCGCAATGCGATCGTTTCGGTCCACCGCACGCCGGCTCGTAGGCCGGCCGGACCGGGTGCCGTCATCTCGAACGGAATGCACGTCGGTCCGGCCTGGTATCCGGGCGGCTCCTCCGAGCAGTCCTCCGACACGTGCGTGCCTTCGGGTGAACGCTCGATCGTCCAGGCCACGCCGGGCGGCAGGATCAGGAAGAGCTGAAGCGACAACCCATCCACGGCCGCGCCCCTGTTGTGCAGGTTGACGGTGACGGTGACGCGGCTGCCGAGCGTCAGGGATCGATTCGGCGTCACGCCGGCCGTCAGGTCGATGTCGCGCCGGGC
>DASWHR010000084.1:0-8418 GCA_036398095.1 Actinomycetota bacterium
TCGCCTCGTGTCCATGGCGCAAGAACAACTCCGCCATCCGCCCGTCGGCGGACACCTCGACCGTCTCGCCTCTCTCCACTAACTCATGATGCACGGACGCCCCGATCTGTTGCACCAAATCCCCGCTCGGCGTGCACCCTATTCAAGGACCAAATCACCCATAAGGGAGAAGGTCGATCGCGCTCTGCCTGCGGAAACGAAACCTGCGAAGACCCCTGACGGTCATTCGCCGGCACCAAGCATTGCGTCGGAATCAACGCTTCGCACGCGGGCCTCAGCCCGCGGGGACTTGTCGGCGACGATGCTGTCACATGCCTCCGGTAGCGTCGAGCCATGGTGAACAACGACATGGAGGCGGTTGCGCGCACCGCCCCGATCACAGAGTGGATGCGCGCGTTGTTGCAGGTCGTCGGCGATGAGGGAATCCCGGCGGGAAAGGCGGGACTCGCTCCCAACGAGACTCGGCGCTGGTGCGATCTCGCGTCTATCCCGTACATCCTCCACCTTGACCGGCTCGTGGCAAGTGAGGACATCGAGCCGCTTCACTTCGCGTACTGGCTGGCTCGAAAATCGGGGCTGATCCGGCGTTCGACCGACTCGTGGCGCGTCACCAGGAAGGGAAAGGCTTTCGGGAACGACCCCGTCGCCGACGTGCTCGACCTGATCGGGACGTTTGCCGGCTCGCTCGGGTGGGCGAAGCGTCGCCGGCCGGGAGAGTCCGGCACGTTCTGCGACAAGCGAGTCGACGAACTGACCCCGAACCTGCTGCGTCGCATGGCTGCCGGCCCCAAGACAATCCCCACAGCCGATCTGGTCGACGAGGCCCTTGCGATCCTGCGGAAGCATTGGATCATTCGCGACATCGAAGGCCCCCGGTCGCCGCGGCTACTGCTGACCCGCAGCATCGAGGAAGGCTTTCTCGAACCGCTCGCGTGGCTGGGAGTGGTTCGCGTGCGGCAGAAGCCTGGACCGCAGATCGTTGCCGCCACGCGAACGTGGCTCCTGCGCGAACACCTCTCGCGGATCGACGACAAGAGCCAGGAGCGGCAGGTCCTTCCCGTTTCGCTCGCGATGAACGCACCGTCGGCCGAGGAGTTGCTCGACGCGTGCGTGAAAGCCAGGCTCGCTCCCGCAGAACTCGCCGAGGCCGCCCGCGCATTCCGCGACGTTCACGGCTCTGCCGCGACCACGGACTTGATCGCGCTGTTCGAGACGGCAGAAGAACGGCTCTACACGCTTCACCATCTCGCCGCCGCCCTGCCGTGGGAAGAGACGTTCAAGGCGATCCTGGCACTTGCCGGACGCGGGCTCGGCCTCATCGGAATCGAGGCAATCCGGCCGCTGGCCAACCAGAACAGCACCGACTTCGTCGGCTACGCGGCTCCGCCCGAACTGACGATGTGGGTGAGCGTGTGGAAGGCGCTCGGCGCGGCCGCAGCCGGACGCCGCCGGGAGGGCGTTCGCATCATCGCCGCCGCGCCGTACCCGGATGGGGCGGTGGCGATGCTCGGCGCCTCACCGCACCCGAAGGCGAAGCCGCTCCTTCGCGCGATCGCCGACAACGATCCGCTCCTGGCGTGCGCCGCGCTCGAGCAACTCTATCCGCACCCCACGCCCCTGCGGCCCGTCTGAGAGAGGTGATTATTCGTCATCAGCCAGCGTTCGCGAGCGGTCGAGGGGGACGCGCGGGCCGCGACCGAGCGAGATCATGATTCGACTGAAGCGTTAGCCAGAACTCCGGAGTGGTCTTGAACGCCGCGGAAAGCAGCCAAGCCGTCTCCGGCGTCACTCCCCTCTTCCCCTTAACCACCTCGTTGATGCGCTGGACGGGGACGCGGAGATGCTCCGCAAGCGCGACCTGCGAAAGACCGAGCGGCTTCAGAAACTCCTCGCTCAAAACTTCCCCCGGATGCGTCGGCACTCGCTTCCTCGGCAACATCATCTCTCCTCAGTGATAGTCGACAATCTCAACCTCGTGCGCGTCACCGGTTTCCCACCGAAAGACGATCCGCCATTGCTCGTTTACGCGAATGCTATGCCTTCCCGCGAGGTCGCCTTTCAATGCCTCCAGTCGATTTCCCGGCGGGGCGCGGAGATCGCCACGTTCCTTCGCTGCGTTGAGCATGTCGAGTTTCCGAATCGCGGCCGACCGGATCGACGGTGGAATCTTCTTGATTGCCTTCCCAGCCTCGCCATGAAACAAAGCTTCGGTCGCCCCGTCGCGGAATGAGACAATCAACTGATCGCCTCCACCCGTCGATATTAACGCTTACACGGATACCATGCAAGAGGGAAGATGCCGGCGGGCCAGTTCCGGGAGAACCTCGTGTGTAGAAATCCACGTTCCCACCGGTATCGCGGGGCGGAGCGGGGCGAGCGGCGCGGCGATGATGCATCCATCCACCGGCGAACGACCGGCGGCATGGGAGGCGGACATGACATCGGCACGAACATTTGCGAAGGCAGCGGCGCTGGCGGCACTGGCCGTCGCGACGATGGTTCCGGCAACCTCGAGCGCGCATCCCGGCCCGGCGCACACCATCAACGGATGGGGAATGGCGGGGATCGACCCGGTCACGGTGATCGGCGCGGACCAGATGCTCGACACGGGCACCGTGATGGTCGGCTCGACGACGATCACCTTGTCCTGCGTCGAGGTGATCGCGTCGGGACCGACGACGCACTTGGTCGGCATGTTCGGAACGGGCGGCTTCACCAAGTGGACGATCACGATCCGGCAGTCCGCGGCCGGCGACTACCTGATCGTCAACAACCTGCCGATCGCAACGCCGACGAACGCCAACATGTGCGGCATCGGCAACGTCGGAGCGACCGGCACGGGATTGTTTGCCGTCGTCTAGAGCACCCGCGACGGGCCGGGCGCGGCGGCCGCCCGGCCCGTCGCCTCCGCTCAAGCAGAGAAGGCAGGAAACGCGACCGGTGTTACCATCCGATCCTCAGCCGGGGGGATGGATGTCAAAGCTGCCGGTTCCGGGAGCGTCGTTCGTCGGGCGGCAGCGCGAGATCGCAGCGCTGGCGCGCCTGCTGTCGAGCGAACGGCTGATCACGCTCCGCGGCCCGGGGGGCTGTGGCAAAACCCGTCTCGCGATCGAAGCCGCACGCGACCGCGGCGTCGAATGGATCGACCTGTCGGGCTGCGAGGACCCGGTCCTGGTCCCGGAGGCGTTCGCGTCGGCGTTGGGGGTCACCGAACGCGCCGGTCAAACGCTGGAAGAGACGATCCCCGGCCGCGTCTCGGCCGGCATGCTGCTGGTCGACAACTGCGAGCACGTGCTCCGGCCGGCGGCCGACCTGATCGCCGCGATCCTGGCGACCACCCCATCGGTACGCATCCTCGCGACGAGCCGCGAACGGCTCGGTATCGCGGGCGAGCACGTGTTCGAGGTTCCCGCGCTGCCGCACCCGGATCCGCGCGAGCTGCCGGATACCTCCGTGATCGAACGATACGACGCCGTCCGGCTCTTCGTGGAGCGCGCGGCCGCGCACGCACCCGGTTTCGTCGCGGGACCACGCGAGGCCGCCTCGATCGCGTTGATCTGCGCGCGCCTCGACGGCCTTCCGCTGGCCATCGAGCTTGCGGCGGCGCGCGTGGCGATCCTGACGCCGGAGCAGATCCTTGCCCGCCTCGACGATCGCTTCGCGCTGCTGTCACGCGGCGGCCGGGACGCCGCGCCGCGCCAACAAACGCTGCGCGCGCTGGTGGATTGGTCCTACGACCTGCTCTCGGACCGGGAGCGGCTGGTCCTGCGGCGTCTGGCGGTTTTCCAATCGGGATGCGACATCGAAGCGGCCGAGCGTGTGTGCGGGCCCGACGACTTGCTCGACTCGATCACAAGTTTGGCCGAAAAGTCGCTGCTGAAGGTGAGCCGCGGCGATCTCGCGGCGCGCTACCATCTGCTCGACACGATCCGGGCGTTCGGTCTCGACAAGCTCCGCGAAGCCGGCGAAGAGCCGTCGGTGCGCGTCGGCGCGATCGACTGGTTCATCGAGCTGCTGACCGAAACCTACGGCTGGCAGACCGCCGATGTGCGGGTTCTCGACGCGCTCTCGACCGGTCACGACGATCTGATGTCGCTGTTGATGTGGGCGATCGATCATGACGACGCGTCGGGACGAGCCGTGCGCATGGCGGGTCTGCTGTGGCGCTATTGGATGAACCGTGGACACATCGCGGTGGGGCTCGACCTACTGCGGCGCGCGCTGGCGTCGACGAGCGGCGGCGACCCGGATGCTCGCGCACGTGCGCTCAACGGCGCCGCCAACCTCGCGCTGCTTCGCCAGGACCCGGACCTGGCGTGGGACTTCTACGAGGAAAGCCTCGCGATCCGCCGGGCCACCGGCGACCGGCGCGGCGTGGCCAACGTCCTTGGGGACCAAGCCTCGATGCTGACGCTCCACGGTCGCCTCGACGAAGCACGGTCGCTGGTGTCGGAGTCGCTCGCGATCGCACGCGAGATGGACAACATGTACCAGACATCGGTTGGCCTTCTGGTCCGCGGGCAGATCTCGTTTCAGGAAGGCGATCTGGCCGCGGCGCGGCGGGACATGACCGACTCGCTCGACTGGTGGCGCTCGAACGGGCAGTTCGAGGCGCTCGTCGAGACTGCGGTGGCGCTGGCGATCGTGGAGATGAGCGACGGCAACCCGGACTGCTCGCGGTTGCTGTGCGAGGAGGCGCTCGTGGTCGCGCGCGACTCGCAGACCTGGACGTGGGCGCCGGCCGCGCTCGACGTGCTCGGCGTGCTGGCCGGCGGTGACGGCGATTCGCGACGCGCGGCCGTCCTGTTCGGCGCCGCCCGGCGCATGCGATCGACCAGCGACGTGCCGGGCCCGCTGCAGCCTATACCCGCGGTCGAGGACGCTCGAGCCGCCGCTCGCGTCGCGATCGGCGCAGCCGACTTCGACGAAGCGATTCGCTACGGCCACTCGCTCGACGAGGAGTCCTCGGTCGGCTTCGCGCTGGGAACGCCTGCGGCGGCGGGCGGCCCGGACCTGCCCGCGTCGCACGCCACCCTGGCGAATCGAGCCGGGGAATGGAGCTATTCGTTCGAAGGCATGACGGGAGCAATCCGCGACTCGAAGGGAGCAAGCTACATCGCCCGCCTCGTCGCCGATCCGGGCCGCGAATTTCACGTTGCCGACCTTGCGGGGCTCGCGATCCGATCGGAGTCGCATGCGGGCGAGCTTTTGGACGAGACCGCGCGCCGCGACTTGGGCCGTCACATCCAAACCCTGCGGGCCGAGGCCGACCAGGCCCGCGCGTGGGGCGACGACGAGCGTGCGCACCGCGACGAAGCCGAGATCGAGGCGATCACCGCGCGACTCGCGACGAGCTACGGGCTTGGCGGGCGCGCCCGGACGGCCGCCGATCCGGTCGAGCGAGCGCGCAAGGCGGTCGGAAACCGGATCCGTGATGCGATCGCCAGGATTGCCGACGATCATCCAGCGCTCGCCCGGCACCTGCGCAACGCGATCCGAACCGGCGTCTACTGCTCGTACGCGCCGGATCGCGACATCCGATGGACCGTCACCGACGAGCCGTCGCCCCGATGAAGTGAGGCGCCCTACAGGTTCGTGCAGAATACATCGGCCACGTCGTACCAGTTGAACGGCCCGTAATCGACGTAGTAGTCGATGACCGTCGACCCGCCGCACGGCATCGTCCCGTCCTCATACGCCACGTCGCTTCCGACGATGTGAACGTAGCGCTGGTTGGCGCTGACGCTGTTCAATCTGGCGATGACGTGAACGACGCCGCCGCACGCGTCGTAGCCGAACTTGTCGAGCTTCCCGTCGACGCCCCAGCCGTCCGTGTGGATCCAAAAAACGCTGACCGAGTTGTCGTCGTCGGCGCAGTCCGAGTCGGAACCGCTCTGAAACGCCACCTGCCGAAGCCGGACGTTCTCGAGAATGAGATAGTCGCGGATGAGCAGTGGGTTGGAGTTCCACTTGGCGACGGCGGTCACGTTGACGGTGACGTGCTCGGAGGCGTTGAAGCTCATCGAGCCGTTGCCGGCGTTCAGGTCGGTGCGGCCGCAGAAGCCCTGCGCATTCTTGCAGAAATGCAGCTCCGCCGGAATGGGGGTCATGTTCGCGGCAAGCCGGTGCCCGCCCTCTTCGGAGCTGTCGACGACCAGGCTTCCGCCGGCGACGCGGGTGCTGGCGACGTAGTCGACATTGAGTCGCTTGTTGGTTCCATTGTCGTCGTCGAGCACCATCGAGAAGTCGACGCGCGACGGGATGCGCGACGACGTGATGGTGGTCGTGGTGTTCCGACCCTGCTTGGCGCCGTCGATTCGCACGTCCAACGCCCGCCCGGCGTTGGATTCGAGCGCGCCGGTGATGATCGTCTGGATCGCGCCGGGGTTTCCGGCAAACGGCGTGTTGGTGACGCTCAGGCTCAGCGATTTCAACGCCGTGACATACGCGCCGAGCGCGTAGGAGTCGAGACGGTCGTAGAGCACGAACCCGTCCTTGCCCGGCGGCACGAACCGCACCTGATCGTATCGGTCGGCCATCGCCAGAAGCACCGATCCCAGCGGCTGGCCCGCGGCGAGCGTGACCGTACCGTTCGAGAAGCCGACGTCGACGCCTTCGCTGAGGCCGCTCACGACGGTGTCGATGTATCGCACGCGCGGCAGCGCGTTCACGATGATCGCCGGCGAGCTGACCACCACTCGAAACGCCGCGATGCTTCCCTTCTTCAGCTCGATCCGTTCCAGCGCGCCGGAGGCGGCCGACGACACGCGAAGATGCACCGCCGCCGGAACCGAATCCGACCATGCAATCATCCGGGACGTTCCGGCCCCGGCCGGCTCCTCGACGTTGGCGAAGAACGGCCCGGCGTTCCGGGTCAGGTCTGCGTCCACCAGCGTGGGAGTTGCGGTGATCACCGCGCGGCTCAAACCTCGGACAAGGAACGACACGGAACGGCCCGTCGCGTCCTTGACGTAGTTCACGTGATCCCCCGTCTGGGCACGGTCGAGCATGATCGGCGCGCGACCTTCGCCGATGCCGACCGCGATCAGCCCGATGCTGCCGCCCGGCACGACCGTGGTCGTGTCGGTTCCGAGGATCACGTCCAGCGAAGAGGGGATCTGCTCGGCGTAGGCGGTGATGTGCCGCGGGCCGTAGGCCGGCACCGAGTCGTACTGGTCGAAGAACAGATACGGGAGGCCCGTTCCCGAATACATCACTCGTCGCGCGCTCGGTCCCATCTCAAGGATCTTGACGATCTGGAGCTGCTGCGCGGGCAGAGTGGTGCGGGCGACGATAGTCGAGTCGGCCTGCACCACGGTCGCACGGATCTCGACTGTGGCCGAGGGGACCACGTGAAATTCGGTGACGCCGGGCCCGTAGACCAGCCGCGTGTCGATGACGGCGGGGACAACCGGCATGTCGATGAGCGACCAGACCCGATCGACCGAGTCCGCTCGGCCGCTGACGACGCTGACCGCCAAGCCGTCGGAGTCGGCGACGTGCAAGGCGCCGTCGACGGTTCGGGTGCCGCTCACGTTCAGGTCGGTGAGGTTCAACTCGAACGATGCCGGTGCACGGGTGCCGGGCGCCCCGTAGGTGCCGGCCATGTATCCCGCCGAGACCTCGTCGTCGGGAAGGAAAACGGTGGCCAGGATTGCCGAGCGATACCGGCCGAGCCCGGTCGCGTCGATCCGAAACGACAGGCGGGCGGGCACGCCGGGCGTGACCCCGTCGCGTCCGAGCACGGCTCCGACCGGCACCACGGCCGGATCTGCCCCGGGTGCCGCTGTGACGAGCACGGTCGCGTCCGGCGCGCCGTCGCCGTTGACGTCGACGCCCGTGGGAACGTTCACGGTCGTCCAGACGTAGCGGATCCGATAGAACTCGTCGACGCTCGCGACCCGGACCACGCCGGGGGTTCCGGCGACCGGCGCCAGTTGACGGCCGATCTCTTCGAAGGCTTGCGGGATCGCGCGAAGGACCTGCTGGACGGGGGCGGGCGGCGGTCCGATCACGATCGGCCCGATGCGCCGGTTGAGTGCGTCGCGCACCTCCTCGACGATCGGCGTCGGGTCGGGCACCTCGATCGGATCGGCATTCGCGCCTGCCACCGGCAGGATCGCGATGACCAGCAGGCACGATGCCGCCCGCGCGCGCCTCCTGCCGAACCGTCCGGCCGTGCCGGATCCGTCGCTGCCTTTCAAGAGAGCCTCCCCCGTGGAAACGATCGCCTCGTTCTCCTATGAGGCGCTACGACCACACGTAGCGATGCTACGCGTAGGGGGTCAGGAGCTGGTCGACCGGCGCGAACTCGTCGGTTAGGACGCGGGCACCGGCGATGAACCGGCGGAGGGGCTCGCCTTCGAGGATCGTCGCCTCACCCGCCGGAATCCCCGTATCGAGCGCCGCGGAAGGCCG
>DASWHR010000085.1:0-25888 GCA_036398095.1 Actinomycetota bacterium
GCGAATCCGAAGGCCACCGCGCTGTATCTGTTCCCCACCAAGGCGCTCGCACAGGATCAGTTGCGGCACCTTCGCGGGTTCGCGGCGACATGGGTGCGCGCGGCGGTCTATGACGGCGACACGTCGCCGGCCGACCGTCAATGGATCAAGCGCAACGCGAACCTCATCGTGTCCAACCCCGACATGCTGCATTTCGGGGTGCTGCCGCAATCCGACAAGTGGGCGGCGTTTCTGGCGAACCTGTCTCTCGTCGTCGTCGACGAGATGCACACGTTCCGCGGCGTGTTCGGCTCGCACGTTGCGAACGTGCTGCGACGCATCCGGCGGCTCGCGGCCGCGCGCGGCGCTCATCCGGTCTTCGCGTGCGCGTCGGCGACGATCGGCAATCCGGGCGAGCTGGCCGCCCGGCTGACCGGACTCGACTTCGAAGTCGTCACCACCGACGGATCACCGCGCGGCACTCGCTACTTCGCGCTGTGGAACCCGCCGGTGGACTTCGACCGTGATCCGCCGTCGCGAACCGGCGCCGGCGCCGAGGCGGCCCAGATCATGGCGGCGACGATCACCGGCGGCGCGAACACGATCGCCTTCACGAAATCCCGCCGGCAGGCCGAGTTGGTCGCCCAGGTCACTCGGTCGCGGCTGGAACGCGACGACCGGCCCGATCTCGCCGGGCGCGTCGCCGCCTACCGCGCGGGCTACCTCGCCGAAGAGCGTCGCGCGCTCGAGCGCGCGCTCGCCGAGGGCGAGCTGGCGGGGATCGCGGCGACGACGGCGCTCGAGCTGGGAATCGACATCGGCGGGCTCGACGCGTGCATCATCGCCGGCTATCCCGGGACAATCGCCGCGACGATGCAGCAGGCCGGTCGCGCCGGACGGCGGCAGGGACGCTCGCTGGCAATGCTGATCGCAAACGACGATCCGCTTGATCAGTACCTGATGCATCATCCCGATGCGTTGTTCGGCCGGCCGATCGAAGCGGCGATACTCGACTACGCGAACCCGAACATCTTGGATCCGCATCTGGCGTGCGCCGCCTACGAGCAGCCGCTCGACGAGCACGCCGACGTCGAGTTCTTCGGCGAAGCGCTGGCGAGTGGGATCGCGCGGCTCCGCGAGACCGGGCAGGTGCGCCCCCGCGCCGGGAAGTGGTTCTACGCCGGACGCAAAAGTCCGCACGCCGGCATGGACATTCGCTCGATGGGCGGCGAGGTCCGGATCGTGGAGTCGGCGACCGGCGCCCTGATCGGAACCGCCGGCGGTTCGCGCGCCCCCTGGTCGGTGCATCCCGGCGCCATCTACCTTCATCAAGGCGAGCAGTATCGTGTCGCGTCGCTCGATCTGGACGCCGGCGTGGCGCTGATCGAGCCGAGCGACGAGCCCATCTACACGCAGCCGCGCGACATCACCGACATCCGCGTCCTGTCCGTCGAGCGGAAAGCGCCGCTGGGTACGACGGAGGTGTTCTTCGGCACCGTGGAGGTCACCAACCAGGTCGTTGCCTACGCGCGCAAGCACGTGTTCTCGGGCGAGGTGATCGACGTCACGCCGCTCGACCTTCCTGCGCAGACGCTCACAACGGCGGCCGTGTGGTACACGGCGCCCGACGAGTTGCTGGAACGCGCCGAGATCGTCGCCGCCGACGTGCCCGGCGCGGCGCACGCGGCCGAACACGCCGCGATCGGAATCTTGCCGCTGTTCGCGATGTGCGACCGCTGGGACATCGGCGGCGTCTCAACGGCGCTGCACGGCGACACCGGCCACTGCACCGTCTTCGTCTACGACGGCTACCCGGGCGGCGCCGGGATCGCGGCCCGCGCGTTCGACGCCGCCCACGCGCATCAGCGGGCAACGCTGGATGCGATCCGCGATTGCGGCTGCGACGCCGGCTGTCCATCGTGCGTGCAATCGCCCAAATGCGGAAACGGCAACAGCCCGCTCGACAAGGCGGCCGCGGTGCGTCTGCTGCAGGCCGTGTTGGGCGACCGGTGACACGCTCGGCCGGCCTCGAATAATCGAACGATTCGAACCATCCGGATGCGAAATCGTCTTATAGCGGCCAAGGCGGCACCGCCGCGATGAGGAACTTCGCGACGCGTGTCGTACTAGTTCCGGTGATGACCCGATTCCGTGCGATTCTTGCCGTCACGGCGCTGTTTGCGACGCTGTTTGCTCCTGCGCAGACAAAAGCGGAGTCGCGCACGATCGACATCGAGGTGTTCGGCACCGTCATCAGCCCGCGACAGCTCGTCGCGCAAGAGGGCGACCAGTTGCGCTTCAACTTCACCGACGGCCACTTTCGGCTGGTGACGTTCGCCTCGGCGGACTTCGACGGCGATCCGCTCACCGACCCGACGCTGATCGACACACCCGACATCCGCGTCACTCGCAGCCAGGCGCCGATCGTCTACGTCACCGAGTTCCACGGGGGGACGATCTGGTATCGCGACGTCTTCGCGTCGTATTTCGACGTCAACAATAACGTCTGCTCGGGCATGTGCGCGTCCATCACGTCGATCGAGACACCGCCGGCCACGCCGACGATCACCGTTCCACCGACGCCGATCCGCGAAAAGCCCGCCTCCGTTTCCGGCACCGCGGATCCGCTCACGCTGGTCACGCTCGCCGAGGGCACCAGCGTCGAGACCGGCACCTACCGCGGGCAGGCGCTCAGCGACGAGTACGGCAACTGGACCGTCAAGACGGTCAATTTCGGCGACGTCGGCGGCAACAAGCGGCTGATCGCCCGGTCGGTCGATGCGCGCGGCTACGTCAGCGCCGACTCGGCCTTGGCCATCATCTCCTACATCCCAGACCTGTCCCCGCCGACGATCGTGTTCGACGCGCCCCCGCTGCCGGTTTTCGCGCAGGCGTTCTCGTTTACCGGCAGCGCCGAGGACAACATCAAAGTCCGCGCGATCGCGCTGCGATTCGTCTACATCAATCCCAACACGGCGAACCCGGCCGACACCAACGACACGGTCCTGCTGCCGGCCGAGTGCATCGGCTGCGGCTCGTCGAGTTCGGTGACGTGGTCCTTCACCGGCAGCGTGGCGGGGACGCTCGGGGACCTGGGCGGGGTCTACCAGGTGACGGCGATCGCGTTCGACACGTCCGACCGGACCGCCTCGGCCGACGCGCCGAGCATCCTGGGCGCCGGCCGGCTGATCCTTCTGGTCGGAGACGCCGCCGTCCCCGACCCGTTCGAATCCTCGTCACCGACGCCCCAGCCGTCGATCGCGATCCCCTCGGTCCTTCCGACGCTCTAGGATTCCTTCGGCGGGGAAACGTCCTCGTCGGGTTCGAGCATCCGCTCCAGTTTCTCGACCGGCTCGGGATCGTCCTCGTCGCCTTCCGGCGGCAGAAGGACGTCGCGCGCAGGATACGAGCGCAGACACGAGGCGCAGGCGATGTAGTCGGTGCGTCGCGAGAACTTCACGAATTCGCCATCGACGGTGACGATGCCGTTGCGGGTTGCCTCGGCGACCAACACCGCCCCGCATTCGCACATCACCGGCCCGCTCATCCTTCAAGCAGGGTAACGCACCCGGGCGGATCGGGAAGGGACTTGGGCCGCGCGGATCAGTGGTCGCGGATGATCCGGCGGAAATGCAACGCCGCGGTCAAGGTGAACAAGCCTCCGGCGACCGGGAGCAGCGTTTTGCGGACGTCGAGCGGGACCATGTCATCCTCGCCGGCGAAGCCGGCGATGTTGCGCCGCTGCTCGCCCAGAACGACCGTGGTGCGGGGCTTGTACGGAAGCTCTTTTTCGAACTCGCCTTCGAAGAACTCACTGGGATCGGCTGCGAAGGGATCCGGCGTGGGCGTGAGCGACGCGCCGGGCGCGCCGCCGGGGCCGCGCGTGATGAAGGAGCCGGGGTTCTGCGTCGAACCGCCACCGGTGCCACCGCCACCGCTCCCGCCACCGCCACCGCTCCCGCCGCCGCTCCCGCCGGTCGGGGAAGGCTTCGGCTCGGACAACGTCGCCGCGCGCGGCGACTGACCCGACGACACGCCCGAGGACGTCACCGGGCTGTTGCGCGTCGCGGCCAGATAGTAGGTGTAGGTGCCCGCGTACCCGCTCGCGGGGAAAGCCGTGTCGGTGCACGTGTAGGTGCCGGCCGAGAGCGAGCAGCCCTGCCCGCCGGGGTTGTCCTTCTCGACTTTGAAGAACGTGTTCGGGCCGCCGTTGGACGAGGATCGGGTGATCCGATACGAGGTGACGTCGGGCTCGACGTTCGCCTTCCACTTCAATGTCATCTTGGCCTGACCATTCGAAACCGCCGGCGTGACCGACGTCCACGACGGGATCGCCGGCGGCGTGTTGACGCGAACGCTCTTGACGGCGGTCTTGATCGCGCCGTCGTTGTCCTTGACCACCAGCTTGAGCGTGTAGTCGCCGTTGTAGGTCGTCAGCGAGGCCGTATCCCAGTTGAAGGTGCCGTTGTAGGTCTTGGTGTTGGACGAAAACGCCGGGCATTGCGGCGTCGGCCCGGGCGCGCACCACACGACGCGATTTGAAAAGCCCGGTCCTTCAAGCTCGAGGCGCAGGTATTGCAGTCCGGCGCCGGAATCGCTCTCGGCATGCACCTGCACCGGAACGGTCTTGTTGGAGGTGACTTCGCCGTCGGCCGGCGAGTCGATTCCGAAATCGACGATCGCCGCGCCCGCGGGCGCCCACAATCCGGTCGCGACGCAGAACGTCGCTCCCACTACGAACCCAAGTCCAAGTCGTCTCATCTGTACCCTGACCTGCATGTTCACCCGATTTTCCAGTATAGCTTCCCGGGCTTGC
Source organism: Actinomycetota bacterium (assembly GCA_036398095.1). GTDB lineage: Bacteria > Actinomycetota > AC-67 > AC-67 > AC-67 > DASWHR01. The sequence continues at coordinate 4,796 of DASWHR010000085.1, forward strand.
CTTCCGACCTGTTTCACCCGGTTCCTGCGGCCCCTTTGTGGCGGTCGAGCCTGAGAGCACGGTGAGCCCCCATGACCCGTCCTGCCTAGACAACGCGCCGACGCGGATCCGGTCACGGCTCCCCCGGCCCTTTTCGGGGCCATTCAGAGCCATTCATGGCATATTCGACCCGATATACGGCATACGTCCAGGGAACGCTTCCCGGCATCGCGGTCCTATCATCCCAAGCGATGCGGGCCGCCGAGATCTTCGAGCGCTGGTATGTCGCTTCGATCTTGGAGCCGGCGCTGGGCCGCGGAAGGGCGCGGCGACGCATGGCGGAACTCGCTGAGATCCGCGACCGGCTGCTCGCAGAAGCGACGATCGCGCCGACCGCCGACGTGCTCGACGTGTCCTGCGCGTACGGGCTGCTGACCTATCCGGCCGGCGAAGAGGCCGGGCACGCGATCGGAGTGGATCAGGAGCCGGCCGTCGTCACGGCCGGCCGGCAGGTTCCCGCCGTCGGTGCCTCGCTCGGGATCGCGGCACCGACACACCTTCCCTTCCCCGACGCGCGATTCGACGTTGTCCTGTGGCGCGGCGCGCTGGGCCGGTCTCCTTCGTCGGCGGGCTCGATCCTGGCCGAAGCCACCCGCGTTCTGCGGCCCGAAGGCCGTCTGGCCTTCGCCGAGCCGGTCCCGATGGAGGCGAGGCCGGAGGATCCCGCGCTGCGCGACCTATGGTCCCTGCTCCGCGACCCCTCCACCGGAATCTTCCATCGGGACGGGTTGAGCGATGCGGTCGAGCACGCCGGCTTCGATCGCGTGCGGGTGCAGATCGAGCGTCGCCGCGCCGCGATCGAAGACGAGCGCGCCGTCCACGAGATCTTCGACGGCATCCTGCCGGCTTCGATCCCCCTCGCCGGCATCTGGTCGCACGCGGGGGTCGCCGACGCGATCATCCGCGCGTTCGTCGATACGCTCGTCGCGCGGGTGCCGGCCACGCTCGAGGTACCCGAGGCATACGTCACCGCCGAGAAACCGCGGTGACCCGTCGTCCACAGATCGTGTGCTTGCTCCCCAGCGAGGGGACCGGATCCTTGCACCACCTGCCCGAAACGTTTAGAACAGGCGGAAGAATCGGGGCCCCGGCGAGGGAGGACGCGCGGCTCGCGTGCGCACCTGCCTTTCGTCGTTTTCGCGTTTCACGGTCAGCGGACGGATGCACGCCATCCGTCGGGGAGGGCATCGCTTGAGGGTGCGGTATCGCGCGGTCGGCATCACCGCGATCGTCGCCGCCCTCGCCGCGATGCTTCCCGTCCCCGGCCGCGCCCAGACCCCCGAGCCAAGCGCGTCCCCGACGAGCTCTCCGACCGGTACTCCGACGGGATCACCCACGGGCACCCCAACGGGCACGGGATCGCCGTCGCCGACACCCACTCCGGTGATGGAAGTCCAAGAGGGCCGCTCGACCGACACCGAATACTTGAAGGTCAAGATCGATCGCTCGGGCACGCCCGAGTCGGCGTGGCTGAAGAACTGGATTCGCCTTCGCGGATCGGGCACGCGAACGCTCACCGACGCCGGCCGCTTCGCCGGCGTCACCTACCTTCAAGGAACGCCCGGAGCGCGCGTGAACGACGACGGGCTGCGCTGGCGCGTCGGGATCGGCTCGAGCGGGTTCAAGGACCTCTACTACGAAGGGCGCGTCCGGAAGGTCGGCGACTACTGGATGACCGGCGACGGTCTCAAGCCGCTGCCGGTCGACGTGGCCATTCGCTACTACACCGGCGAGGAAGGATCCGAAAGCGAAGTCGAGCCCGAGGCGCTCGAAGCCGGCGACGGCGCGCAACGATTCAAGATCGTCATCACGCTCACCAACCGCACCAAGCGATTCGAGGAAGTCCCCTACAACGACATCCAGACGGGACGCACGCTGACGGCGACGGCACCCGTCTCCACGCCCTACGTCGCGCGCATCGCCGACCTTCGATTCCCCGACGGCGACTACGACCGCATCCAGACCGACGGGGAGATCGCCCGCAGCGGCGAAGAGACGGTCGTCAACTGGACGCGCTATCTAATTCCGCCCGACTTCCCCGAGCAGCAGAGCGCGATCGTGACCGGCGTGATCTCGCGCGGGGCCGCCCTCCCCGAAATCAAAGTCGTCGCACAGCCCGTGTATCCGCCGTTCGACGCCGACGCGCTGTCGGCGACCGGAACGCAGTTCCAGCGCGGCCGGCGCAGCTTCTTCTACGACGTGTTCGGCTTGTTCCGCGAGAATCTGGTTGCCCTCACCGGGTTGTTCGGCCTGCTCCACGATTCGTTCGCCAACTTGTCGCTGCCGCTGCTGGGCCCGCAGAAGGGCAACCGCGAAAACGGCTCGTTCGACAAGCCCAACCAGCTCTGGGCCTTGTGGACGCTGGCGAAAGGCATCGAACAACTCGACCGCGCCTTCAACGTGTTCGATTCGACCTCGCAGCTGCTGCGCGACGCCGTCAAGGGTTCGCTCGCGACTCTTGCCCAACTCCGAGCGTTCGTCGGATACTCCACCGACGAGAACATCGTCAGCTCGTTCCCGCCGACGAGCGCCAACGATGCCCTGCTCGGTTCGATCTGGAGCGACCTCAAGACGCTGGCCTCGGTCTGCGGCGACACCGACTGGGCGCTCGATACGCGTCCCTACTTCCCGGAGACGCCGCTGATGTCGTGTCCCGCGCTCCCGCAAGTCGCGTTGTCGCTCAACTTGGTGTTTCTGAAGCTGGCGCTGGTCGAACACGACTTGCAGTCGGTGCAGAAGGAGAACCACGAGCTGGACACCGCGCTGCTGGCCGGCCTGGCGAACACGCCGTTCGCCGGCTGCGGCGCGCAACCCAAAGACAGCGACGCGGGACAAACGTGCGATTCGTACTCGAAATACTTGTTCATCAAGTTCCCGTTCGGGCTCGAAGAGATCGAACGGGCGCTCTACACGCTCAAGACGGAGGGGTTCGATCCGCTTCAGGCCGCGATCGGAAACATCGATCAGCCGAACTCGCTCGTGCAGGCGTTGCACGTGCTGACCGAAGGAACCGAGGCGCAGATCGACGCGTTCCATCAACTCGGCTCGACCTGGCGCTACGTCGCCGACTCGATCCAAAACTTCGCGATCTTCGGAGTCGAAAGCGCTCGCAACATCCTGCAGTGGGACATCAACGCGATCGACATCGACACGGCCGTCAAAGCCGCCTCGGTGCAGCGCGCGAAGGACATGTCGACCTTCATGGGGTCGTTCGAGGATCCCGATGGGGAGCGCGCCTTGGGCCAGCTCGTCGTCACGTTCTCGACCGAAGCCGGCGCCGACCGTCCCGTCGCGACCGACACCCCCACCGGAAAAGCGTCGGTCGTGGTCGCGGGGCTGCTGCTACTGGGCGCGATGGCGTTGTTCGGGAGGTTCCGTTGGCACATCATCTAGCCGCGGTGGTCGCGGCGGCACTGCTGCTGGTGGCGTGCGGCGGAGGCGACGCGACGATGGACGGTCCACGCCGGGCCGCCGTCGACGTCGGCGATATCCCCGCGCTCACCGAACCGCAGTTCGGCGGCGCAGGCTCGACGACCGCGCTCGGCGGCGAGCAGCTCACCGACGTCACCGAAGCCGCGCCTCCCGGTCTGCGCATCACCAGCGTTCGCATCTCGCCGCTGTCGGCGCTGGCCCGGCAGGCGCTCAAGTTCCAAGGCTTTCGCACCGGATCGCCCTCGGCGTTGATCGAACTGCCCATCAGCGGGGTCAATCCGCAACTGGGCATGTACTACTTGCTCGTTCCGGTCGTCAACGACGGTGACGAGCCGGTCCGCAACCTGAAGGGACGCGCCGACTTCTACGACGCCGACGGCGTTCGCGTCTGGAGCGAGACCGAGCCGGTCACCTACTTCCCGACGCGCCTCGGCCTCAACCCGCCGAGCCTGCCGGAAACGCCAAACATCCAAGAGCCGGGGCCGCTCGGCTCGGAGATCCGCGGCTTCTCGCTGTATTACTTCGCCGGAAACGTGGGCCTGTTCACGTTCGCGGTCCCCGACCCGGCGATCGCCGCGACCGTCACGCGATGGACGCTGACGTTCCTGGTGAGCACCACATGAGCCGTCGCGCGATCCGCCTCGGCACCGCGATGCTCACGACCACGCTCGCACTGGCGGCGTGCACCGATGCCGGCGAACGCGAGGCGCCGAAGCCGGTCGCGCTGCGCGTCGGGCTGCTGTTCACGACCGGCGGACAAGGCGGCGAGCTTGCCGGCGCCGTGCTGGGCGCGGCGTCGCTGGCCGTGGAAGAGGCGAAGAAGAGCGGCGTCGAGATCGAGATCACCGAGGCCGACTATGCCGGCAACACCGCGGCCGTCGCCGGAGCGGTGCGAGAGCTGACGACCGGATCCGACGCGATCGTGGTCGGAACCGACGACGGCGAGATCGTCGACGCGCTGGCCGGCGCGACCGTCCCGATGCTGCATCCGTTCATCACCGCCGACGATGCCGTCGCATCGGACGCGAGCACGTTCCGGTTCGCGCCCACGAACCGGCTTCAGGCCGAGCGGATCGTGTCGTTCCTGGTCGGCCACCGCAAGTACACGCGCATCGCGATCCTGGCCGACGACACATCGTTCGGCGCCGAGGGGCTCGCCGATCTTCGCACCGCATTCGGCTCGGCCGGTGTCGCACCCATCGTCACCGAGACGTTCACGCCGGGCGGAGACGTGCACACGCCCGTCTCGCTCATCGCGCAGCGCAACGTGCAAGCAGCCATCCTGTGGGTGGCCTCGCCGAGCGAAGCGTCGCGGATCGTCGTGGACATCCATCGGTCGAACTTCGCATATCAGATCGTGCTGTCGGGAAACCTCGCCGGCGCGACGTTCGCCAAGAACGCCAGCTCGCAGGTCGCGCCGGTCGCCTATCGCGACGGAATCCTTTCGGTGGGCGTGTGGGCGGGACCGTGGTTCCCGCTCCAGCGGATCGTGGGGTTCTATCGCGAGTTCCGGACGCAGAACTCGTCGATCCCGCCGGTGCAGGCCGCCGCCGTCTACGACGCGATCCTGGCGCTGGCGCGCGCCGCCCGAACGAACGGCACCGGGGGCGAGCAACTGGTTCGCGGGTTGGAATCGCTCGAAGACTTCGAAGGGGCCGGCGCGCCGGTGACGTTCGGACCGGGCAAGCACAACGGCATCGACCTCGACGATCTGGCGATGCTCGGCTTCACCAAGTCTCAGTCGGCGCCGGGCGGCGAGTTCGCGCCCGACGTAACCACCGGCGGCGGCTTCTTCAGCGTCGTCCACGAATCGCTCGACCTGCCGGCCAAGTACGCGTACCTGACGAATGTCTCGTAGAGAGGACGCACCGTGAGATCGCGTTGGATCTTCGCCGCCGTGCTGACCGCCGTCGCCGGCGTCACGCTGCCGCCGGCTCCCGCGTTCGCGCGCGAACCTTCTGCGTGGACGCCCAACACCGCCACGAGCTGGCCGATCTCGCCCGGGGGCGACAACTTCCTGACCGGCTACGCGCCGACCGAGGCGGCACCGCCGTTCATCGGCTGCCGGACGACCACCTGTCGCAGAACCGGCGACGCCGACGGACCTTGGCTTGAGTGGGTCACCAAGATCAGCGATTTGCCGACCGGCGCGTTCCCGACCGCGGCGATTGTCGCCGACGACGGACTGCTCTACGTCGGCGGCGGCGCGACGAACTCGTTCCTGGCGCTCGACATGGAGACCGGACTGCCGGTCTGGCGCTTCGCGCCCGATCCCCGCACCGACGGCGACACGGCGCAGTATCCCGGGTCCAACGCTCCGACTCTGCACAATGGTCTGGTCTACGTGACGTTCAGCAACGGGTACCTGTACGCCCTCAACGCAAAGACCGGACGCAAGATCTGGTCGTTCCGCGCAACCGATGGCTACACCGACAAGACCGCGTCACGTCCCGCCGACGCCGACCATCCGCGCCGGTCGGCCCTGGACGCCTATACCGATTCGTCGCAGCCGGCGAACCGGCATCCGTTCGGCGCCGTGCATCCCGGTGTCGTCTATCCCAAGCCCCACGGCCGCAGCGCGATCTGCACGAAAGAGAACGTGGCGGCATTCATGACGCTCGCCGGATGGGCGTACGGAATCGATGCGACGACCGGCAAGCCGCTGTGGAAGAAGTACGTGGACGCGCCCGAGTTTCCCGGCGAGATGGTCTGGCCCGAGTACAAGGACGGCGGCGCGCTCAAGCCGCAGAATTCGTCGCTGGGGTCCTCGACGCGACGCTTCGAGGCGGTACCCGGCCTTGCGTGCGGCAACGGCGAAATCCAAGTCCTCGGCTCGGACGGGCATCTGCGCTTCCTCGAACCGCGCACCGGCAAGTACGGGGCGCACAACTGCGGCTATACGCGGCCGTGTGAGTCAAGCGGCGGCGGCGATGTGGGCCCGGAGTACGAGCGCCTCGACGTCGACGCCAACAGCGCTCCGGTCGACATGTGCGCGGCCAGCGGATTCAACTGCGACATGGCGATCGGTTTAGGCATTCCGCCACTCGCGAGCTCGGCGACCGGACCCGGCGCGAAAGGGGGCGACTACATCGTCACCACGCTCGACTCGCGGATCATCCGGCTGTCGTGGGACGAGCATCTGCCGCTGTGGCGGCGCGAGTATGCGGCGCCGCTGCCGTTCCAGGTGGCGAACACGTTGCCGCTGGCACTCGATCATCTGGAGCACGGCTTCATCGCGCAGGCCGTCGTGGGCGGACCGATGGCGCTCGATCCCGACGTGGCGGGCAAGGGCGCGAGGCCGATCTTGTATGCGGCGTCGCAGGACGGACACCTGTACGTGCTCTCGATCAGCGAGATCGGCGGCGGGCTGCGCAGCGGAGATCCGCAGGCGCCGGTTCTGCTGGCGCGCCTGGGTATCTCGCCGAACGAGCAGGTCGAAACTCCATACACGCGACGCGGCGAAGGCGGTCCGTGGGACTACAACCAGCATGCGCTCGCCGGCCTGGTGCTGGGCGGCGGCGTGCTCTACGTCCCGACGTGGGACAACAAGATGTTCGCCTACGACGTGCGCGACCCGTCCGCGCCGGTGAAGATCTGGGAGCACGAAATCACCTGGGACAAGACCTTCAAGTATCCGCCGTTCGGCAAGACCTTCGAGGCGCCGCTGGCCGACGTGGACAACAAGATCTGGTCGTCGCCGGCGCTGCTGGGCGGACGCTTGTACTTCACCGCCAACGACGGCAACGTCTACGCGTTCAACCTCCGCAAGCCGGTGAAGACGGTTCGAAACCTGGTCGTGCTCGGTTCGGGGTTGGTCCCGTTCCTGCCCGAATATACTGAAGCGCTCGGCACATTCGATCGGATCTGGACGCCCGACGACTGGTACAAGAACCAGCAGGCGCCGCCGGGATTCCGGTTGCCGGGCGGACTTGCCGGCGCCGGCGCGACCACGCTGCTGATCTCGAACGTGATCCTGTTCTGGTGGCTTCGCCGCCGGGGTGACATCACCGTCGAAGTGCGAGAGGTGATCCGCTGAACGCGACCGCGACCGACTTTTCCGCCGCACACGCGCCGGCGCGCCTGATTCTGCGCCGGTGGCAGATCGTCGCGGTGGCGGCGGTCGTGCCCGCGTTGCTCGCCGGCCTCTACGTGACGAGCAACGTTCGCGCCTCGCTCGCGCAGCGGTCGCTTCGCGCGCAGTGGGAGACGACGGTTGCGGCCGGCACGATCGAGCCGGCCGAGCTGTCCGCCCGCTCGTTCGCCGCCGGCGCGCCGGTCGCGCGACTGGGGATCGCTGCGATCGGCATGGACCTGATCGTCGTGGAAGGCGGTGCCGGAACCCGGCGCGGGCCGGCGCACGCGATCGAAAGCGTGCATCCCGGGTTGCCCGGCGTCGCGATCGTTGAAGCCGGGCGGTTCGGCTACGGAAACATGTTCATGCGGCTGGACCGGCTCGTGCCCGGCGATGTGATCGTCGTGCGAACGCTTGCCGGCGATCGACGCTTCACCGTCCGCAGCGTCGAGACCGTTCCGGCGACGGCGATCGATCCGCAGCGCGACTCGATCACCCCGACGCTGCTGCTGGTCGCGCCGGCGCGATCCTGGGGAAGCGAGGACCGGGTCGTGGTGCGCGCCGAAGCCACAGCCGGATCGGGAGGGAGCCGATGACCGGAACCGTTCGCGCGTCGAGCCCGCCGCCGCATCGCATGGCCGACGCCTACGTGCGGACCCGAACCGCGCTGATGCTCGCGATGCTGACGGCGCTGGCATGGGTCGTCGTCACGATGATGGGACGCGCGACCGGACCGTACCGGGCCGGCGAGCTGCCCGACCTCGCCGGCCTCCCGATCCTGGTGCCCCAGATCGAGCGGCTCGCGCCGCCGCGCGACCTGCTGCCGGCCGACGACCTGCTGCCCGGATCCGCGACGACGCCGGCGCCCCCGGCATCAGAGGACGCACCATGAGCCGCAACCCCAGCGACGAGCCCACGCCGCCCAGGCCGGATGCGCCGATCCCCTCCTACGAGTTTCCCCGCCGCAAGCCGCGCAACCGAAAGGAAGCGGCGCGATGGGAGCGCGAGATGGAGCATCGTTCCGCGCTCGGATGGGACACGCCGATCAACCGGCGTGCGTTCCTGGACTTGTCGAAGCGGCTCGGCCTGGGCGCGGCGGCCGCGTCGGCGGCCTTCCCCGCGTTCCTCGCCGCCTGCGGGCGCACCGCGTCCTCGTTGTCGCCGTCGCGCGGCGGAAAGTTCGACGTCGGCGCCGGCGCGGAAGGCGACACCATCAACATCGGCGCGATTTCGATCTACTCCGGCGTCGGAGCGTTCGTCGGAAAGCTCGTCGATCGCGGCGCCGGCCTAGCGACCAAGCAGCTCAACCGGCACGGGCTTCCCGATCCGGCGATCCTGAAGTCCAACAACGGCTTCCCCGACTTCGAGGCCTACCAGCAGCAGGATCTTGGCGGCATCAAGATCGGCGACCGGACGGTCAAGCTGCGGCTGATCTCGCGCGACGACAACCTGTCGGCGCAAGTCGCGGTGTCGGCGATCCAAGAGATGATCACCTCGTTCGACATCAAGGGGCTGATCTTCGCCGGGCTCTACGACGACATCTACGCGGCCAAGCGGTTGCTGCAGCAGTACAACTTGCCGGCGATCGCGGCCTACGGCGACATCGCCAGCGTGGGGCAGTTGTATCCGCAGACCGACTACCGGCAACTGTTCCAGATGTTCCCTCCCGACAAGTGGGGAATCGAGTTGGCGCTGGACGAGTATGCGATCGCCGACCGCGGCTACCGGCGATTCGCCTATCTCGGCGACAACACCGCGATCGGCGCGCAGGGCAAACGGCTGATCGGCGAGACGCTCGCCGCGTCCGGCAACCGGCTGCTCGCCGCCGAGCAGTACAACGTCGGCGACGTGGACATGACGGCGCAGTTGCAGCGAATCCGCTCTGCGAACCCGCAGGTGCTCATGATCTGGGGGATCGCCGGCGACACTGCGCACGCGCTCGAGAGCATGAAGCGCCTCGACGGCGTCTACATCGACCAGCCCACCGCGCTGCGCGGACCCGGCTGGCATCCGCAGATCATCGGGTTCGAAGGCGGCGCGGCCGAGCGCACGTTTGCCGTGCTGGCCGGCGACGCGGCGCGCGTCGGAACGATGTCGTATTGGTACATGGGCGGCATCGGATACATCCCCGAGTTCCAGCGAGCCGTCGACCTGTTCAAAGAAGAGTACGGCGACTCCCCGACCGGCGGAGAGAACAACCCCGCCGACGCGGTGTTCCTGTTCGCGAAGGCGTTCCAGGACGCGCAATCCACCGACGGCGACAAGGTGATCGCCGCGCTGGAAAACATGAAGGACGGAATCAACTTCTCCTCGATCGCGCCGCACACGTTCTCCGCGGACCGGCATATCTCGCTGGAGAAGGACGACATGGTGGGCATCACGCTGGAACGCGGCCGAGCCGTCCCGACCAGCCCGCCCTACGAGCTGGGCACCGAATTCACCGGCAACGCGGAGCTGGGTCTCAAGGCGTTCAACCCGCCCGGCTACATCGGCCCGACCATGTTCATGCGGTTCAACCAGGCCGGGCTTCGTCGCAAGCACGAGCGGCTGTACCTGGACGTGATGCTGAAACAGGGCTTCGGAACGCAGTGCACGAAACGGCCGGATCCCTCGGGCGACTGGGGATTCCGGCTGACCAACGAGTGCAAGATCCACTAAGGGGGAGTCGGTGGAGTTCCTGCAGGCGATCGTGCTCGGCCTGACGACCGGCGGCGTCTACGCGCTGATCGCGCTGGCGTTCTCGATCATCTACATGACCACCCGCGTGATCAACTTCGCGCAAGGCGAAGTCCTGATGATCGGCGCCTACCTGTATTTCTTCGCCGTCTCCAGCGGCGGCAATGCGCTCGGGCTGCCGTGGCCGGTGGCGCTGCTGATGGCGCTGCTCGGCGCCACGATCGTGGGACTGATCGTGCATCTGATCGCGATCGCCCCGCTCGGCAAATTCGATCCGAACACCAACATCGGCTGGATTCTCACCACGCTGTCGGTGTCGTTGATCTTCGTCGAGGTCGTGCGAAATCTGGCCGGGGAGCAGGCGAAGCGCGTCGAACCGGTGGTGTCGTCGGTCGGCGGCAAGACGACCGTGTTCAGCATCGAGCCCAAGCAATACCTGGTTCTGATCGTCGGAGTCGCGCTGGCGGTGGTGCTCGAGATCGTCCACTCCAAGACGCAACTGGGCCGCGCGCTGCGCGCGACCGCCCACGACAAAGCCACCGCCAGCCTGATGGGAATCAACACCGGGTTCATGGTCCGCTACTCCTTCGCGCTCGCCGGCCTGCTCGCCGGCGTCGGCGGCTGGCTGCTCGGCCCGATCATCTTCGTGTCGGCCGACATGGGCACGCTCGTCGGCCTGACCGCGTTCGTCGCGGCCGTCGTCGGCGGGATCGGCTCGACGCGCGGCGCGCTGGTCGGCGGCCTCACCATCGGCGTCGTCGAGTCCCTCGCCAAGCAAGCCGGCGCCGGCGAATGGACCTCGGCGCTGGTGTTCCTGACGCTGATCCTGATCTTGGTCCTGAAACCGACCGGCATCTTGGGCGAAGCCCTCATCGAGAAGGTGTAGACGCGTGAGCCTCATCGATCAGATCCGCGAAGCGAACCGGCAGGCCGTCGCCGAACGCGAACGCCGCCGCGCGCTGAAGGCTTGGGCCCGCGCGCGCGCAGCCGGCGCCGTCGGCGAGGCCGCGATGCCCGGCGAGGCGCGCGTCCCGGACACCGCGCTCGAAGATGCGGCCGAGCTGGCGCTGCGGCCCGAGCGTCGCCTGAGCGTCTTCGCCACACCCGGCGGGATCGGCTTCACGCTGCTGCTGATCTTCCTGCTCGCATGGCCGTTTGCGTTGCCGGGCTTCGACCCGTCGACGTTCCTCGAGGTTCAAAAGATCCTCGCCGCCGCGATCGTGGTGATCGGACTGAACCTGATCGCCGGCTTTACCGGGCAGTTGTCGCTCGGTCAGAAGATCTTCGTGCTGATCGGCGGCTACACGGTCGGCGTGATGACGACCCGGTTCGACTCGGGGATGCTCGGCAATCATTGGATCGCGCTTGTGATCGCGCTCGCGCTGGGCGCGATCGCCGGCGCGATGCTGGGCCTGCCGGCGCTGCGTGTCAAAGGCGCCTACTTGTCGATCGTGACGCTGGCCTTCGTTCCGATCTTCTACACGCTGTTCAACAGCGAGCTGTTCAAGCCGGTCTTCGGCGGCGCGCAAGGCATCGGAGACATCGCGACCCCGATCGGAAACGTCGCGCGGCCGCCGAACCGGACGGTCACCTTCCCGTTCACCGGCAACGCGATGACCGACATCGACTACTACGTGTTCCTGGTCCTGATCTTCGGCCTTCTGTTCTTCCTCGCCCGCAACATCGTCAAGAGCCGGTGGGGTCGCGCGATGACGGCCGTGCGCGAATCCGAGATCGCCGCGAAGTCGTCGGGCGTGCGCGTCTACAAGGTGAAAGTCGCCGCGTTCATGGTCTCGGCCGCCTACGCATCGCTGGCCGGTGCGCTGCTGACGACGTTCTCGACGGCGCAGATCTCGCCCGAGTCGGCGGCGGCCATCCACATCCGCGACTCGTTCGTCTACGTCGTGATGATGATCATCGGCGGGACGGGGACCCTGGCCGGCCCGCTGGTCGGCGCCGCGCTGGTCTCACTCATCCGCGTCATGATCCCCAAAGTCGGCGAGCTGATCTCTTTCGATTTGAAGCGCTGGACGACGACACTGCTCGCCGTCCTGGCCTTGATCAGCGTGGTGACGGCGCCGGCGGGAACGGTGGGAATCATCAACGACCGGATCGCGCGCAGGCGAACCCGTCGCCGACATCGACATCCCGAACCGACGCCGCCGCCGCTCCCCGACTCGCTCGTCCGGCCGAAGCCCAGAGCCGGCGCCGGTGCCGCGGGCGGCGGAGACGTCGTCATGGAGACGCGCGAGATGTCGAAGATCTTCGGCGGCCTTCGCGCGAACGACGCGGTATCGATCCAGGTGCGTCGCGGCACCGCCCATTCGCTGATCGGCCCCAACGGATCCGGCAAGACCACGTTCATCAACGTCGTCACCGGCGTCTACGCGCCCGAAGAGGGCTCCGTCCATTTTGCCGGCGAACGGATCGACGGCAAGCCCGCGTTCGTCACCGTCGAGCGCGGCATGGGCCGAACGTTCCAGAACCTGCAACTGTGGCGCCGGATGAGCGTGATCGAAAACGTGATGGTCGGCATGCACGTGCGCGTGCGCTCGGGCTTCGTCGGCAACATGATCCGAACGCCACGGTCGCGGCGAGAGGAAGCCGAGATCAAGGCGCGTGCGATGGGCTTGCTGCAGTTCGTCGGTCTGGCCGCGATGGCCGACGCGCCGGCCGGCGCGCTTCCCTACGGAAAGCAACGCTATCTGGAGATCGCGCGGGCGCTCGCGCTGGATCCGGTGCTGCTGATCCTGGACGAGCCGGCCGCCGGGCTGAACCCGGCCGAGGTGCACGATCTGATGGAGCTGATCCGCCGGATCAAGGCGACCGGGATCACGGTGTTCCTGATCGAGCATCACATGGACTTGGTCATGGGCGTGAGCGACCGGATCAGCGTGCTGGATTACGGCAGCAAGATCGCCGACGGCACGCCCGGCGAAATCCAGGCGAACCAGCGCGTCGTCGAAGCGTATCTGGGTGCCGAGATGGTGGAAGCCTAGGAGGCCGCACATGCCCGCGAAGAAGAAGGCCGCCGCGAAAAAGCGCCCCGCCGCGAAAAAGCGCCCCGCCGCGAAAAAGTCGGCGGCGCGCAGGGAGCCGGCATCGCGCAGTGCGATTCCCGACTCCGTGCTCGCCATGGCCGAACGAAGCGCCCAGGCGCAGCGCACGGCGGGACCCACCGACGATTCGCCGTCGCGCTCGGACACCTTGACGCTCGACGAGCCGGAGCCCATCGCGCGCGCGCAGCACGAAGCGCGCTTCCGTCATCGCCCGCCGCCGACCGGCAACGTCATGATCGACGTCGCCGACCTGCACGTGTTCTACGGCGCGGTCGAAGCGCTGCGCGGCATCTCGTTCCGGGTCCACGAAGGCGAGACCGTCGCGATCATCGGCTCCAACGGCGCCGGCAAGACCACCACGCTCAAGACCGTGTCGGGCGTGAGCGAGCTGCTCAAGACCGTCCGGGGACATATCACGATCATGGGCGAGCGCGTTGAGGCCTCGCCGGCGCACAAGATCGCGCGGCTCGGCGTGGCGCACTCTCCGGAAGGACGCAAGGTGTTTCCGAACCAGACGGTGCGCGACAACCTGATGCTTGGCGCGTTCGGCCGCAGCGACTCCGAAATCGACGCCGACATCGCCAAGATGGAGGAGCGCTTCCCCATCCTTGGGCAGCGGCGGACGCAGCCGGCCGGATTGCTCTCGGGCGGCGAGCAGCAGATGCTCGCGATGGGGCGCGCGCTGATGGCGCGACCGAAGGTGTTGCTGTTCGACGAGCCGTCCATGGGGCTCGCGCCGCTCATCGTCAAGCAGATCTTCGACATCATCGAAGAGCTCAAGCGCGAAGGGAAGACGATCCTGCTCGTCGAGCAGATGGCGTTCCAGGCACTCGCGATCGCCGACCGCGGCTACGTGCTCGAAACCGGCGAGATCACCATGGAAGGCAGCGGCCTGAACCTGCTCGCCGATCCGCGAGTGAAAGAGGCGTACCTGGGCGCATGAACGTCGCGAAACGCCGGAGCCCGCGATTCCTCGCGGGCTCCGTCGTCGTACAGGGGGGGACTTAACTCGTGGTTTGCGTGTCAACCAGCTCGGCGCGCACGATCAGCCGGTTCTTCGAGGTGTGCGGCGGATCGCACGTCGTCAGCGTCAGCACCGGCGTCGGGGTCGGAGCGATCACCGTCCAGTCCAGCGGATGGGTGATCCACGGATTGCCATGACCGTCGAAGGGGGGCAGCACTCGATAGGTGTATTTGCCGAGCGGCGTGATCATCACGATCGTGTCGCCGGGTCTGAGGCGATCGAGGCTCCGGAAAGGCTGGCCGAAGCCGGTGCGGTGGCCGGCGATGCCGACGTTGCCGACGTCGCCCGGCAGCGCCGATTCCGGATAGTGGCCCGCGCCGGCGCGCAGCGCATTGCCGGACACGCCCTCAACCACGATCACGTCGACCTTCAGCTTCGGGATCTGCAAGCGCGTCAGCGCCTCGCCTTCGCCGACGGCCGCGCCGACCGTATCGGTTTTGTAGGCGTTGAGAAGCTCATCGCCGGCGAACTGCTTTTCCTTGTCCTTCTGAATCTGGTTCGCCCAGATCTGGGTCGCGAATGGATAGGTCATCATGCCGACGCCGGTGATCGCGAGCAGCGAGACCAGGACCCACAGAACGCGGCGGCCACCCGGGCGGCGGCGCGAGGCGTCGGCAAGGAACCCCAGCGTCGCGCCGGCGCGCTTGATCGGGTTCTCTTTCCGGGTCGGCGCCGGGTGACGGGGCTCGTAGCCCGTTCCCGAAGACGGCCAGGTCTCTCGCTCGCTCATCGAATCCTTCCCATCGCTGAAATCGGCGCTTGAATCGGCGCTTGAATCGGGCCGGCGGCGGGAGCCGGCCCGTTCAATTCGGTTCAACGAGCAGCGTCTGCGCGAGACGCGCCCGGTGCGGCCGGGCTTGCCCGTTGCCTCCCTGTTAACTCGCCGCCGCTGAGAACGTCCTGAGAACCGCCGCGGCGGCTTCCGGTTCGCGGCGGTTTGCCCGCCCTCTACCGCTCTTCGAGGGCTTCGAGTCGCTTGTCGCCCCCGGCGGGGATCTTCCGGAAGTCCCACGAGACGATCCGTTCGGGCCGCATCTTCATCCACCGGTGGCTCCGCAGGGCAGGCACATCGATCCCGTGCCAGTACTTGCGGCCGAACTCGGCCCGGATCTCGTCGATACCAGAATCGATAGCGGGATCGTCGTCGGCCGTTTCGAAGGTGCCGTACAAGACGGCGCCGCGCAGCTCGCCGTATTCGACGCCGGTGTCCACGCACGCCGACGAGCGCGATCCGTGCTCGACGTCGCGGGTTCGGCGGGAGCGGATCAGCGAGTTGATCCACAGCGTCCCGTCGCGCCAGACGAACCACATCGGGATCACATGCGGCCATCCATCCGGCGAGACGGTCGCGACGCGCGCCGTTCGCTCGACGCGGAGCAGCTCGTCGATCTCGTCGGGGGTCAGGCGAAGCTTTTCGCGTGGGACCGGCATCGCCCGAGCCTATCGCGGCGTCGGTCCGGCTCGCTGCGGCGCATCATCGACGGTAGGTCAGCAAGCCCGGATCGGTTTCGGCCGTGGCGGTGGCGTGGATGCGGCGGCCGCTCCAGCCGGGCAGGAAGACCGCACGGGCGGCAATCTCGACCTCCACGGTGGCCGACGCGGTTCCGTAGGCGCAGTCGCAGCGCGTCACGACGGCGCCGTTGCGCTCGGCATGAATTTCCGCGACTTTGCGGGGATCCTCGCCGGCGGACAGGATCGGGATTTGCTCCGCGACGGCGGCGAGCGCGGCCGCATCGGCGGCGGCCTGCGCGCGGGCGCGGAGCATTAGCAGCATGCCCGCATCGGCGACGGCCAGGCCGCCGAGCATCAGCATGAACGCGACCGCGCAGACCAGGACGGTGACCGATCCTCGCGCGCGTTTCACGGTCCGTCCCGTTCCACGCGCATCCACACCGTTGCGGTGATCGTGACCTCGGGCACGTAGCGTCCGATCAACGGGACCACGATTCGCGGGCGGTACCGGATCGTCACCCGCGACGGCGTGCCGGCCGGCCGCGAGTCGGGCGCGACCTCGATCGTGGTTCGTTCCCCGTCCAGCGCCCCGGCCTGAAGAGCGGCTTCCTTGACCGCGGCGACATCGTTGGCGAGCGCAAGCATCCGCGCTCCCTCACGCGCGGCGTGCGCAACCCGCATCTGGTCCCAGGCGAGCAGAGAGATCTGCACGACCGCCAGCATCGCGATCGCGACGAGCGGAAGGACGGTCGCGAACTCGACCGACGCCGATCCGCGCTGGCCGGGAAGGTTGTTCCGCTTTGCCGGGAAGCCATGTCTCCTCTTTCCGACCGTTTGCGTCAATGCGGCAGAAGGCGAATAGACAGCGGGCAGGCATTCGTCATGATTGGTCGAAATCCCAGGCAAAAGCATCCGATTGGGGAGGACCGTATGAGTTTCCGTCGTATCGCCGCCGCCGCGCTCGTCGCGGCCGTCGCGCTGATGCCGTTGTCCGGCCACGCGATCCTCGAAGAGAAGAGACAGGTTCCCGGGAGCGCGTGCACGATCGGCGACTCTTCTCTGACCTTCAATTCGGTGAGCGGACAGTGGATCGGTGCCGCCAACTTGGACTGCCGAGACGGATCCGGCGAGCCGGCAAACCAGATCGGCTTGTCGCTGAACTTCGTGCTGCATCAGATCCAGGGCGTGAACACGTTCCAGCCGCCCTACCTGACCGGGCCTGTGGCGATGACTTCCCAGGCGGACCCGTTTAACCCGGCGGCGACGACGTTTTCGTGTGGTTCCTGCCCGTCGATTCAGGCACAGGGAACGCGCGCGACGCTCACGCCCGGCCTCTACATCATGAACGTCCAAGGGACCGTCCAGCAGGCGGTTCTGCTGAGGCGCGGGTCGCACACGACCTGCTTCCTGGTTCGCGGCGACATCGAAGGCGAAGCCGACGCCATTCCCGGCTGCACGCCGTAGCGAGACCTTTTCCGGGGGCGCGGCATCATCGCCGCGCCCCCTTCGCGTGTCGCGCATCAGGACGAGAACATCGACAGGATGCGATCGAAGATCGTCTGGAAGAACGTCGTGATCGCGCCGCCCTTCGCCCAGTTGAGCAGCAGGAGCGCGATCGTGGCCGCGACCAGCGTCACGAGCGTGTACTCCGCCGTGGCCGAACCGCGCTGACTCCGGATGATTCGCATCGGATCTCCTTTCGTCGGGAGGCGCGACGCTACGACGGGAGCGCACCCGAATCCAGTCTCGGCTGAACGCGCGAATCCGGGAGAAGCTCCCAAATCCCTCGCAGCACGGAACGGGCGGATCGGGGCGTGGCGAACCGGACGGACGGGCCCGAGCAGGCATCCTCCGGGCGGACCTCGTATAAAGGAGGGAACCCATCGAAGACCTCTAGGAGGATTTGAATGCTACGCCGGCGTTTCCTGCTGACTGCACTCGCGACCACGATGCTGGTCTCGGGCCTGTCCACCTCGGCTTCGACCGCGATGACGCTCGGCCGTCAGCACACGGCCGACAACGCGCTGTCCTGGGAAGGCACGATCGCCCGCCCCGCGGCCGACCGCGACGAGTGCGCGATGCTGGCGGGGACGCCGCTGGATTGCGCCGACGGCGTCGTCCCGAGCGGCAGCGACTCGCGGACCTACGTCGCCGAACTCGGCAGCGCGCGGCGCGCCCGCGTCACGACCTGGGTCGAGTGGCCCGGCGTGGACACGATGGAGGTCTACGTCTTCGACGCCGCCGGCAACGTCGTCCGCTCCGGCGGCGGCACCGGTAGCTCGGTGATCCTGTCCTACGACGCGCTCAACCACAAGAGCTACGAAGTTCGCGTCGTCGGCGCCGGAAACGCCGGCACGACCTACACGGCCTATACCTGGATCCGGCGAATGGAGGGCCAGAACTACAACGGCCCCGGCACGCTGAAGTACCCGGCGAAGGACTTGTTCGCAACCGTCGAGATCCCGATCAACGTGGTTTTCGTCGGCTTCGACGAAGACGAGGTGGACGGCAACGCGCAGCGCGTGCTGGATCAGATCCCCGAGGCGTTCCGCCCGGCGATCCGCATCGGCGGCTCCAGCCTCGGCGGCACCGGTCTGGTGCGCCGCGACGGCGGTCCCGAGGCGCGGCAGCTGCTCGAACTGTCGGGCAACGACATCGAGATCGAGCCGATCGAATATCGCTACAAGCCGCGCATCATCACGGCGAGCGAGGACTACAGCCGCAAGCTCTTCGCAGCCGCGAAGGCCGCGACGGAATCGGGCGAATACCAGCTTCCCTACGACCGCGAGTTCATCGAACGCTACAACGCGCGGGCCGCGGCGCTGCGCGGAACGAGCGCGGTTGCGCCGGGCACGCCGATCGACTTCGTCGACGGCATGACGCTCGAGGATTGGGTGGCGAAGAACCCGCCCGCGCCCGATATCAGCTTCGATCTGTCGAAGCCGGCGAACGGCTACACGTACTTCGTGATCGACTCGTTCCGTCCCGAGTACGCGGCCGACTACTTCGACCCGAGTCGCTACCACAACTTCCGGGTCATGAACGACATCACCACCGATCCCGACTCGGGCACGCAGAACGGCTTCGACTGGGGTCGCGTCTGGGGCGGCCGGTTCCGGTTCCTGATGCTCGACACCGGCGCGGCGCCGAACGCGTGGGAAGCCGCGCACTACCCGACGACGAAGATCTTCCGCGTCTCCGGCAACGGCGACTCGTCGCTGACCGATCCGCCGGTGTGGCACTACACCGATGCGAACATCGGCGACTTCTACGACAAGATCGGCGAGGACGTGCAGTACGCGATCTGGATGCGGTTCACGCGCGGCTATCTGTACCGGCCGAAGGCATACGAGAAGTTCATCCTGGCCGGGAACACCTGGCACGACGCCGACGCCTACGCCCCGTGGCCGTCGAAGCTGGAGGGCCTCTACAAGGACAAGCTGATCCTGCAGAAATACTCCGAGCTGATCCCGTATGCGTCGTGGAAGGGGTTCTCCAACTTCAAGTACCTGTCCAAAGGCGATCCCGAGCAGAACGCGATCGACGACGGCAAGCAACGCTCCGTGAACGGCGCGCCGGTGCCGTTCGCCGTCAACACCGGCCCGGTGATGAGCCTGATCAACCAGAACCGCGAAACGTACGCGCCGCTGGAGGCAAGCACGTTCACGGTGCCGGTGCTGAACGTCGTCTTCCAGAGTCTGTACACGTTCTCGCTTCCCGCGGTCGTCGGCGGCATCGCCGAAGGCGAGGATGGCGAGCCGTGGGGTCAGATTCAGAACGTGAACGACCGAACCAAGACGCCGGCCGCGACCGGGACGGTGAAGGACTCGTCGGGTACCGAGCACTCCCCCGCCGTCGACGACGCCCGCGGGACGCTGATCGAGACCGTTCCCGGCGGCGTCGATAACGTCGCGCGGTTCGGCTTCACCGCGACCGCGCTCCACGAAGCCGGCCATTTCTTCGGCTTGTCGCACACCCACGACGCGGTCGCCTATGACCCGAACCTCGCGGCCGACGCGTCCGACGCCTCGAAGCCGAGTGGCTATTACGAGGCGATCGACTGGATGTACACCACGACGGCCAGCCCGATGGGCTACGGCTGGGAGTACAACCAGTTCGAGATCATGGACAAGGACAATATCTGGATCGGCCACGCGCTCGAATGGCTGAAGGAGGCCCACGAGGCGATCGCCGACTCCTACGCCGCCTTCGACGTGCGCCGCCGCACCGCGCTCACGCCGGCGGTCAACTGGCGGGCGCGTACGGCCGAGCAGCACATCGACGCAGCGGTCGCGGCCTTGAAGGACGGCCGCTATCTGGACGCCGTCACGTCGGCCAAGACGGCCATGAAGTGGGGCTACTGGACGTTGAACATGGCCGCATGGACGGTCGTTCCCGGCTACCGGGAGGCGGCGAAGGCGAACGCCACGGCACGCGCGGCCTCGGCGGCGATCATGCCGGCCGCGGTCACGCGCTCACGTCGCCGCCGTCGCACGTCCCGCTGACCCGGGCGGCTCTTTTTCGTCCCCGGCCGCTCGCGGCGTAGGATCGGCCGTCGAATGGAACCGCCGCGACCGAAGGGAGACCGCGAATGTCGGACAGCATCTATCGCGTCACGGAAGTGATCGGCACGAGCACGACCTCGTGGGAGGACGCCGCGAAGAACGCCGTCGAGACGGCCGCCAAGACGCTCCGCGACTTGCGCGTCGGAGAGGTCTCGAAGCTGGATGTCACGATCGACGAAGGCCGCGTGACGGGCTACCGGGCGCGCGTCGGGATCTCGTTCAAGTACGACACCTAATCGCGCGCTACCGGCCGCCGAGCGATCGGATGGCGACGATCAGCGACGGCGCGATCGCGAGCAGCGCGAAGGCCGGCAGGAAGCACAGCGTTAGGGGGAACAGCATGCGGACGGGCGCCGCGAGCGCATGCTCGCGCGCCCGGTCGCGTGCGGCGGCGCGGGCCTCGGCGGCCTGCGCCGCGAGCGTATCCGCGAGCGGCGAGCCGTAGCGGGCCGCGCGACGCAACGCGGCGACGACGCCGCGGACCTCTTCGCCGGCGGCCCGGTCGGCCCAGATCTGAAGCGCGTCGTCCCACCGCAATCCCGCGTCGAGCGCCGCGACACCGCGCGTCATGGCTTCGCCGAGCGGCCCGCCGGTCGCGGTAGCGACGCGCCGAAGCGCCGGGTCCAGGCCCATCCCGCCGATGACGCACACCGCCAGCAGATCCAGCGCGTCGGGCAGCGCGTCGGCGACTCGCCGGATGCGTTCCCGTTCGGCGCGCGCTTCGGCGATGCCGGCCAGGCGCCACGCGCAGCCACCGAGCAAGCCCGCCGCGAC
>DASWHR010000086.1:0-17107 GCA_036398095.1 Actinomycetota bacterium
CGCGCTGGTCGCCGTGACCCGGCACCACGACCATCGGAACGCCCGCCGCGAGCGCCCCAGCGACGATGCCGCCGCCGCCGTTGCACACGAGCGCGTCCGCGCGAGCGAGCAGCGCGCCGTGCGGCGCGTCGCCGGTCACGACGATGCGGCCATCGCCGCCCGCGTCCGGAGCCGGACCGGCGCCCGCGGTGACGATCGCTCGTACGCCGAGTCGCCGGACCGCGCGAACCGCATCGCCTGCCACGTCGCCGGTGTGCGCGGTGCTGGCCGCGATCAGAACGAGCGGTCCGTCGCCGGCCGGCATCGCAGGCTGCGGACCGCTCGGCTCGTACAGGCAGGGTCCGACAATGCGCGCTTGCGCGAGCCAATCGCTACGCGGCGGCTCGAGCGCTTCCGGCGTCGCAATCAGGATCGCCTCGCGACTCCACGCGACGTCCAATCGATCGAATGAGGGAAGCCCGAGTGCCGCGCGCGCGGCGTTGCATTCGTCGCGACCGCGTTCCAGATCGATGCGCTGTCTCGCGCGGGCGCGCGCATCGCGGCGAAGGCCCCACGCGGTGCGTCCGGGTGCTCGGGCTGCACCGAAGGGCGCAAGATCCTTCGACGGATACGGCAGCGGGTGAGGCGAGAGCGTCACGAACGGAACGCCGGCCACTTCGCAGGCTAGCGCGACACCGAGCGTGATGATGTCGATGACGGCAGCGTCGGGTGCGATGCGTTCGACGTCCGGCGCGTACGCGCGCGCGATCGCGAGCGACACCTCGTAGGGCTTGAATTCGGCGGGATCGGCAGGTTCGATGCTCGGCAGCGGCGCGAGCGGAAATCCTTCGCGTGCCGCCAGATCGCGAAAGCGCTCCTCGAATGCCAGGATCGGTTCATGGCCGCGATTCGCAAGCGCGCGCGCGACGGCGGTGACCGGGTAGACGTGGCCGGGGCCGGTCACGGCAGCGCAGAGAACGCGCATGCTACGCCTCGTCGTCGGGGGGCAACGAGGGCTCCGGGTTTATCCCCCCGACCGTCGCGGTCGCCGGCTCGGTCCGCCGGCGCACGCCGAAGCGCAGCAGCAACGCTTCGCTGAAGCGCATCATGAACAGGATCCCGTGCGCCCACAGCAGCGGCAGCCATACCGGCAGCGGCCCGAGCTGGCTGTTGCGATACGAGTCGACGCCGCTCGTGATGAGCGCCGCTTCGAACAGCGGCCCGCCGATGAGCAGCGCCAGCGACGGGATCGGACTCCCCGACACGATCGGCCCGAGATCCTTCGCGCGAACGGCGAGCAGCGCGAGCAGGATCGCGGCGAGCGCCCACGGCCACCGGTCGAAGAACGCGGTCGAGGCGTAAACCGCGGTGATCCACAAGGTCTCGATCGCTGCAACGCGGCTCGATTCGCGGCGGGGCGCGGGATCGCCCAGGAGCGTGAAGACGGCGACTGCGGCGACGAACGCAGCTCCGAACTCGAGCGGAACCCACCACGGCTGGCCCGCGATGCCTTCGTCGGCATAGACGAGCGTCCCGGCGGCGACGTGCATCCGGTCCCAGAAGGCTCCGAGCACCGCTCCGGCAACAAACGCCGCCGGATACGCACCGATCGACAGACGAGGTCTGCTCATCGCCGCGCACTCTACCGCGACGGCCGGCGGATATTTCCGCCGAAGGCGCATCTTTGCATCGCCGGGTGCATCGCCGACCGAGCGGCGGACTAGTCATTGCGGGCCATCCCCGAAACCACCCGAACACCGGCAGGAGCCTTCTCGTTTTCATGCGTGACATCGAGGGAGGATCCATGTCGCAAAAGACGTTCCTGCGCGCCGTGCTCGCCGCCGCCTGCATCGTGCCGCTGCTGGGTGCGCGCAGCGCGCCGGCCGCGCCGCCAGAGGGCAGCTACCGCACCGGCGAAGCGCTCGTCCGGTTCGCGCCGAGCACGCCTACTGCGCTCATCGTGGCCGCGCACGCCCGCGCCGGCGCTCGCGTGCTGTCCACGATCCCTGCGCTCGGCTATCAGCGGGTCGCCTTCGATCCGTCGTTGCCGCTCGATGCGGTTCTCGCCTCGTATCGCAACGACCCGGCCGTCGCGGTCGCCGAACCCAACTTTGTCGCGCGCCTCGCGGCCGCACCCGACGATCCGTGCGTCGACGGCGTCTGCGCCGGGACGCCGGGCCAGTGGGCGTTGCGCATGACCAATCCCGTCTGGGACTCGTTCTCGAGCGCGCAGCAGAAACGCTCGCTGCCGCGCGTGACGGTTGCCGTGCTCGACACCAAGATCGACGCGACGCATCCCGACTTCGCCAATCCCGGCAGCGCATCCACCGATGCAAACGACGGCGGCCAGCTGGACCTGAGCGGCGCGCGCGACTGGATACCCGCCTCAGAGCAGGCCGGCGCGGCGCGCTACCACGGCAGCTACGTGTCCGGTCTGGTCGCGGCCGCAACGAACAACGCGACCGGGATCGCGGCGATCGGTCATCGCGCGACGATCCTTCCGCTGACGGTCGTGAACGGCTCGGGGACGGCCGACGCCGCGTCACTGGCCGACGCAATCGTCTACGCGTGGCAGCGAGGCGCGCGCGTGATTAACCTCTCGCTCGGCTTGACCGCAGACTCGGCGGCCGTCCGCGACGCGATCCGCGCCGTCACCGGCGGCGTAGCCCCCGCGCTGATCGTGGCGGCCGCCGGGAACAACACCGGGAGCGCACCGTTCTATCCGGGCTCCTACCCAGAGACGATGTCGGTCGCCGGAACCAACGATGCCGATTCGTACGCGTCGTGCTCGAACCACAACGCCAACGTGAGCGTCGCCGCGCCGGCTCAACGCGTCGTCTCGCTCGACGTCGGAGGCGGAACCGTCGCGCCGCCGTGCGGCACCAGCGCCGCAGCGCCGCAAGTTTCCGGCCTCGCCGCATTGCTATTCGAGCAGGATCCGTCCCGGTCGCCGTCGCAGGTTCGCTCGATCATCGAGCGCAGCGCCGACGACCTCGGCCCCCCCGGCCGCGACGATCGCTTCGGCCACGGCCGCATCAACGCCGAACGAGCCTTGCTCGGCGGCCCGGCGACAACGTTGCCCCGCGCGACCGTGCCGGGCCCGGCCGGAACGACCACAATCACCGCGAGCGCAGCCGCTGCTGCGGGCGTCAGGAGCGCACGCGTCTTCATCGACTCGCCCGGCACCGCTCCCGCGAGCATGAACGCGGCCGACGGCTCATTCGGCGGCGCGGTCGAGCAGCTGTCGGCGACGATTTCGGTGCCACCGTCTCTGAGCGCCGGCCCGCATCCGATCTACGTGCAAGCCTTCGACGGCATTCGATGGGGCGCGAAGGCCGTCGGCGTGCTGATGGTCGACGGGCAGGCGCCGGTGATCGCGGGCGCATCGGCTTCGAATGCGATCCGCGCCACGGGACAGCCGGTCTCGGTCACGGCGAGCCTCGGCGACGATGCCTCGACATCACTCACGATCGGGATTCAGGTCTTCGATGCGCAAAACCGGGTCGTGTTCCAAGAGGCGCGAACCGGAGTGGCGCTCGGCGGATTCTCCTACGTCTGGCATCCATCGGGATCGGTGCTTCCCGGCACGTATCAGGTCAAAATCATCGCCGTCGATCAATCCGGTAAATCCTCTGCGACGCTCGTCGGCACGATCGTCGCGTAGCGAGCGGTTCGCCCGGCTCTGTGACCTGCGTCTTCGCGGGGACTAGTTCCATTCGCCTACGCGAATTAGCCCGCAAGAACGATGGACGCTTCGGGCGCTTCACACCAGGATGGTCGCATGCAGACCAGCAGCCGAAAGGCTCCGAAGTGCGGCGCACGCCTCGCGCGGGCGTATTTCGCTGCGGCGATCCCGCTCGTCGCCGTCTTGGCGCCGATCGCGGCCAACGCGGAAACTGCCGGCCCCGTCGAAACGCTCGTGTGCCAGGTTCGCGGCCTGGCGTCTCCGCTGCTCGGCGCATGCGCCAGCGACGAGCCCGAGCCGCAGCCGTCGCAACAGCCTTCCTCCCAGCCAACCACGAAGCCATTGGAGCAGTCGCCGGCGCAACCTTCCCCTGCCGCGTCGCCGCGTACGGTGGCGTCGGGCTCGACCGGGGCACTCCCCCCGCCCCTGTCGGCCGGCCCGGCGCCCTCCGAACGCGGCGACGCGGTCGCGCCGTCGGCCGCCCCTACCGTCCGGCCTTCGACGATCGCCGAACCCGCGTCCGAGCCGGCGCAATCGTCGCCGTCTGCGGGACTCGACCTGATCTTCACGGCCATGCTGTCGGGCGGGCTGGTGTGGCTGATCGCCGCGCGCCGCAAGCGCGTATCCGATAAGGCGGCCGCCGAGGAAGCCGCCGGCGTCGTGCGCATGAAGGATGAGATCGTGTCGAACCTTTCGCACGAGCTGATCACCCCGCTCACGCCCGTCGTCGGCTACGCGAAGATGCTCCACTCCGGCAAGGTTCCGCCGGCGGAGACGCGCAGAATCGCCGAAAAGCTCATCGGCGCCTCCGCGCGACTGGAGCGCACGATCGACCTGCTTGTCACCTACGCCGCGATCCGCGGTGGCTCCATGAAGCCCCGCAAGCGTCCCGTCGACATCGCCGCGACGATCAACGCAGTCGCCGATCAGTCGCGGGAGCGTCACGCGGACCGGCGTATCGATCTGGATCTTGGCGCGTCCCTTCCCGTCGTCGCCGGCGACGCGGGGCTGGTGCACCACGCCGTTGATCAGCTCATCGACAACGCGATCAAGTTCTCGCCGGCCGGCGAGCCGGTGACCGTGACGGCCCAGTCGCGCGCCTCGGGAGCGATCGAGATCGCGGTGACCGATCGCGGCGTGGGAATATCGCCGAACGATATCTCCGTGATCTTCGAGGAGTTCCATCAGGCCGACGCGTCGACGACACGCGCATTCGGCGGCGTCGGCCTGGGTCTGGCATTTGTCCGCGAAGTCGCCTCAATCCACGGCGGCGGCGTCGGGGTCCGGTCGGTTCCCGGCGAGGGAAGCACGTTCACGATGCGGCTGCCCGCCGCCGTTTCGCGAGCCGTTCCCGTGCACGCGCGCCGCTCGGTCGCCTGACGCGTCGCCCCGCGGCGCTGCTAGGCTCGCCGCCACGATGCCGTGGCCGATCGAACCGCCGATCAAGCCGATGCTGTCGAAGGCCGAATCCGCGATTCCCCGCGGCGAAGGCTGGCGCTACGAACCGAAGTGGGACGGGTTCCGCGCCATCGTATTTCGCGACGGCGAACGCGTGCGGATCGATTCACGCAATGCGCGGCCGCTCGACCGCTACTTTCCCGAACTGCTCGCACCGCTCCGGGCGGGACTGCCCGACCCGTGCGTGGCCGACGGCGAGATCGTGTTGCAAGGCGAGTCGGCGCTGGATTTCGGCGCGCTCCAGATGCGCCTGCATCCGGCGGCATCGCGCGTCAACATGCTCGCCGAAGCGACGCCGGCCACGTTCGTCGCCTTCGACCTCCTTCACGACGGGGCGGCGGATCTTCGCGGCGAGCCGCTGCGGACGCGACGCGCGCGTCTGGCCGAGACCGTGACCGTCAACGACTCGGTCCTGCTCACGCCTCACACCGACGATCCCGATGAGGCCGCGGACTGGTTCACGCGCTTCGAAGGCGCCGGGCTGGACGGCGTGATCGCCAAGCGGATCGAACTGCCCTACGTCGAAGGCGAGCGGGTCATGGTCAAGATCAAGCACGAACGCACAGCCGACGTCGTCGTCGGCGGCTACCGGATCGGCAAGGACGGGTCCAGCCTCGGTTCGCTGCTGCTGGGTCTGTACGACGCGCACGGAACGCTGCATCACGTCGGCTTCACGTCTTCGTTCAACGCCAAGCAGAAGCGCGAGATCCTGGCGTTGTTGCAGCCGCTCCGCGGCGAAGGCGGGTTCGGCGACGGACGCACGCCGGGCGAGCCGAGCCGCTGGAGCGGCGGCAAGGACATGGAGTGGGTGTCGCTGCAGCCGAAACTGGTCTGCGAGGTTGCGTTCGACAAGCTCGAGGGAGACCGCTTCCGTCACGGCGCTCGCTTTCTGCGCTGGCGACCCGACAAGGACCCGGGCGAGTGCGCCTACGACCAACTCCAGCCGCCGCACCCGTTTACGCTCGATGAGATCCGCGCGATCACGTGACGCGCTTCTTCTTCGCGCGCGACGGGGCGACGCGGCGCGGCTCGCCGGGCGCTTTCGGAAAGTTCGGCGGCCACGGCGCATCGCCGAGCCCTTCGCGTTCGTCGCGAGCGGCCAGGTCCAGCAGCCCATCGAGCGTGTAGGCGCGCTCGTCGATCCCCGCGCCCGGGTCGCCGCGCGTCTTGAAACGCTCCGGAACGGTCAGGATGGTCAGGTCGCCCGGCTCGACATCGGCAACCTCACTCCAGTCCAGCGGACACGACACGCGGCCGTCGGGCGTGGGACGCACCGAGTAGGCCGACGCGACGGTCCGGTCGCGCGCGTTCTGGTTGTAGTCGATGAAGACGCCGTGGCGTTGCTCCTTCCACCATGCGGTCGTGATGAGCATCGGATCGCGTCGCTCTGCCTCGCGGCCCAGCGCGAGCGCGGCGCGGCGCACCTCGGTGAAGTCCCATCGCGGCTCGATCCGAACGTTGACGTGGATGCCGCGCTTGCCCGATGTCTTCGGAAATCCGTCCAGCCCGTGATCGGCGAGGACCTCCCGGACCAGCAGCGCCGTTCGTCGCACATCGTCGAACGAGGCTTCCGGCGTCGGGTCCACGTCGATGCGCAACTCGTCGGGATGATCGGTGTCCGACGCGCGCACCGGCCACGGGTGCAACTCGAGGCATCCCAAGTTGATCGCCCACGCCAGGTGCGCCGCGTCGCGCATCACCAAGAAGTCGGCGGTGCGCCCGCTCGGAAACGTGACCTTGACGGTCTCGATCCATTCTGGCCGGCGGTCCGGCACGCGCTTCTGATAGAAGAAGTCCCCGTCGACGCCGTTCGGATGCCGTTTGAGCAACGTCGGCCGGTCGCGGCAGCCGGTGAGCGCGCCCGGCGCGACGTCCAGCCAGTAGCGCACCAGGCCAATCTTGGTCACGCCGATCTCGGGAAAGAACATCTTGTCCGGATTGGTGATCCGGACGTCACGCCCCCCGATCTCAAGGATCTCTTCGCCGGCCACAATCCGAGAATACCCCGGCCGAACCGGGGCCCGATCGTTCCCCAGCCGAGCGGCGCGCCGACGCGCTACGATTCGCCGTCCACGGGGACGTAGCTCAGTTGGTAGAGCACCGGCTTTGCAAGCCGGGGGTCGTGGGTTCGAGTCCCATCGTCTCCACTTCACAATCGCATGCTCGCCGCGGCGTTGACCCAAGCGCGGAAACGCCGCAGCCCGCCCCAACTGTGAAGGCGGGCCGCGCGAAAGTCCCGCGTTCCTAGTAGCCGAGCAAGACCGCTTGACCGGTGACCGTCGCGTTCGTGACGGGCGTGGTGGCGCAATCTTGGCCTTCGGCGGGCGCGAACTGGAACAGCCCGACGATCGTTCCGGCGGTCGTGTCACCGTTGAACCCGCCGCCGACCGCAACGCGGCTGAACTCGAACGTGCCGGTCACGTCATGGTCGCCGATCACGTAGTGGAGCGTGCCCGATCCGGCGAAGTCCGCGGCGCAACTCTGGCCCAGCGGGCCGGTGACGCCTTCATAGCCGATCGTTCCCGTGCCTTCGACCGCGCCGGTGCAGGTGATCGTGCCGTCCTCCGGCGTGGCGAACGTGCCGTCGCCGGGCGTCGGCGAGACGCCGGGCGTGACCTCGACCTGCGTTTCGAACGTGCATACCGAAACGTCCTGCGCCACCGCGGGCGCGGCAACCATCGCGATCGCCGTCAGCGCCGCGCCGACAAGCAGCATGCGTCTCTTCATTGCAATTCCCCCTCGGTCGGGCGGAATCCCGCCCCATCAGATTCGGACAAAAGCAGCGTATCGCCCGGGCCCGCGTGTGCGCCAATCAGGCTAGGGGCGCAGTGAGGAGCGTGAGAGGGATGCCCATCTTGGCACTCGCGTCGGCGACGGCGACGTCCAAGCGCGTACTGGTGTTGCCGAACGGTCCGATGGTGACCAGCACGCCGAGCGCTTTGCCGTCGATGCTCATGACCGGCGAGCCGCTGTCGCCGAACGTTCCGGCCGTTGCCATGAAGAACGCCTCGTCGTTCCATGCGGTGCCGACACCGCGGCGCGCCTTCGTCTGCGCGAGGCTGCCGGCGCCGATCCCGTGCCCGTAGTGCTCGAGCAGAACCGGCTCATCTTGATAGCCGGCCGCAAGCGAGACCGGCCCGCCCCAATGGCACATCGCCGGATTCACCTGCGACAGCCGCGACGAAGAGACCCTTACGAGCGCGAAATCGTGATTCGGCGTGGCGGCCCAGCCCGAGAACGCGACGGTTCCGATCGATCCCGTAATCCCCGACAGCGCAACGGACTGGCCAACGAACGACACGCAGTGCGCGGCCGTTCCGATGTAGCGGTCGGTGCCGTCGGAGGTGAACACGAAATTCATCGTGCATCCCGCGGGCGAAGTCATCAGCGCCCCAGGTCTGATCCCTCCGCAGGACCCCGACACGGGCGGAGGCGTCGCGGCGGCCGGCGCCGAGCAACCAGCCATGACCGCGGCAGAGCCGGGAACGGCGGCGAGTACCATCATCGAAGGCAGGAGTCGTCGAATCAGCCGGGCAAGCATCGGGCTGTATTTCGCCTCGAAACCGCGGCTTTCCTGCCGGCAGCTCTCCCATGTCCCGAACGCACCCGTCTCGACACGACCGTGCGGCGGGTACAGTGAACGGATGCGACGCACGCCCGAGCAGCGCGTGATGCGCTGGATGGCCGCCGGCGCCTACACGATGCGACACTGGCGCGGCGTCCTGCTCTCGATCTGGATCGGCACCCTCGCCGCGTTCGGTCTGATCGCGTGGTGGGGCTACCAGAACCGCGACGGCGGTTTCGGCGCATTCGTGTTCACGCTCTTCGGATTCATCGTGCTCGCGATGCTCATCCGCTTTCCTCGACGACTCTTCCGCTCGATGCGCGGCCCGCAACGAAGCCAGCCGGATCAACCCGGCGGGCCGGACTTTCGCGGCCGGGACGGCGGGGTCATCGACACCGACGCCGAGGTCCGCGACCGGCCGCGCCCCGACGCGCCACCGCTCGAGCCTCGAAATCCCACCGAACCGTAGCGATTCCTGAACCAAAGGCGACGGCGCGGCCATGCGAAGAGGCCCGCCGGCCGCTCCGAGTGGGCGGCGGGCGGGCCTCGGGCCCGATGCGGATTCGGTTAGACGGATCCGCCCGGCGTCGCTTCTTCCCAACCGGACTCTTCGCCGTTGCGACGCTTCTTCTTCCAAAAGAAGAGGACCGCGCCCAAGGCGGCGAGCATCAGGGCGAAAATGCCTTTCTTCGAGCGCTTCTTTTCTTCCTCGGCCATACCGCCCCCTCGTCTCGCGCAGCGCCGAAGCGCGCTGGTGATTTTTGGATGATATCTCTGAGTTCCCCGAAACAACAAGGCCCACACTTGCAAGCGTCGTGCTACGGGGATGCGAGCGAAGGCTTCCGCGCCTTCCAGATGCACGTACCGGGCACGACGCTGGTTCGCTCCCAGCGGAAGTTACGCCATTCCGCGTGCGAGGCTCCCTTCGATGCCTGCGGCTCGACGAGATCTTCCAACATCAATCCGGCATGTGCGAATGCGCGAACCCAGTCGCCGTAGGTGCGTTTGAATTCGAACGTCGCATCGCGGCCGGCGTCCACCCAAGGCGTGCGATCGAAGTAGGAGTATTTGAACGCAAGCAGCGGCGGCTCGCCGGCGCCGGTCATGCAGTCGAGGACGGGCGAGGTCCATGCGAGCGCGACGAACCCGCCCGGCCGAAGGACGGCGGCGACTTCGGGAAGCAGCCGGTCAAGATCCATGAACCCGGCCGCGAAGTCGCTCACGACCGCGTCGAAGGACGCATCGCCGAAGCGGCGGCGGAGCCGCTCGGCGTTGCCGGTGACGAGCCGAATCCGCACGCCCGCCGATCGGACGTTCTCGCGTCCGTGACGAATCTGTTCGGCGGACAGGTCGATGCCGGTGACGTTCGCGCCGCGCCTGGCCAGCTCGATCCCGAACTGGGCGGCGCCGCAGCCGATCTCCAGCACATCCAACCCGTCGACGTCGCCGAGCACGCCCACGTGCGCGTCGTCGAACCCGTTCGGACCCCACCGGATCCGGCCGGCGTACATCTCCGCGCCGCCGACCGCGGCTTGATACCGGGCGCTCCGCTCGTCCCAGCCGCGCTTGTTCGAGCGGATCCGGTCCGCCCGGACGCTTCGGACGCGATCGGACTGCGTCGAGCGCGCCTTGACCGCCTCGGGAGGGCTCATCGGGCGAATCATAGTCTCCCTGTCCCCCGGCGCCGTTTCGTGCTATCCTTGATGCCGAGTCGAGTTCTGCGAGATCAAAAACAGCAGTTTTGTTGAGGCCGCGGGGTCCCGCGGCCGTTTGTCTTTCCGGGCCCAGCTCCAGGTCGCAAGAGCGACCTGTCGATGCAAACGGGCATTCAACCAAGTGCCCGGAAGGAGAAAAGAACATGCGGGGTACCGTCAAGTGGTTCGACGACAACAAAGGCTTCGGCTTCATCAGTCCTGAGGAAGGCGAGGATGTCTTCGTCCACCACTCCGCCATCGCGGCCTCCGGCTTCCGCTCGCTGAGCGAAGGTCAGGCCGTCGAGTTCGAAGTGACCCAGGGACCGAAGGGCGCCCAGGCCGCGAACGTTCGCACCAGCGCCTAAACACACCGGCGCGGTGAACAAACCCATGAGGCCGAGGGACCGCGGAAACGCGTCCCTCGGCTACACGGGCGTAGAATCGGCTTGAAAGGAGGCGAGGACGCTGTCGGAACATCCGCTAAGCGATCGGCTGCTTGCCGAACTTCGCGGCAAGCTCGATACCATCTCCAACTCGGCCGAGCACTCCCGCGCCTTCAAAGGCAGCGGTGACGCCGCCTACGAAATGTGGTTGAAGCGGCACGCGGACAACGGCTACATCCTGCACCGCCCGACCGCCGCCACCAAGACCGCATCCCTGCACCTGGCCTCGTGCCCGCGAATCAGCGCGGAAACCGGCGCCGAACTCGCGAAAGGCCCCCGGACCGGCTGCCCCACGAAAGCAGCCGCGCTCGCCTTCGCGCTCCGCAGCAAATGGAAAGTCGCCGAAACCTGCGACTGCACCGCTGCCCCGGCTTAGCGGACCCCCATTCAAACAGCGAGCAAGGCAAGCGGCGCGGTTGACTCCGCGAGCACACCCGGCGCTTACTAGTCGCGGCGGATGCGCACGATTCCCGTGTCGTGCAATTGCTCCGTGTGGGGGTGCGCTCCGTCATCCGGTGGGCCGGATGACTGTGGCAGCGACCTCGCCATCCCTCCGGTAGCCGGACGCAAGGCTGGAGTCGTACCGCACGGCCGGTTCCAAGCCGGCCGTCGACCCGAAGGGGGGATGCACCGTGAAGATGCGCACGTCCCGTCGTGTGCACAGAACCGCCAGGCGGCTCTCGCTGGTAATCGCAGCCGCCATGCTGGCACCGCTCGCACCGAACCCGGCGACGGCCGCGGCTCCATTCGGCGGCGAGAATGTCATCATCGGTCTCAACGCCGCGCAGAACGAGACCACGATCGCGATCGACCCGTCCAACGTTCGCACGCTGATCGGCGGCGCGAACGATTACCGCGGGACGAACGGCACGCAGTGCGGCGCGTACCGGTCGACCGACCGGGGACGCACCTGGACCAACCAGTTGCTCCCGCTCGTGGCGGGATTCGGCGAGTCGGGTGATCCCATCGTCGAGTTCAACGGCGACGGGTCTCGGGCGTACTACCTGTGCATGATGTTCAACCGCGACGGATCGGGCAACGGGATCCAGCACACCCAGTACGTCTACACCTCGACCGACGGCGGTCAGAACTGGGGCGCGCCGGTTGTCGCGATCGGAACCGCGATGGCGAACCGGGACGACAAGGGCGCGCTCGGCGTCGACGTCGCCGCCGGCAGCCCGAACCTGGGCAACGTCTACGCGTCGAATACGCGGCTCAACACCCGCGAGATCCGGTTCGCGCGGTCGACCAACAACGGCGGCGCGTTCGGCGCCGACTTCGCGGTCAACGACGGATCGCCCGCGGGCGGGTTCGTGCAAGGCTCGAGCATCACCGCCGGAGCCGACGGCGACGTCTACGTCGCATGGGCGGATTGCTGCACCGGCGGGCAGGCACGCATCCTGATCGACAAGTCCACCGACGGCGGCCAGAACTTCGGGGCGTTCACCGGTGGAACCGACGTGCTCGTGCGCTCCTTCGCCCCGATCGGCAATCCCGGAGGACCGGGCGTCCGGCCGCTGCCGCGCGTCAACAGCTTCCCCGTGATCGCCGCCCATCCGACCGTGGCCGACACGCTCTTCGCGGTCTGGGCCGAAGATCCCGCGGGCACCGACGACTCCGACATCATGTTCGCCCGCTCGACCGACGGCGGCCAGAACTGGTCCGCGCCCATCCGCGTCAACGACGACGTCAATCCCTCGGGCGAGTTCTTCAGCCAGTTCTTCCCGTGGATGTCGGTCGACCCCATCACCAACGACATCGATATCGTCTGGTACAGCGATCAGAACGATGCGAACCGCACCGACGGCGCCGAGCTCGTGGACCTGTATTTCACGCGCTCCGCCGACGGCGGAGCCAGCTTCGGCGCGAGCATCCGCGTCACCGACCAGTCGTCGCGAACGGACGGAAGCTTCGCGTCGCCTTTCTTCGGCGACTACAACGGCATCGACTCGCGCGGCGGCGTGGCGCATCCGCTCTGGACCGACGACCGCGCCGGCAACCAAGAGGCGGCGACGACGCAGATCGGCGGCGCGGATCTGAGCATCACCAAGTCCGACGCGCCCGATCCCGCCACGGCCGGCGAGACGCTCGACTACACGATCAACGTCAACAACGCCGGCCCCGCCGACGCCTTCGACGTCGAGGTCACCGACACGCTTCCGGCGCAGGTGACGTATCAGAGCGGACCGCCCGAATGCTCGCACTCGGCCGGAACCGTGACGTGCACGCGCGACGTCCTGCAGTCGGGAGCGTCGTGGAACTTCACGATCACGGTGCTGGTCGATCCGTCGGCCGGTGGCTCGACCCTGACCAACAACGTGTCGGTTGACTCGGATCAGGACGACCCGAATGCCGCCAACAACTCCGCATCGACGACGACCGCGGTCGTGGCCGTCTCCGATTTCGAGATGGTCTCGGTCGTCGCCGACGGCCCGCCGTCCGAGCTGATCGTCGGCGAGACGGCGACGTTCGATGTGGACTCGACGATCCGCAACAACGGCCCCTCCGGCCCGACCGACGCGACCGTCACGCGGACCGCGACGCCGTCCGCCGGCGCAACGGTCGCTCCCGCCGGAGCGGTCTCCAACGAAGCGGCCGTCGACGTCGGCGAGTCACGAACCGTGACCGACGCATACACGGTGGGCTGCACGGCGCCGGGAAACCACACGGTCACCTTCATCTCGACCGTGGAGTCCACGGATCCGGCGGTAAGCGATCCGGATCCGTCGAACGACAGCGACCAGACTGTCGTCGCGTTCGAATGCCTGATGCCGGTCCAGATCAACATCAAGCCCGGCAGCACAACGAACCCGGTCAACGTGAATGCGAACGGTTCGATCCCCGTGGCGATTCTGACGACCGCCGCGGGCGAGTACGGCCTGCCGCTTGCGTTCAACGCGCTCACGATCGACGTGGACAGCATCCGGTTCGGGCCCGAGTCGCTCGTCGCATCCGGTGGCGGCGCTCCCGAGTCCCACGGCATCGGCCATCCCGAGGACGCGCTCGAGATGGACGAGACCACCCGCGACGGCGACGTGGATCTGCTCACCCACTTCGCCACTCAGCTGACCGGCATCGCCGCCGGCGATACCGAGGCATGCGTCCGCGGAACGTTCACCACGCTCGACGGCACGTTCGGATTCGTCGGCTGTGACGTGATCTCGACGTGACCGCCACGCGGCCGCCGAGGAGGGGACCCAGCCGTCCCCTCCTCGGCGCGCTCGCGCTCGCCCTCGCCGGCGCATGCACGACGGCGCCCAACGAGCCCCCGGCCCCGACCGCCGGTACGCAGACACCGCCTGCGACCGTGCAGCCCACTCGATCCGCGGATGCGGGCGATGCCCCGACCATCCGCACGACCCGGCAGAGCTACCGGCAGGACGAGACCATCGTCGTCCTGCTTCGAAATGCCACTGCCAATGATTGGTTCGCCGCGTCGGGCCGCACCTGGTGCACGATCCTCGAGGCCCAGCGCCTGCTCGACGGCGGACACCGCCCGGAGGGCGCGTGCGTCGAAGGCGCCCCGCCCGGGCTCGTCAAGATCCCGGCACGTTCGGAGCAGAACATCGAGCTGACACCCGGCGGCTCGAACGCACCGCTGCCGGCCGGCCGCTATCGGTTCGCGCTCGACGCGTCCGAAGGTTCCTCGACGCAACCCGTCGTGACGATCGCCTCACCCGAGTTCACGATCCAGGCGTGAGGCGAGTGAGTCGCGGCATGGGCCATACTGGCGGCGGCCGCCCAGTCGGAGGAGCGTGCGATGGGACTGTTCAAGATGGTTCGGGACATGAAGAAGATGGCCAAGCAGGCCAAGACGATGCAAGGGCAGCAGCTCCGCGACGCCGGATACGAGCCCGGCGTCGGCGGAAGCATGCAGCAGCTCGGCGATCTGCTCGGCCAGGCCAACATCCAGCTCGAAGGCATCATGGGCTCCGAGGCCGATCGCGCGCGGCTCATGAGCGAAGGCGTCGACGGCGAAGCGTCAATCGTCGCGATGGGAACGCCGGCCCGCGGCGCCACCATGTTCAACCTTATGATCGACCTCGAGGTGCGCGTGCCCGGCCGTGACGCCTACCGCGTCGCCAACCAGTACCTGGTGCCGGCCAGCGCAACGCTCGGGATCGGCGTCACTCTGCCGGTGAAGGTCGACCCCAACGATCCCGCCAAGATCACCATCGACTGGGACCGAGCCCCCCGCGCGCCCCGCCCCGGCGAAATCCGCCCCGTGGACCCGCTTGCCTAAACGCAGCGATCGAGGTCTTCCAACACCGACCGGATCGACATCTTGCGGCCTTGGCGCGCATAGCGTTCGTCTCCGAGGTACCGATACGTTCGCAGATCACGCTCGTAGACGTCGAGCCTCCGAGCGAGTTCGGCTTCCTGCTCGGGCGAGAGAGGGATAGCCTCGCGCTCATCAGGCCCAAGGCTTTCCCGTCCCCGCTCGCCAAAAGAAGGAGATACGCCTCGGATCGCCGAAGTCACATGCAGGTTCTTGGGGACCAGGGGAGAACCGGACGCCGCGCAGGATCATCCTCTTCCACGCTGCTCGGCAAAGGGGGAAATCATGAGGACATCGACGATCGCACGGGGACTCGCGACGGCCGTCGCGATCGCGAGCCTGGCC
Source organism: Actinomycetota bacterium (assembly GCA_036398095.1). Taxonomy (GTDB): domain Bacteria; phylum Actinomycetota; class AC-67; order AC-67; family AC-67; genus DASWHR01. The sequence continues at coordinate 15,449 of DASWHR010000086.1, forward strand.
TTTCCGGGCGTGTCCCAAGCAGCCACGCGGCAGTACTTCTACGGTCATTCGAACGAACCATGTCCGTACGCCGGTCCCAACAATCCGTGCAACCACGAACTGAGCACCCCGCGGGGCAACGTTCAGTCGCACTGGTCGCATGTCGAGGTCATTGTTTCCGGGTCCGTCCTGCGCATCGTGGTCGATGATCTCGGAGCGCTGGACGGGCAGTCGGTCTACGTGCGGGTCCGGCAATCCGGGTTCGAGTATGGGGGCTGCGTTCAGGTGCGAACGCTCAAGACGATCACTGGACTGGCGGCCGGAGGTGCGGCCATCGAAATCGGCCCCTGGGATCAGGGCACCGCGGTGTTCAACGGTGATGTCATCGACCGCTGCAGTGCGCCCGCATCAGCCGGCATCCTCACCGTCGACGGCGTTTCCTGAGGTCCCCGAAGCCGAGGGCCTCAAGCGAGGCTCGCGGCTGGTACGCTCGCCGGTCATGCGAATCCGCAGTGCGGCGCTGCTCGCGTCGCGAATCGTCGCCATCTACATCGGGTTTCACGCGGTGATCTACTCCGGCGAGTTTGCGCACGACCTCATCCGGCGCCGGTCGGTCGCCGTGCTCGCCCGCTCGTTTGCGCCGCTCACCGCGCTGCTTGCGCTGGCCGCGATCCTGTGGATCCTCGCGCCGCGCGTGGCCGCTGCTCTGCTCAGGGGTTCGGCCCCGGCGGACGCGAACGGCGAGCCGGATGCCGAGAGTGCGGGCGAGGGCCCGCTGCGCGCGCGGGACGCCGGTACCATCGCGTTCGCGGTCTCCGGGCTGTTCATCGCGGCGCAGGCCGCGCCGCTCTTGGCGGCAACCGTGCAGCGATTCGTCGGCGGGGTCTGGAACCGCGACGCCACCGGCGACGTGCTCGCGCTCGGAACGCGCGTGCTCATCGGCGTGCTCGTGTTCGTCAACGCGCGCGGCCTCACGTCTGGGGTCCTTCGCTTCCGCGACTCCTGAGTCGCTCTCACGAGACCCCCCTTCGGGATCATTCGGCCGACTCGACAAGGGCGCGCGCAAGCACCTCGGCGGCCGCGGCGAACTGGCGAAATGCCTGCTCCTTCGATGGATGCGTCACCTTCGTTGGCGTTGCCTTCGTGCTGAGGGTGAGACAGGCGGCTGTGTACTTGCGTTCAAGGACAAGTCTCTCACAGAGAATCTGATATCGCTTCGCGTAGGAGGCGCGCTTGAAAACGGGATCGACCTCGAAGTACGGCTCGACGTTTCGGACGGGCGCGTGGACCTCGTCGCAATCCTCGAGAAGAAAGACGTAGCCGAGGAAGGGCGCCGGGTGCGTGCCGAACCGCCCGTAGGGTCGCGGCCTTCATCAACTAGGCACGCAAGCCGCCCGCCTCCGCGTACAGTCTAGAACCGAAAAACGCGAGTTGTGCGAGTCAGTGGGCCAGCCGCGATGCCGCGCGTTGGGGAGGCACGGGCGACAGTTCATTGGCAACCGGAAGGGTGAATACGAACTTCGCTCCCTTGCGCACAGCAGCGAGCCGGATGGTTCCTCCGAGCGCTTCGACGAGCCGGCGCGTCAACGCAAGACCCAACCCGCTCGACGCCTGGCCGTGTCGCGCGCGCTCGTCCGATACCTGGAAGAAGGGATCGAAGATTCGCAACCGGGCCTTGGC
>DASWHR010000087.1:0-2082 GCA_036398095.1 Actinomycetota bacterium
GCAACGATCGTCGCACCCGGCAGTCCGCGCCGCAGTCGGCGGACGAGATAGCGCGCCTGCACCGCCGCGTTCGACTTCATGTACGACAAACAGACGACGTCGACCGCGGATTCGAAGCCGCCCCGCGTCGCAACACCGCGATCCAGCTGCAGAACGCGCGGCGCGAAGCCGTCTCGCCGCAGCAGGTCGACCAGATACAACGCCGCGATGCGATCCAGTTCGCGCCCCCCGGCGACGCAAAGGACGGACGGAATCCGGACCGGCACGCTCGCGGGTTCATCCGGCGCTTCGGCATCCGCGGGCGCGACCGGCGCGGAGTCCAGCTCCTCGAGATTCTCGAGAACGGCGGAAGCGCTTTCGGTCAGCACGGCCAAACGGTCGGACTCGATCACGCCGCGATCGCGATCGAGCTGCGCCAGCGCGAGCGCGGGAATGACGACCTCGTCGTAGAAGGCGCCGATCGGCTGCGCCTTGAGGAAGGACTCGGCTTGTTCCGTCGCCTCGTCCGGATCGGCCGCCAGCAGCCGTTGATAGAAGCGCTGCGCCGGCGTCAGAGCCGGCTTGTCGCCGAGCAAGATGCTGAGGAACTCCAGGCGAGGAACATGGCGCCCGACGACGACGAGGCACACGGTAAGCGGAATCGACAGAAGGAGTCCGACGAAGCCCCAAAGCCATGTCCAAAACACCGCCGCGACGACGATTGCGATGGATGAAAGTCCGGTCCTGCTGCGATACAGCCAAGGCTCGATGACGTTGCCGGTGACCAGTTCGACGGCAAGGAACAGTCCAGCGGTCCAAAAGAACAGGTCCCAACCCGAAGCCACCGCGATGCTGAGCGCGAGCGGGAAGACAGCCGCGATCCAAGGTCCGATGTAGGGGACGAAACGCATCACGACCGCGAGTCCACCCCACAACGCGGCGTTCGGGACGCCGATCAGGTAGAGTCCGATCCCGATCGGCAGGCCGTAAACCGCATTGACCATCAGTTGCATCAAGAGATAGCGGCTGACTCGATACGCGGCCTCGTCCAACGCTTCCGTGGTGCGACCCAGGTTGCCCGCACCTGCGAGACGGATGAAACGGTCGCGGAGAAGCTCCCGATTCAGCAGCATGAAGATCACGAGCAGCACGACAATGCCGGTCGTCGCCAGCGGCGCAAGCATGGGGCCCAGAACGCCTCGAATGATCTGAACCGGCCCCGGCGCCGATTCAAGGACGATCACCGGCACGGGCGGTTGCTCGCCGGTCGGCGAGGCCTTGGGTGCGCGCGCCGACTCGATTTTGTCGGCATCGCTCGGCTTTTCGGCCTCGGTACGGAGCGACTTCAGCATCGACGCGGCGCGCTCGACGACGCTGTTGCTGCCTGCCCCATTCACGAGGGCGTGCAGCTTCGTTTCCAAATGATATTGGTAGGTCGGGAGATTGCCGGCGAGGCTCGCGATCTGGCTGGCCACTACTGTGCCGAAGCCGGCGATCACTGTGAAGGCGAGGGCCACCACCAGGATCGCCGACGCGGCGCGGCCGACGTAGCGTCGCAGCCACAACATGGGAGGCGCGAGGGCGAAGCTGAACAGGGTCGCGAGCGCCAGCGGCACGAAGATGTCGCGGCCGAGATACAGCATCCCCGCGATGACGACGAACACGATGAACGTCGCAAAGTTACTGCCGGTTTCGCACAGGTCGCGTGGCATTTGCTGTCTCCGCGAGCGACACGGGGGAAGCGTTCGCGATTCCGTGCGAAATCTTCAAGGAACGACCGGCCCGCGGCTAGTCAACGCACGCGGCGCCCCGGCCGTTCTGATGGGATGTGTAGCGAACACCGACGGAGATTCGCTCTTCGAGCGCGTCACGCGGTCAATGCGACAGTGCCCGGTTGCGACCCTTCGAAGATAGGCTCGGAAACTACTCAGTCCGAATCAACTTGCGCCCGATGTTCTCATCCGGCGGCCTACTCGGTGACGATCTTGACCCGCATTCCGGGCGATAGCCGCGCGCCGGGGGCGAGCCCGTTCAGCACCAGGAACCGTTCGCGGCGGAAATCCTCGAACGGCATGCGCGCGGCGAGGCTGTCGACCGTGTCGC
>DASWHR010000088.1:0-2076 GCA_036398095.1 Actinomycetota bacterium
GTGACCGGGCGCGGCTTCACGGCCGTGCCGGCAGGCGCCAACGTCCCGGGCTTCCCCTTCTACTGGCTCGCCAAGGTCGATGTCCTGTCGAGCTCGGCATCGGGCGTGATCGTCGCATTTGGTGATTCGATTACCGACGGCCGGTGCAGCACGAACGAAGCCGGCGAGGTCGTTCCCGACCGCTATCAGCGCTGGACCGACGTGCTCGCGACGCGCCTGGCCGCCCTTCCGGCAGACGCGGTGAAGGCCGTCGTGAACGAAGGGATTGCCGGCAACCGGATCGCGCCGCCCGGTGGGCAGGGACCTTCCGGGTTGGCGCGGCTCGATCGCGACGTGCTGGAGCGGGCCGGCGCGACGCACGTGATCTTCTTCGAGGGGACCAACGACATCGCCGGCGGCGCGAAGGCGGCACAGGTCATCGCGAGCATGCAGCACGTCATCGACCGCGTGCGCGCCCGGGGGTTGTCGATCATCGGCGTCACCATCATTCCGCGCGGACGGCCGGAGACGATGATGGGGTGGAACCCGGACATGGAGGCGCAGCGCCTCGCTGTGAACGCCTGGATTCGCATACAGGCGAAATTCGACGCGGTGATCGATTTCGATCCGCTGATGAAAGGCGGTCCCGTGTACGGAGGCAGCGAATCGATCAAGCCCGAGTTCAACTGCGGCGACTACACCCACCCGAATCCCGCGGGATACAAGGCGATGGGCGACGCGATCGACCTGCGGCTGTTCTCGGCCGCACGCACCGGCATCACGCGCTGATGGCGGTGACGCCGCCGTGATCGCCATTCTTCTCGCGTTCGCGGTGTATGCGGTCGTGTTGTCCGTTGCGCTCGGGCGCGCGGGACACCGGACGCAGACGCGGCTTCAACCTCGCGCCGCTCATACCGGCTCCATCGTCCGCGTGCTGATCGTCGGCGCCACAGGCGGCACCGGCCGCGAGCTCCTGCGGCAGGCGCTCGAGCGCGGCTACGCGGTGTCCGCCCTTGTGCGCGATCCCTCGGAGCTCGGCGTGACGCACCCGCAGCTGTCGGTCGTCCGCGGCGACGTCCTCGACGCTGCTACGGTCGATGCGGCCGTCCGCGGACAGGATGCGGTGGTCTCGGCCCTGGGCCATCGGCGCTTTTTCGGCCCGACGCGGATCCTGTCCGACGGCACCCGCCACATCGTGCGCGCGATGCAGGCGCACGGCGTTCGACGATTCGTCTGTGAGACGTCGCTCGGCATCGGCGACAGCGCGGGACGCATGGGCGTCTACTACACGTTCTTCGTGATTCCCGTCATTCTGCCGTTCTACTACTGGGACAAGGTGCGGCAGGAGCGGGTGATTGCCTCGAGCGACCTCGACTGGGTCGTCGTGCGGCCGGGTGTGCTCACCAACACGCAGCTGCGCGGACGCGTCCGGCACGGGCTCCGGATCGGGAGCGTGGTCCGCACCGTGCGCATTTCGCGCGCCGACGTGGCGGCGTTCATGCTCGATCAGCTCACGAGCCACACCTACCTCCACACGGCCGTCGGCGTCTGCCGGTAGACGCGGCACGCTTCGTATAAGCTCTCCATCATGCGCATTCTGATCGTGGGCGCGGGCACGGTCGGGTCGGCCGTGACCGCCGCACTCAAAGACCGGCATGAGCTCGTCGTCGCCAGCGTCCAGTCGTCGCCGGAACAGGTCGACATCGCGGACCCCGCGTCGATCCGCGCGCTCCTGTCGCGCGTCGGACGCGTCGACGCCGTCGTCAGCGCCGCCGGCCGCGCCGTCTGGAAGAGCCTCGGCGACCTGTCCAATGCGGACTTCGAGTTCTGCTTCCGGAACAAGCTGATGGGGCAGGTGAATCTGTTCCGTCTGGCGCTCGACGTCATCAACGACAACGGGTCGTTTACGTTTACCGCCGGCTATCTGTCGCGCAGCCCCGCACCCGGTTCCTCCGCCGTCAGCCTGGTGAATGCCGCGCTCGAAGGCTTCGGCCGCGCTGCCGCGCTGGAAGCGCCGCGCGGTATCCGTGTCAACGTCGTCAGCCCTCCCTGGATTACGGAGACGCTCCAGAAGATGGGTCGTCCGCCCACCGGCGG
>DASWHR010000089.1:0-1810 GCA_036398095.1 Actinomycetota bacterium
GGAAAACCGGGTCGCCCGGGATCTGGACCGCCTCGCCGATGCGTTCGGCGGAAGGCCCGGCTGACGGCAAGCGCCGGATTAACCCAAAAGCGACAATGCGGTTTCTCTAGAAGTTTGGTTCCGCCAAAGTTGCGCGGAAATCGGCCGCGGCGCCACGCCGAACGCCGGCATTTCTCGAGTTGAGGGACGCTTCCGGGATGGCGATGACCGAGGCCGCGAGCCGCAAGCTCTCGGGCGAACGCGGGGCGTATCGCATAGAGGTCCTCGCCAGCCTCGACGCGGTCGAGGCGTTCCTGCCGCTGTGGCGGCGCTTCGTCGAGTACGATGCTTCCCCTATCACGGTCTTCCAGACACCGGGGTGGATGCTGTCCGCCATGCGCCGGCTCTACGGCGGTGACGCGGACAGTGGCATCAGGTTGACCGTAGTCCATGACGGAGCGGGGATCGCGATGATCGTGCCGCTGGCGCTCGCCACCGTCGGGAATGTCCGAATTCTCAAGTGGCTGGGTGACCCGCTGTTCGAGTACGGCGACGCCATCGTTCGCCGGGGTTGCGACGCCGCCAGGCTGTTCGCGGACGCGGTCGCGCATATTGCCCGGCACGACGCGGTCGACGCGATTCATCTCCGCAAGGTTCGCCACGATGCCGCCGTGTCGGAATACCTCTCGCGTCACGCGGTGGAGCTGCCGCATGCGACATGGGCGCCGTTCGTGACCCTCGCGTCTGTCGCCGGGGTAGGCGGAGTCCCGGCTGGCGCCAGCGCGCGCACGGCGAAGAACATTCGACGAAAGCGGCGCCGATTGGCCGAACTCGGAACGCTGTCGTTCGAGGTCCATCCGGCGGGCGGGCGCGCGCACCAACTCGGCTATTTGGCGCTCGACCTCAAGCAGCGGTGGCTCGCCGAGCGAGGCTTGGTCAGCCGAACGCTTGCCGACGCGGCATGCGTCGCCGCCATCGTCGAGGCGATGAGCGAAGCCGAAACGGGCGTTCGAGTCTCGGCGCTCAGCCTCGACGAACGACCGATCGCGGTCGAGATCGGCTTTGTCAGACGACGGACGTATTACTCGTACCTTGCGGCCATCGAGCCCGCGTTCGCGCGTTTCAGTCCGGGCAGTCTTCAGCTCGCCGACACCATCGCGTGGTGCCGTGCGTACGGTGTCGAATGCGTCGACCTTCTCGGACCGGACGACGAGCACAAGAGAAGCTGGTCAACCGGTTCGGTCGGCCTGAAGGACTGGGCCGTTCCGTTGACCTTGCGCGGGAAGGTCCATGCCCGGCTGATGCTGGGCGTCATCGAGCCGGCGATCAAGGACGCCTACAGGCGATCGCCGGTTCCGATCCGCCGGCTGGCGAAAGGAATTGCCTTCGGAGGCAACGCTCGCCGACGAATCGTTGCGGCGATCGCGCTTGGCGGCATCGGGGTCGCCGCCATGATGCTCGCCGAATAGGCGAGACGGTCGACCAAGAAAACGAACGGGCGGCTTACTTGTCGCCGCCCATCAGCCCCTTGTACCGGTTCTTGAAGCGCGACACGCGACCGCCGCGGTCGACGATGTGCTGGCCGCCGCCGGTCCACGCCGGGTGAGTCTTCGGGTCGATGTCGAGATGGAGGACCGCGCCCGGCTCGCCGTAGGTCGAGCGGGTCGTGTACTCGGTCCCGTCGGTCATGACGACCTTGATCTCGTGATACTTGGGGTGGATGTCTTTTTTCATGGCGATGCGCTCTGGAAATCCCGCGCGCCCAAGGCACGGGCGCGGCTTCGGGGAGGGGATATAGCCGCGCCGGCCGGCGGTGGCAACCTCGCCGAGG
>DASWHR010000090.1:0-25110 GCA_036398095.1 Actinomycetota bacterium
GCCTGACCGTCCCCATTCCCGACATCGACCGGACCGACTATCTGATGATCCTGGGCGCGAACCCGCTCGAATCGAACGGGTCGCTCGCGACCGCACCCGACTGGCCGGGCCGGATGCAGGCGATCCGCTCGCGCGGCGGCACAGTTGTCGTCGTGGATCCGCGGCGCACCCGCACCGCCGCCAAAGCCGACGAGCACGTCGCGATCCGCCCCGCCGGCGATGCCTTCTTCCTCGCCGCCATCGCGCACACGATCTTCGACGAAGGTCTGGTCTCGCTCGGCTCGCTCAAGCCGCATCTGAACGGCTTCGACGATGTTCGCGCGCTGGTTGCGCCGTTCACGCCCGAAGCGGTCGCGACCGTCACAGGGATCGACGCGGACACCACGCGACGCCTTGCGCGCGAGCTGGCGGCCGCACCCACCGCATGCGTCTACGGACGCATCGGCACGACCACGCAAGAGTTCGGCACGCTCGCCTCCTGGCTCGTGGACATCTGCAACATCGCGACCGGCAACCTGGACCGCCCCGGCGGCGCGATGTTCCCGAAAGCTGCGGCCGGCGCGTCGAACACGCGGCCGGGAAAGGGACGCACGTTCCGGATCGGCCGCTTCGCCAGTCGCGTGCGCGGCGCGGCCGAAACGCTCGGTGAGCTGCCGGTCGCGTGCCTGGCCGAAGAGATCGACACACCGGGCGAGGGGCAGGTGCGCGCGCTGATCACCGTTGCCGGCAACCCGGTGCTGTCCACACCCGACGGCGCGCGGCTGGATCGGGCGCTCGCGGGACTCGACTTCATGATCAGCCTCGACGTGTATCTCAACGAGACGACGCGGCACGCCGATGTGATCCTGCCGCCGCCCGAGCCGCTGCAACGCTCGCACTACGACCTTGCGTTCAGCCAGTTGTCGGTCCGCAACGTCGCGAACTATTCGCCCGCGATCTTGCCGCTCGAAGACGGGCAGATGCACGAGTGGGAGTCCATGGCGGTGATTGCCTCGATCGCCCAGACCGGATCGCGCGCCGACCCCAGCGTCGTGGACGATCTGGTCGCGCTGACCGTGGCGCAGGGAGTCGCGACCGAAGTACACTCGGCCGAAGATCTGCTCTCGGCGGTGGCCCCGCGTCGCGGGCCCGAACGAATCCTGGACATCATGCTGCGCGGCGGGCCCTACGACATCACGCTCGACGATCTGATCGCCCAGCCGCACGGCATCGACTTCGGCGCGCTGCAGCCGCGGCTTCCCGAAGTTCTGCGCACCGAGTCGGGCAAGGTCGAGTGCGCCCCGCCGCCGCTCGCCGAAGACGTGGCGCGGCTGCGCGCGGCGCTGGATCGAAAGCCGAACGGCTTGGTCCTGGTCGGCCGGCGGCATCTGCGGTCGAACAACTCGTGGGGGCACAACATTGCGGCCATGGTGAAGGGCCGCGAGCGCTGCACGCTTCAGATGAATCCCGCCGACGCCGCCCGCCTGGGCGTCGAGGACGGCAAGCCGGTCAAGATCGCCAGCAGCGCCGGCGAACTCGTTGCGCCGGCCGAGATCACCGACGACATCCGTGAAGGCGTCGTATCGCTCCCCCACGGCTGGGGCCACGATCTGCCGGGCATCCGCCTGTCGGTCGCGAGCGAGAAAGCCGGCGTGAACTCGAACGTGCTCACGCCCTCGGTCGTGGATACGCTGTCGGGCAACGCCGTCCTGAACGGAATCCCCGTCGACGTGTCGGCCTAGCCGCGCGGTTCGGGAACGCGATCGAGCATGCGGCGCGGCAGCGCGAGCCGCTTGAGCGCGCGCCATCCGAAGTCGATCGCCTGCCCGCCGCGCGGCGGACGGTCGCGAAGTGGCAACCCGCGCCGGTAGACGACCTCCAACGGGGATCGCCATCGCGTTGCCGCGACGCGCGCGAGCGCGATCGGCCGTCGCCGCGGCGGAAGCGTGGCCAACGACGACGGGTTCGGTCGCTCCCATGCCGCCAGCATGCTTGCCGCGATCCACGACGGTGGCGAGGCGAAGCGGCCCAGCGGCACGGCCGACAGGTCGGCTCCGATCAGATCCGACAGCGACAGCGCGCATTGGATCCATTCGCGGCGACGCGCGTCCGTGGACAGGCACCGCTCCCAATCAAACGACGGCGGACAAGACTCGACTGCGGCGGCCAGATCGCACAACCACAACGATCGCCACCCCCCGTGCTTCATGAAGTGGACGGCCAGCACGCCCAGATGATCCTCGGCGGAAAGGACGCGCACCGGCGTGGAACCCAGCATCACCGTGCGCGCCGCCTGACGCATTCCGGATTCGTCGGGACCGGCCGTCTCGGTGTGATCCAGGTCGATCACCGGACCCGGCGCCAGGCCCGCGATCACCCGTCCGGCGGCCTTGCGCTCTCCGGGTGAGAGCCACAGATCGACATCCCCGAACGGCCGCAGGCCGGGCGCGGGATACAGCCGCGCCGCATCCCATCCCTTGATCAGAATCGGATCGATCCCCGCGCCTCGCAGCGCCGCCAGCGCCTCGGCGATCCGCCGCTCCAACACGCTGTGCTGCAAGGCGTGAAGCCGGAACGATTCGTGGAGTCGCCGGCCGGCCTTCGACGCGGCGAGATCCTTGCGCTCGCGGATTGCGCGCCAGGCCAGCGCGCCCGCACCGGATCGAAGCAGCAACGGCTCGGCCATCTTGAGTTCGTCGACCGTCGCCTCGCACGCCGGTGGCGACACTCGCCATGCGCCGCGAAGAATTCGGGCCGCGACGCCCGCGTCGATCACAGGCACGTGCCGCCCGCGCAGACGCCGCTGCAGCACTCCGCCGATCCGCCGCATAAGCCGCCGCCCGGGATGCACGTTGCGGCCTGCGCAGCGGTGGGAGCAATGATCGATCGGACCACCGGCAACGCGACGCCGGCGATGGCGGCTCGCTTGAGAACCTCGCGGCGCGACGGCCCGAGCCACGTCGTCTCGCCGGACTCAAGCAGGCGGCTGCGCTCCAGTCGCGCGAGTGCGTAGCGCACCTCGCTTATGCCGAGACCGGCCGCGGCCGCGATCTCGGCGACGGAGCGCCGGCCATCGCAACCGCGCCACACACGGGCGGCGGTGTCGTTGAGGCAATGCGCGCGATCACGTTCGAGATCGTAGATGAGCACCTCGCCGTCGAGTTCCTCGACAACCAGACGGTGACCGCGCGCCTTCGGACGCGTTTCGTCGGTGCGTGTCATGCCCATCTCCTTGTGGTGTCTGCCGCGCCGGCGGCGAGTCGTTCGACGATCGTGCGGGCGGCCGCAGCCGCCTCGCCGCGGCGCCCTTTGAGGACGATGCCGTTCGCCGCCGCGGCGCGTGCCGCGGCGAGAACGTGGGCGGGACGCCTCCGCGCGGCGAGCGCGTTTCCGACCAGCGCCATGGCCGCCTCCCCCGGCGTTCCTCGCCGAGGCGCGTATCGACCACCCGGCTCGTAGGACGTCAGCACGATTGCGCCGACGGGGACGGGGCCCGACGCAACCGCCGCGTCGCCGACCGCGACGTCAACGCCACGATCGGATCCATCCGGACGGACCGAGAGAGGCTTGGCGAAGGGGCGGACGCGGCCGCGCGCATCCAGAACGGCGAACTCGTCGGACAGATAGCGCGCCCCCATGCGCAGGAACGCCTCGACCAGGGTCGTCTTGCCGGTGAAGCTACGGCCGGGCACGATGATCGCGCGGCCGTCCCATTCGACGGCGCCGGCGTGCACGAACACGTGGCGCGGCGCCGTCTCCGCGACGTGGCGTCTCAGATCGGTTGCGAGCGCATCCAGGGCGACGGCTCCCTCGCGCGAGCGAGCCAGCCGGGTCCAGTTTCCATAGGCGAGGTTCAACCGGCGCATGCCCGGTCGCGGCCCGTCGCCCCCGACGATGTAGGAATACACGCGCTCGGGACGGTCACGGGACGCGACGCGCGTGCCGGGCGGCAGGACGGAGGTGACCGCCGCCATCGCGTCCGCATCGCTGACGCGCACGGCGAACCGGACCCCGTAGGCTTGCATCGATCGGCGCTCCGCCCACACGAGGCGGTCCAAGGCGTCCATTCAGGTACCGCCTTCACGGGTTCGCGGCACGGCTGCTCGGATCGCCGCGGCCGTCATCGCACAAATCCGATCATCGACGCCGGATCACCGAGCAGGTTCCAGGATCGACGAACGCTCGGGTCGGTTGTCGCTTGCAGCGCGCGCATCGCGGCCTGGCCGAGTGTCGCGGATCGGCCACCGAACAGCTCGCGATAGAACGCGATGTTGATCTCAAGCTGCCCGGCCGGCTCGGTCGTGCCCGTCGAGGCCCACACCGCCGCGGCCCCGCCTGGCGCCCAGAGCAGCGACTCGGCCAGGCTCGGAACGCCCGGATCGACGAAGTAGCCGTTCAAGCAGGTCATCAGGACGAACAGCGACGGGGCCGGGTTGCGCATCGCTGGGGCGTCGTCCGCCGTGAGCAGTCCACCTCGCCACAAGCCGATGCTCCCGTGTCCGGTGTAGTTGACGACGGCTTGACCGGCGTCGATCGCGGCGAGCAACGCGCTGCGCGCGCCGGGAGTCGCATCGCGATCGATTCGCTCGACGGCGAACGCCGGTGGCAGCGCGGCCGCGAGCGAGGCGTCCGCGGCCGCGAAGTCGGCGGTGTCGCTTCGGTCGGTGACCAGCAGGGCCGACGGCGACGGCGGCTTGGCGGCGAGAACCTTGTCCACGAGCGCACCGGCGGCCGCCGCGGTCGCAACCGGGAGCCGGCCGATCGCGATGTCGGGGGCGCCGTCGTCGTCGAAGTCGGCGAACCAGCCGTCGGTGGCGGTTTCCATCGTGGCGATGTCGTGCATGTGAACCGGAATCAGATCGCCGGAGCCACGGCCGATGTGATTGCGCGGATCCATGCTCCCGTCGCCGATGAGCACGACCGCGCGTGGACCGACGAGCCACGTCGCGGCGGCGTGCTCGAGGAAGGCGCGAAGGGCGGCCGGATTGCGTTCGCCCCAGGCGAACTCGTCGAACACGTCCTCGATGTCGACGACCGTCGGGAAGTAGCCTTGGAGCGCGCGCCGCTCGGCAAGCCGGCGTGCCGGAACGGCCAGATCGGCGGTCGTGATCGCAAGGTAGGAGCCGAGGTTCGTTCGACTGCGCAGGGACGACGGGGCATTGACCCGCAGCGGCGGCCGCGAGACGGCCGGCGCAGCGAACGCGTAGAGCAGGCGCGTTCCCGTCCCCGGCACGACGACGCGCGCGGTCGTCCCGGTCACAGTCGGCCGCAGCAGCGTGACGCGATCCGGGTCGGTGACGTCGGCGACCGTGATCGCTCCGGTCGTGAAGCCCGCGACGTTCACGGTCGCTCCGGCCTGCGCGGTGAATCGGAGTTCGTCGCGGTCGGCGACGAAGTGCCGCTGGTAGGTGATGCGGATCGCGTCCGTCAGAGACACGTCCAGCGGCTCGGCGCTGCGAAGCCGGATGAGGTTCTCGCCGTCGCGCAGCGACGAGACGGTGAAGCTGCGGCTGCCGCGCGACTGCCGGTCGAAGACGATCTCGCCGGCGTCGACGCCGTTGATCGATACCGCCACCTCATGGCGGCGCAGCGTCACTCCTTGCAGCGACACATCAACCGTTGCGGGGCCTCCCGCGTAGGCGGTGACGGCGACGGCCTGCTCGGATCCGGCGGCCGTCACCGGCGCGCCGAAGAAATTCTCGGCTTCGCCGTTGCGGAGCGACGAGAAATATACCGACCGGTCACGCCGCTCGACGACCGCGGGAAACGATTGCGGCTGCGCGCCCGAGGCGGTGGCGTTGCCGGCGACGGTGATCGTCCGGCCCGGCGTCGCGTCGCGCCAAAGCCAATAGACGCGCTCGGCCGTCCAGGGCGCGTCCAGGCCGATGCCGTAGAACTCGGCCGCATCGGCCACGGTGCGCACCGGAAGTTCGCGTCCCTCGGAGAAGAGGTGAACCGAGCCGGCGCCGGGGATCTCCGACAGCGGCACGCGATACCAGCCCTCGCGCGAAACGAGCGCCTTGACGGACGCACGGCCGGCCGGGCCGTTCGCCGCGGTCTCCAACACCGGAAGCGCCGCGGTGCGCGGCATGATTCCACCGGCGCCCGTCGCTGCGACGAAATCGTCGAGCGTCGCGGCGGACGGCGCCGGCGATGTCGCCGAAACGCGCGTCGAGGCATAGGGGCCGTGCCATGCGCTGCCGCCGCGAAGATCGATCTCTTCAATCCACCAGCGGCTCGCGTCGCCGCCGCCGGGATCGCGCCACGCATAGGAGCGTTCGGTGCCGGAATCGGTGCCCGGCCCGAGGCTCAGCGAGGTGCCGGCCAGCGGCGCAGCCGTCACGCGCCGGCGCCCCGAGCCGTCGTCGCGCCAGACGTGGAAAGCAAGCGTGTCGCTCTCCCATGCCGTCGTCCATTCGACGAGCGCACCACGCGCGTCTCGCGAGACGGAGGCCGAAGCAAACCCCGCCGCCGTCGGAGCGAGCGGAACTTCCCACATGCCGCGCCCGTGCGTGGCGACACGCAGGATGGCACTGGGCGTTCCCGGGTTCGTGATCTTCATCTCGTAGACCGGCACGGCCGGCAATCCCGTGCCCAGCGGCCCCCAGGTCGCTCCCCCATCAACGGATCGGTAGACGCCCACGTTCTCCGTGCCGGCGAACAGGTCGTCGGAGTTCTGCGGGTTGATCAGGAACGAATCGATCGGGTTGTTCGGGATTCCGGCGCCGGCCTCGACCCACGTCGGCGTCGCATCGCTCAGGTTCGTCGTCTTCCAGATGTGCGACGGCGTGGCCGGACCGTAATAGTTGGCGAACGCGACGTAGGCCGTGTCCGAGTCAAACGGATCGACTGCGATCGTGGTGGGGACCGGCGCAACGCCAAAGACGTCGTCGAGCCACGCCGCATTCGTCACATCAACAAGCGAAGATGATCCCGTCGTGGTCCGAAAGACTCGCCCATCGCTAAGCCCAACGAGCCGAACGGCATCGCTGAGCGGAGCGACCCCGATCGCCGTGATCGTCTCGGTGGCGGTCACGGGATTCTGGCTGACGACCGCATTGTTTACGGATTGATCCGCCGATCGATAGAGAACGTCGGTTCCGTAGTAGACGGTCGGGGGAATGCCGGGACCGAGCGCGATCGGCGGGTAGAACTCGGTGTCGTCCGAGCAATCGAAGTCGGCATCGAGAAAGCCGAATCCGTTGCCGGTGCACCCGTAACGGTTCCAGGCGCTGGCAAGCGCATCGGCCGGCGAATCCGCGCGATGGATGTTCGGGCCGTACGGGCTGGTCTGAAACGTGTGGAAGAACTTTGCGTCCAGCATCGAATGGTCGATGAGTGCCTTCCCGCCGTCGCTGTGATCCACCAACGTCCACGTCGTCGCGTCGGTTCTGATGTGGGTGCCGTTGTCCTGGGTGCCGCCGATCGTCAGGAACAAATCGGAAGGACTGACGTCTAGGCCGATGTATTGGATCGCGTCGATGCTGCCCCCTCCGACGGTACTGGCGTTGACGCTGAACCAGTTGCCGCCTGCATCACCCGACTTCCACACGCCGCCATCGTTGCCTTGATAGATGATCGACGGATTCGAGGGCGCCGGCGCGATCACGTGCGTGTCCACGTGCATCGCCGCGGCGCCGAGCGGCGTCGTGACGGTGGCGCCTCCGTCGGTCGAGACGAAGAACGGCGTGACACCGCCCAGGTAGAACGTGTTCCCGCTGGAGTCGATGCTCTGCACCGCAACAGAGAGATCGTAGAAGCACTGGCCGCCGCAGAATCCGTCCGCGGCCGGGATCGTCGCTCCGAACGTCGCGCCGCCGTCGTTGGACCTGCGCACTCGCCCGCTGCTCTGCGCGTCGGCCTCGTAGACGATCCAGTCCCCCCCACCGGACATGCCGGCGAGCTCGGATCGCAGGTTGTCGCCGATCGCAAGCGTCTGCGAGAAGGCGACGTTCGTTGCCGGAATTGCCAGCGCGTTGACCGATCGCCACACGCCACCGTCGGTTCCGCCGGCCGTGTGATCCAGGACCGTACACAACAGCTCGTCGGAATCGGCCGGGTTCATGATGCACGATTGGACGCTGTCGCTCGCGGCACCCGTCGGGACGTTCAGTCGCGAGAAGGTAATCGAGCCGAGCGCACCCGCCGCGTTGTTGGATCGCCAGACACCGCGACTGGACGTCGTCAACGGCCGGTAGCCCTTGCCACCGCCGGGAATCACGGTGCTCGCGAAGACGATGTTCGGGTCGGTCGGATGGACCACGATCGAGCTGATCGCAAGGTTGGTGAATGTGGTGCCGCCCGGATTGATCGGCCCGACGAATGTGGGCGTTGCGGAAAGCGCACCATCGATCCGGTAGAGGCCGACACCTTGGAAACAGTTTATGCAGAGCTTGTCCTCACCGGTGCCGACGTAGACGATGGTGGGATCCGACGGCGCGAATTCAACTTCGCTGAACGACTGCGTGGGCAAGTCGTTCGCAAGCTGCGTCCAGCTCGCTCCGCCGTCGGTCGATCGGTAGAGTCCGCCGCTCGCCGCTCCGGCGAACACGATGTCTTCATCGGTCGGATGCACGGCGATGGACTGGATGCGACCGCTCAACGGATTGGCTCCGTCGGGCAGCGGCGTCGGACCGATCGAGGTCCATTCGAACGCAGCGGAGATGCCGATCGACTCTGCCTCCTGCCGCTTGCGCTCTTCGAAGGCGGCGACGACGGGATCGTGCGTCGGCGGGCCGGCGCTTCCCGGCGGCTCCTTCGCCCGCGGCATGTCGCCGGCGACCGCCGCCGCCGGCTGCGGACGCGTGGGTTCGGAAAGCGCAAACGATCCGACAACCGCAGCAACGGCCAGAACCGCCGACGTTCGCCGTTGAGCCATGTGAATGTCTCCCCGTTCGAAGCGCACGCGTCGCCGACGCACTCGTACGCAAATCAACGCATTTGTCCCCTCAGACCATAGCCAGCAAGCGCGCCAGCGTAAAGGGTGCAAGAGGAAAGCGGCCGGAAAGGCTGAAGAGCTTGCTCAGCCGCCGATCATCGACATCGAGCGCTTCGGGCGCACGAAGCCGGGGCGGTCGATCAGGTGTCCGCGCCATTTTCCGGCGACGTTTTTCGTGATCGCAGCCGCAATGTCGTCGTCGGAGGCGCCGCCGCGAAGCAGCGCGCGCAGATCGGTTTCGCTCAACGCAAACAGGCAGTTCCGCAGTTGCCCTTCCGCGGTGATGCGAATGCGGTTGCACGATTCGCAGAACGGCTCGGTGACGCTGCTGATCACGCCGACGCCGCCGGGTGCGTCGTCGGCGAACCGGTACACCGTCGCCGGCTCGGGTCCGTGCGCGACCGGCTCCAGCGGGAACTCCTGCGCGATGCGCGCGAGCACCTCGGCGCTTGGCACGACCGCGCTGCGCTCCCAGGTCTCGTCCGCGTCGAGTGGCATGAACTCGATGAAGCGAACCTGATAGCCGGTCTCGCGCGCG
Source organism: Actinomycetota bacterium (assembly GCA_036398095.1). Lineage (GTDB taxonomy): Bacteria > Actinomycetota > AC-67 > AC-67 > AC-67 > DASWHR01. The sequence goes on from DASWHR010000090.1 coordinate 9,456, forward strand.
AAGCGGGCGAAGTCGGTGATCTCGGCGTCGTTGGTTCCGCGGATCACGACGCAGTTAAGCTTGATCGGCGCAAGACCGGCGTTCTCGGCTGCGCGCAGCCCGTCCATGACCGCGTGCAGCGCATCGCGGCGCGTCATCTCGGCGAAGCGATGCTGCAGCAGCGAGTCTACGCTGACGTTGATGCGCTTCAATCCGGCCGCCGCCAGATCCGCCGCCTGCTCGGCCAGCCAGAAACCGTTCGTCGTCAGCGACAGATCCGGAACGCCGCGCGCGGACAGCATTGCGACCAGCCCCGACAGGTCGCGGCGCATCAACGGCTCGCCGCCGGTCAGCCGGATCGTGCGCACGCCCAGCCCGACGAACACCCCGGCCAGCCGGTCGATCTCTTCGAAGGTGAGGATCTCCTCGCGAGGGAGCCACTTCAGGCCTTCGGCCGGCATGCAATAGGTGCAGCGAAAATTGCACTTGTCGGTCACCGAGATCCGAAGATCGTCGGCGACGCGTCCGAAAGAGTCGCTGAGGCTCATCGATCCAGTATAGAGGCGGCCAGCAATCGCCGGATCCGGTCTGCCGTCTCCGCCGCATGCTCGGTGACGCCGGACCAGGTGATCTGCAGCACCCGCCAGCCCAACTCCAAAGCCCCGCCGAGGCCTTCGAGGGGGTTGGGTGAAATGAATGAGGAAAGCCCCGGCCGGATCGTCCGGGCCGGGGCTTTTCGTGGCGCCTCGGTTCAGTGCACGGGCCAGACCGCCCACGCGAAGAGCATCCCGACCGTCGCGGCCGCCGCGACGCGTCCGATCAGAGACCAGACGCTGCGGCTCCCTGCCCCGCGTTCCGCCGGGACGTCGCCCGCTTGCGCAACCGGCTCGGATTCGATCGTTGCCGGTTGCACCGGCGCGATCAGAACCTGGACCGGCGTCGGCGCCGACCGCGACCGCTGCATGCGCACCACCGTTGCGACGGGCTCATCCGCCGCAGCCGGGTCGGGTGCCGGCTTGGCCGCCGCGCGCAATGCGCGCGTCAGGTCCACCGGACGTCCGAGCCGTCTCGCGACCGCGACTGCGGCGCACGCGAGGATCGGCTGCACTTGCGTCGGCCGCACACCAAGCACGCGTGCGACGTCGCCTTCGCTCATCTTCAAGCCGTGTCGCATCAGCACGGCCGCTCGCTGACGATGCCGCAGCGCGACCACGGGTGCGAGCATCTTGCTCGTCGTGTCGTCTGCGACGCGAACGGTTGCGGCTTCCGCCTTCAAGGCCTGATAGGCGAGCCTGAGACCGAGCACCTCCTCCTCGTCCGGTGCGGTCCGGCCGGATCGAACGTGCCGGCGCGCTTCGGCGGCCGCCCAGGTCAACGTTGCCCGGACGCCGAGAGGAAGCAGATGCGGCGCCCGCCCGACCAGAGCGGATCCGAAGAACCGATACGACCACGGCAGGACCTGATCGGGATTGCCGGCCGACGATCGGCGCGGCGGCCCGGCCCGGACCTGTGTCCATTGGAGCGCTGGGTCCATGACCTCCCCTTTCTGGGGACGGAGATGAATCTGCCACGCTCCGCTTCGCTCACGCCCCCTCACCCGGGGACGGCAAGCAACCTTAGCCCGGCCGGGCAGCAGGTCAAGGACGCTAGTGGGGCTGGGCTTTCACGGCCCGCTCGCGGACTCGGCGGTCTAGGTGGCGCTTGCGGACGCGCAGCGACTTGGGCGTGACCTCGACCAGCTCGTCGGCGGCGATGAACTCGATCGAGGTCTCGACGCTCAGCTCGTGAGGCGGCTCGAGCTTGATCGCCTCGTCCGAGGCATGGGTCCGGATGTTGGTCTTCTGCTTCTCGCGCGTGACGTTGACGACCAGCTCGTCGGGTCGCGAATGCTCGCCGACCACCATGCCTTCGTAGACCTCTTCGCCGGGACCGATCAGCAGCACGCCGCGCGGCTGCAGCGAATCGAGCGCGTACGCGGTGGACTTGCCGTGACGGTCCGCGACCATCGCCCCGCCGTTGCGATGCGGAAGATCCCCGACCCACGGGATGTAGCCCGCGGCGTGCAGGTGCAGCAGCGCGGTGCCGCGCGTCGCGGTCAGTAGCAGCGTGCGGAAGCCGATCAGGCCGCGCGCCGGCGCTTCGAACGTCACGATCGACCGGCCGACGTCGCCGGGACGGATATCCACGACCTTGCCCTTTCGCGGCGCGAGATTCTGCGAGATGGTGCCGACGTGATCGTCGGGCACGTCGACGACACCCCGTTCGAGCGGCTCGTGCAACACGCCTTCGATCTCGCGCGTGATCACTTCGGGACGCGAGACTTGGAACTCGTAGCCTTCGCGGCGCATCGTTTCGATCAGAACGGCGAGCTGCAACTCGCCGCGGCCGGCGACTTCGATGACCTCGGGCGAGTCGGTCGGCGTGACGCGGATGCTGACGTTGCCCAGGATCTCGCGGTCGAGCCGCTCTTTCAGATGACGGCTGGTGAGGAACTTGCCTTCGCGGCCGGACAGCGGGCTCGTGCTCACGCCGAAGGTCATGCGCAGGACCGGCTCGTCGACGATCAAACGGCCGAGCGCGACCGGCGCGTCGGGATCGGCGAGCGTGTCGCCGATCTCAACGTCCGGGAGGCCGGCGGCGACGAACAGATCGCCGGCGCCGATCTCGTCGACGCGAACGCGCGCAAGTCCCAGGAAGCACTCGAGTGCAGTCAGCTTGCGGCGCTCGGTCGAACCGTCGTCGCGGCAGAGCGCGATCGCTTCGTCGGCGCGCAGCGTGCCCTGGACGACGCGCCCGATCGCGAGCCGGCCCAGATAGTCGCTGGCGTCGAGATTGGTGACGAGCGCCTGCAGCGGCCCGGTGGGATCGCCCGATGGAGCGGGGATGTAGTCGATGATCGCGTCGAGCAGCGGAGAGAGGTCGGCATCGTCGGGCGGGACTTCGCCGTCGGGAAGGATGTCCTTGACGACGCGGCCGTCACGAGCGATCGCGCTGAAAACCGGAAAATCGATGTGGTGGTCTTGGGCTTCCAAGTCGAAGTAGAGCTGGTAGATCTCATCGAGGACTTCGGAGGCGCGCGCGTCCTTGCGGTCCACCTTGTTGACAACCACAATCGACGGCAGGCCGCGCTGCATGGCCTTCTGAAGGACGTATCGGGTTTGCGGAAGCGGTCCTTCGGCGGCGTCCACGATCAAGACGACGCCGTCGACCATGGCCAGGGCGCGCTCGACTTCTCCGCCGAAATCGGAGTGCCCGGGCGTGTCGACCAGGTTGATCGTGTGGTTTTTCCATGGGATCTGCGCGGCTTTCGCGAAGATCGTGATGCCCTTTTCGCGCTCGAGGTCGTTGGAGTCCATGACGCGATCGGGGGCGGTCGTGTTGGCGCGGAGCACGCCGGAGACGCGCAGCATCGCATCGACCAGGGTGGTCTTCCCGGGGTCGACGTGGGCGACGAGCGCGACGTTTCGAATGTTGGTCATGAGCCAGTCAAGCGTACTCGGGGCAGCGGCGCGCCGCTCGCGGCCGCCGGCGAATAGAACCTTGCGGGGCTTTTAGAACAGGGCGCTGGCCAGCTCGCGGCGGTAGCGAGCGACGAGCGGGTCGGCGTCGCCGAGCAACGCGAACACATCGAGCATCGCGGCGCGCGCCGGGTCGCGTTCGCCGTCGCGGAACGCGCTCATCAATTGTTCGAGCGCGTCGGCGTTGCGTCCGGCGGCGGCGAGCGCCAGCCCGTAGGAGACCCGGGCGGCCGGGTCGGCTTCGGCTGCATCGGCGAGCGAGCCCAGATCGGCCGACGACACCGACGCAAGATCGATCTGCGCCGCGAGTCGCCGCACGTCGTCGTCCTCGGGAATCCGCGCAAGCAGCGCCTTGGCCTCGGCCGTCTCGCCGCGCAGACCCACGATCGCGGCGAGCCGCACGATCGCGGCGCGGTGTCCCGGGTCGCGCGCCAGCACGCTGCGCAGGATCGGCTCGGCCTCGGCATCGCCGAGCGGCGCGGCCTGCTCGACGACGCGATCGTCTTCGGAGGGAGTCAGACGCTCGAAGAACTCGCGCACGGCTTGTTCGGGTTGCGCGCCCAGAAACGCATCGACGGGACGGCCGTCTTTGAACGCGATCACGGTCGGGATCGACTGGATGCCGAACGTGCCGGCGGTCTGCGGGTTGGCGTCCACGTCCATCTTCAGCGCGACGACCGATCCGGCGTGATCGGCCGCGACCCGCTCGATGGTCGGGGACAGCTGCCGGCACGGCCCGCACCACGCCGCCCAGAAGTCCACGACCACGGGCGTGGTCTTGGAACGCTCCAGCACGTCGGCGGAGAAGGCGGCGTCGGTCACATCGGCGACGGTCATCGGCATCAAGGCTATCGCGTCCTCGCGTATGCTTGCGGCATCATGAGACCGGAACGTCGAGAGGCGATCAAGAAATTCCTCGAGCGCCCGGGAACCGAGCGCGTCGAGGTTTCGCTCGCGGCCGAATCCGCCGCGCGGTTGAGCATGCTCGCGTCGTTCGGCATCTCGGGCGACGCACCCGAAGTCGCGCAGATGTACGCCTCACGCTTGCTGGAGCAAGCGCTCGAGGACCTCGGCAGCGACCCGATCGAAGGGATCCAAACCGTGAGCCCCCGCGAGCCGAATCCGATTGCGGCCGGCGCCGCCGCGCCCGATGCGATCGTGATCGGCGACGCGGGCGAGCCGGTGCATCTGAACGACCAGTGGGGCGAGCAGACCGCGCTGCTGGTTTTCCTGCGCCACTACGGCTGACCGTTTTGCCGGCGTCACCTGGCGCAGTTGCGCCGGGACCACGAAACCTTCGAGTCCAAAGGAGTGCGGATCGTGTGCATCGCGCAAGGCGACGACGCCGACCGCGCCGCGTTCCTCGACGCGCACGGTCCGTATCCGTTCCCGATCTACAGCGACCCGGACCGCGACGCCTACGTCGCCTACGGGCTCGCGCGGGGCACGCTTGCGCAGATCATCTTCAACCCGGCCGTGATCGCCGCCGGCATGGCGGCCTACCAAGAGGGTCACAAGATCGAGTCGATCGTCGGCGACCCGTTCCAGCTACCCGGCACGTTCCTGGTCGGCCCCGACGGGATCGTCATCTACGCGCACGCCGGCCGGACGGCAAACGACTTCCCGCCGAACGACGACGTACTCGCCGCTATCGGCTGAGGCTGGCGCGACCCACATGCGGTCGCGCCAGCGGCGCAGCAGGCGCAGCGCCGGCACGCCGAGCACGCCGATCAGCACCACATTGCCGATCGCGCGGCCGGCGTCCCACGCGAACGAGGTGAGCATGTAGAAGCGCCGGAACGCGCCGGCGGCCTCGGCGGCGCCCATGCCGGTGCGCCACCCGACGGATGCGTCGCCCGCGGCCAGATACGGCCAGAACCACAGGTCGGTAACGACGCCGAAGAAGAATCCGGCGGCGTACCCGTAGGCGCACAGCATCGCGACGGCGGCGGCGGGGCGAACGCGCTCGGCGAACGGGCGAAGCAGTCCGGCGCCGGCGCCGATCCATCCGGCGGCGAACATCTGGAACGGCAGCCACGGTCCGATGCCGGCCGTGATCAGCCCCGATGCCGCGAACGACAACGCGCCGAGCAAGAAGCCGAACGCCGGACCGAACACGGCGCCGCACACGATCGGCAGCGCGAAGATCATCGACGCGCCGCCGATCGCGCCGGGCACGCGAAGCACGGCGTTCAATCCGCAGAGCACGCCGAGCAGCGCGACGCCTTTCGCGTCGAGTCGCCGGCCGCTCGTCTCGCCGACGGCGACGGCGAGCAGCACCGGCACCGACAGCGCCAGCAGGATCGGCGCGTCGGTTGCGTGCGCGGCCCCGCTCGCGGCGGCCGGGTCCGCGCCGGCGATCATCGGCGCGAGCAATGCGGCGACGGCCGCCAGGTTCGCGGCGATCAGCATCGCGGTCATGCGCCCACCGCCGCGAGCGCGTCGTCGACGGTGGCGATCCGCCGGTCGTCGAAGACCTTGTTCATCTGCGAGCTAAACATGACCGATTCGCCGAGCACCGACCGCGTCGGCCCGTCGAGCACGACGTCGCCGTCGGCGAGCAGCACGACGCGCGTCGCGGCTTCGGCGATCAACTCGACGTCGTGAGTGACGAGCAGCGTGGCGCGTCCGGCGCGCCGCCAGCCGGCGAGCCGCGCGGCCATCCGGCGCTTCTCGGGCTCGTCCATTCCGCGCGTCGGCTCGTCGAGCAGCACGATGCCGGGATCGTGCGCGGTCGCGGCCGCGACCGCGAGCCTCGTCGCCTCGCCGGCCGACAGGTCGCGCGGATCGCGCTCGGCCGCCCACGCGAGTCCCCACTCGTCGAGCACGCGCACCGCGGCGAGCGGATCGCGCGCGCCGCGTAGTCGAAGCGTGCGCGCGATCTCGTCGGCGACGCGGGCGCGCGACAGGATCTGCGCGGCTGCTTGCGGCACGTAGGCGGCAACCGTGGCGGCGTCTTCGACACTCGCGCGCTCGGCACCGTCCAGCAGCACGCGGCCGCCGGCGCGCCGCGCCAAGCCCAGGAGCGCACGCAGCAGGGTCGTCTTGCCGGCGCCGTTTCGTCCGACGATCGCGACGGTCTCGCCGGCGCCGACGGAAAGGTCGATGCCGCGAAGCACCTCGCGGCCGCCCAGCGCGACGCGCAGCCCGCGCGCCTCGATGCGCGGCTCGCCGGCGGGGGGTTCGGCGCGCGCGATCAGCGATCCGTCGGCGGCGATCCCGGCGGCGCTGCCCCGCGCTTCGCGCACCGAGACCGGCATCCGGCTCCAGCCCAGCTCGCGGGCGAGCCGCACGACCGGCGGCACGACCGGCGACGAGGCGAGCATGTCGCGCACACCGCCGATGCGGACCTCGCCCGCATCCACCAGGCACAGCCGATCGGCGAACGCGAGCACCCGTTCGAGCCGGTGCTCGCTCAGCACGATGCCAAGGCCCATCTCGTGCGACAGTCGCAGAACCGATTGCAGGACCTCTTCGGCCGACTGCGGATCGAGCATGCTGGTCGGCTCGTCGAGCACGCACACAGCCGGCGCGGCGACCAGGACGGCCGCGATCGCGACGCGCTGCCGTTCGCCGCCGGAGAGCGTCTCGAGCCGGCGGCCGCGCAGATGCGCGATCGCGAGCGCGTCGAGCGTCTCCTCGACGCGCTTGCGCATCAGCGCCGGCTCCAGGCCGAGGTTCTCCAGATAGAACGCGATCTCGTCTTCGACGGTCGAGGCGACCGAGCCGCCCTCGGGATCTTGCGCAACGAAGCCGACCATCCCAGCCAGCGCCCGCGGCTTGTCGCGTTGCGTGTCCAGCCCGCCGACGGTCACGCGGCCGGTCATCGTCCCGCCGCTGAACTGCGGCACCAATCCGTTCGCGGCGCGCAGCAGCGTCGACTTGCCCGAGCCGGAGACGCCGGCGACCAGCACCAGCTCGTCGCGCCGCCATTCCAGGTCCGCGTGGGACAGCGCGGGGAGCGCCGCATTCGGATACGCGAAGGTCACGTCCTCGAAGCGGATCATGCCGATCCCTCCGGCATCGACGCGACCCGCAGGCGCCGCAGGCGCAGTCCGGCGACGGCAACGGGCGCGGCGATCGCGGCGACGACCGCGACGCCGGCAAGCGGCACGGCCGGCACGGCGACGCTCGGATACGCCGAGTAGGTCCAGTCGCCGCGAAGGGCCAGCCCCGCAACCGCGACGATGGCGGATGCGGCGACCACGATCCAGTCGTGCCCGCGCATCCGGTCGCGCCGGTAGCGCGTCCGCGCCGACAGCGACGACAAGCGATGCAGCGCACCGGCCAGCAGCGCGGCGCCGGCCGCGAACGCGACCCAGCCGGCCGGCGCGCGCGCGACGGCGGCGAGCAGCGCGCCGCCGGTCATGATCGCGACGCCGCCGAGCGCGGCGAGGCGCGCGCGCGCTTCGCGATGCGCGTCGCCGCCGCGATCGGCGCGGCCGTAGCCGCGCGCTTCCATCGACTCGGCGACGGTGACGGCACGCTCGAGCGTCGTGGCCAGGATCGGGACGGCGAGCCCGGCGGCGCGCCACCCGCGGACGCGTTCGCCGCGGATGCGTTGCGCGTCGCGCACATCGCGCGCGGTGCGCACCAGCGTCGGCACGAACGCGACGCCGATCGCGACGGCAAGCCCGGCCTCGAACAGAAAGCGTGGCATCAGTCGCACGACGCGCGTCGCCTCGACGGCCGACAGGAACACGCCGACGCAGCACAGCAACGCCGCCAGGCGCAACCCTTCGATCGCGGAGTGCGCGGCGACCGAGGCCGCCACCGGACCGCCCAGCGTGAAGCCGCCGAGCAGCGCGGGCAGACGCACCTGCGGAACGGTGAACCAGATGTCGCCGGATGGATGGCCGGTGAGCGAGAACAGCACGGTGCGCGCGGCGAGCGCGATCAGCCCGATCTTGAGCATCAATGCGAACGGGCCGCGGTCGGGCGCGAGCATCGCGGCGACGAAGCCGAGCGCGGCGACCGCGAGGCCGATCAAGATCGGATTGTCGAGCGCCAGGATCAGCGCGGCCGTCGCGGCCGTGTGGGCGATCCACGCAATCGGATGCAGGCGCATGCTCATTCGCGTCCCTCCGGGCGGCGCCGCAACCCGTAGCCGATGCCGCCGGCGAAGGCGAGCGCAACGATCACGGCCGCGAGCATGCCGATCGGCAGGCCGTCGTCCCTCGTGGCGGCGGTCGACGAGTTTGTCTTTGCCATCGCGGTCAGGTTCGCGCATCGTTCGTCGGGAACGCGCGGCGGAACGCCTTCGCCGCCGGCGTGCGCACCGAACCGCCAGCCGTCCACGTCGCCGTCGCGGATGCGCCGCAGCGACGCCGATTCTTGCGCGAACGTCCACGCGCCGTCGGCGCTCAGCGTGTAGTACCCCCAAAATCGGCACGCCTCGGCGCCGGCATCGCGGCACTGACAGAAGCAGTCACCCGGATCGTCGCAGCCGTCGTCGCCGATTCGGCACACACTCGCAAGATCGCGCGTTCCGCCCAGCACCACCGGCAGGCCGGCACGCTGGAGCAGGTCGATGCCGTCGAAGCCGGTCGCCTCTTCTTCGGCGGTGAACGCGATGCAGAACTGGCGCGTCCCCCCGGGCGTCTCGACGATCAGGCCGGCGTGCCGCTGCGCCGCTTGCGCGGCGGCGCACGGCTGCATCAGCGCGACCGGGGAGCCGCCGGTCGCCAGCGCGACCGCGATCACGACGGCAAAGCGCTTCATCCGGTCCTCCGTCGCCGCAGTGCAGCCGCGATTCGCGCGCCGGCGAACGCGGCGGCGGCGGCCGCGAATGCGGTGCCGAGCGCCAGCGCCGCAGGATGCGGGCCGGCCTCGCCGGCGGCTGCCGCGCGGGAGGACTCTCTGCTCGCAGAGGAATCAGATTTATCAGATTTATCTGATTCCTCTGCGGGACGTGTGCCCCCGGGCAACGAGCCGGGCGGCGAGCCCCGATCCGAGCCGGACGAGCCGGACGCGCCGGATAACGAGCCCCGATGCGAGCCGGCCGAGCCCGGCGATGAGGCCGGCGATGAGGCCGGCGACCCCGTGCTCGATCCGGCAGTCTGCGTCGCGGTCGCCGGCGCCACGCGCACCGGGTAGCCGCTGCCGGCCAGCGCCGGAATCGCCTGCACCGTCGCGTACTCGTTCGCGTCGGAGCCGCCGGCGTCGTAGCGGATCCCGCCGGACGCGGTCTGTAGCGACTGCAGCGCGCGCCGCGACGCCTCGTCGCGCTCCCCCACGCATTCGAGCGCCGACACCGCCAGCCCGGTCGAGTTCGCGTTGACCCGCCCGCCGGGAAAGTGCGGCCATCCCCCGCCGTCGACGCGAGCCGCGCGCAACCATTCGCGCGCGCGCGACACGATCAGATCGCCGGGCGGCGCGCCCATCCCGGCCAGCGCGCAGAGCACCATCGACGTCGTGTCGGTCTCGGCGCGCGGCACGCAGCCGGGATCGTGGGCGAAGCCGCCGTCGCTGCACTGATTCGCGCGAAGATAGGTGACCGCGTTCGACGGCACCGGCCGGCCGGCCGCCAACAGACCCAGGATCGCAAGCGCATCCGCATAGACGCCCGTCTCGTAGGAGCCGGCCGCGGCGTTGTAGCCGGCCTCGATCCGCGCGACATAGTCGACGCCTCCGAACGCGCGCGGATTCTGCCGCGCGGCCACCAGGCCCATCACGATCCGCCCCGCGTACGCCGGACGCGACGCGCGTGCCGGCCCGGCGCGGCGCAGATGCTCCAACGCGCGGCCGATCGCGCGCTGCGCGGCCGGCGCCGCCACTGTCGCCAGCGCGGCGACCGCCTCGGCAGTCGCGTCGGCCGGTTGCGATGCGCCGAAAAATCCGCCGTCGGCGGCTTGACGGCCGGCGACCCAGGTGGCGGCCGAAGCGGCCGGCGGCGGTTCGGCGCGTGCGGACGCGAGCGGCGGCACCGCGATCGAAAGCGCCGCCGCGACCGCGCCCGCACGCGCGAGTCGCATGACCGCTACAGCGGGCAGTCGGGATAGGTCGGGCAGGCCAGGAAGTTCGTGTAGGCGAACGCCAGCTCCTTGCCCTGCGCGGCCGTGAAGCCGCTGATGCCCGTCTCCGAAACGTCTCCGTCTTCGTAGACCGCCCAGAACGCGACCAGCCCGTCGCCGATCTCGCACACGGGCGTCGCGCCCGGGTCGATGCACGTGACGTACGCACCGCTGGAGTGCGTCTGGAACGAGCGGATGCATCCTTGCGCGACGGCGGCCGTGAGCACCGCACCGCCGTTCGCGCCGGCCGGAACCGAAACGGCCGGACAGTCCTTGATCGCGGCGGCATGGCCGCCGGCGGCGATCCGCACCGCCACAGTGACGGTCGCCGCATGCGCCGGCGCACCCGCGCCGATCGCGGCAACCATCAGCATCGCGAACGCGATGCGCTTAGAAAAACGAAAACCCCAACCGGAAGACGGTTGGGGGGCAGGCAATGAGAAGACGTCTCTCATTGGCTCCTTCCCCCTTTCGCACGAAGAGACCGGAGCGCGTGACGGCGGGTATCCTGGCTCGCGGCTCGCGGAAAGCGGCCGCTTACAGTTGCGGGACAGCGCCGGACTTTCACCGGCTTCCCCCTCGTGGTTCGAGCGCCCCTCGCCTCCGAGCTTTGGGGCACCGCCACATCGCTATTCGATTGTCGCCGCGACCCTAACCCTCGCGAACGTTTCCGGCAAGTCGCCCTTAGCGGACCGTCAGGAGCAACTGCGACGGATAGAGCGCCGAGTGATGAACCGTGTTGCGCGACACCTGCGAGAGCGGCTCGTGGTTGGGCATGTCGGCCGAGGCGATCATGATGCGCAGCCGGTGACCGGGTTGCAGCTCGGCCGCGACCGGCCAGATGTCGATCCGGTACAGCATCGGATCGTTGGGCCACACGACCGACGTCGCCGTGTTCGCGATCCACGGCTCGGCCGGCAGCGACCGCGCCTCGTCCACCGCGCGGTGCGAGGCACGCAAGTATCCCGACGACAGCAGCAGCGACGAGCCGTCGGGCGCGACGTCGGCGACCTTGACGATCCAGTCCGTGTCGGCTTGATCGGTCTCGCCGTGGAAACGCAGCTCCATCGGGCCGGCGAGCGTCAGCGGCGCCGGCAACGGCGCCGTCGTGTAGGTCAACTGGCGGATCGCGTCCGGCGTTTGATCGTGGCGGACGAACGGCGCCGCGGCGACGTTGCCCCACTTGCCGTTGACTTCGGTCACGCCGACGCTCGGATCGGATCGATACGAGTCCGGGTATGTCGCCGAACCCGACGGCGGCGCGTCGGTGAGCGAGCCGTCGTTGAGCGAGTCGATCGACCCGGCGCGCTCGCCCGACAGGTGAAGCGTGCGCACGGTCGCGTCGGCCGGCGGCCAGGCGCTCGCGGCTCGCCACTCGAACGCGCCGATGTCGTAGTAGAGCACCGGCGGTTCGTTCTCGATCCCGTTCGGGATGCCTTTCAAGAAGCGATCGAACCACGCAAGCGGCGGATCGGCCGCGCCCGGCGAGGGCGGAACCGGCGCGTACGGACTGAGCGGATCGAACGGCGGCCCCGGCGGCGTATGCGGCTGCGGCCCCATGATCAGCCGCTTGCGCTCCGACGCGATGCCTTGAAAGTTTCGGATCGTCCCGCGAGAAAAGCCATCGAACCATCCCGACATCAGCAGCGTCGGAACCTTGATCCGATCGAACTTGGGATAGACGCTGCGTTCCCAATACGTCGGGCCGTCCAGCGGCGCGTTCTTGAACTCGATCGCGAGCGCATTGAACGCGCGATCGGGCAGCCGCCGGCTCTGCGCGGCGCCTTGCAATCCGAGACCGGCCTGCAGTCCGGTCCACAGCGACATGAACTGCTGATTCCAGATCCCGTTGTGCCAGACGATGTCGCGATAGGTATCGGTGTAGGGCACCTCGGGAACGATCGCCCGCAGGTGCGGTGGCTGCTTCGCCGCGCCGAGCAGCTGCGAGATCGCAAGGTACGAACCGCCTTGCATCCCGACCTTGCCGTCGCTCCACGACTGAACCGCGATCCACTCGACGACCTCGTAGACGTCCTGCTGCTCGCGATCGCAGAACAGACACAGCGCGCCGTCGGACTTGCCGGTGCCGCGAATATCGACGTTGACGTGGGCGTAGCCGTGCCCCAAGTAATCCCTCGTCAGCGTGGAGGGACTCTCCTGATCCTCGCGACCGTAGGGACTCATCACCAAGATGACCGGGAACGCGCCGGAAGCCGACGGCAATCGCACGTCGCCGACCAACTCGACGCCGTCCGACATCGGAATCCGAACATCGGTCAGCCTGGCCGGCGCGGCCGACACCGGCGCGAGCGTGGCGGCGAACAAAGCGAAGGCAACGGCCGGAAGAACCCGGCGTGGTGAGAGATTCATCGATGGTCCCCCCGGATTGGACAAATCGTGCGTATCTCCACCATCCCGGACAGGATCGTTCTTGTCAAGGGGCCGGTCAAGAGGCCGGCCAAGGCGGGCGCTAGGAGATGCGCTTCACGTATTGCGTGGCGACCCAACCGTCGAGTCCTTTGAAGGGATCCTCGACGTGCAGCCACACGAAGTTGTTCGCGTCCGTCATCCGGCCGTCGCTCTCGAGCCGCGTCCCCGGCTTCACGCAGTTAAGGATCTGCTTGTCGGTTCCGGCCTCGGTGCGGATGCGCACACACTCGACGTCCCCGACGATCTCGTAGACACCGGCATCGGGATTGACCGTCGACGTCGGCGACGGCGACGCGGTGAGCGAGGCCGCCGGCGACGTCGATGCGCGCGGCCGTGCCGGCCCCGAATCGCCGATGCGCGTGAACACAAACCACGGCACCACGATCACGAACAGCGCCGCGCCCACGAACGCGGCCAGCCGGCCCACGTTCACGTCGCGCTCGGGCTTGACCTGTTTTCCCTCGGGCGAAAAGCGTCGCAGCCGCGACAGGTCGGGGCCGCCCGAAGACCCGGAATGCTCAGGCTGCTCGGGACCGGGATGCTCGGGCCCGGCCGGGGAAGGAGGACGCTCGTCGCTCACGGTGCGGTCATCGTTCCACATCGCGCCCGGATTCGCCCAAAGCAGGGAAGGCGGCATCGGAAGGCGAAACAGACCCCATGAGGCAACGCTTGCTTTCGTTCGGTCTCGTCGTCGCGCTGGCGTGCGGCGGCGCGCACGCTGCATCCGCGACGGGACCCGCGACGCTCGAATCCGTCCGCGGCGAGGCCGATTGGATCCTGTCGGCGATCGCCTCCGACGGCGCGATCGCCCTCACCCCCGAACAAGACATGGTCGTCCCCTACGACGCGAACCTTGCCGCGTGGGGCCTGGCGCGCGCGGCCGCCGTCACGCGCGACGCGCGCTACGGCGACGCGGCATGGCGATGGCTCGAATGGTTCTCCGCGCGACAGCAGGCGTTCACCGGCTTCGTCACCAACCACGTGCGCGACGGCGACGGCTGGGTCGCGACCGGCGACGTGGACGCCTCCGACAGCGTTGCCGCCACCTATCTGATCGCGATGCGCGAAACGTTCGCCGCGACCGGCGACATCGTGCGGCTGCAGCGCGTCCTTCCGGCGATGCGGCGTTCGATGAACGCGCTCGCGATCACGCGCGACGCGACCGACGGCTTGTACTACGCGCTGCCCGGCTTCGAGTGGAAGTACACGATGGACCAGGCCGAGGTCGCCGAAGGGCTTCGCGCGGCCGCGGCGCTTGCGATGCTCGGAGCGCGCTGGGGGGACGCGGCCGAAGCGGCCGCCGCGGCCGCCGACGTGCACGCGGCGGTCGAGCAACTGTGGGTCGCGCCACTCGGGGCCTACGACTGGGGCAAGCACCGCGACGGAACGCGCGCGCAGAGCGCGTGGTGGCGGTGGTATCCGTCCTCGACCGCGCAAGCGTGGATGGTCGCGTTCGGCGTCTCGCGCGGCGACCGCGCGGCCGCGATGATGGCCGCGCTCGAGCGCAACCATCCCGACTGGGACCGGCCCGAGGCGATCGCCTTCAACGACCTCGGCGGCGAACGCATCGGCTACTGGCCGCTCGTGGGCGTTGCCCTTGCCCGCACCGGCAACCCGCAACGCGGGCTCGAGGGCGCCGGCCGGATCCGGACCGCCGCCGACGCCGCCGGTCGCGCCTACCCGTTCACCCCCGCGGCCGCCGCCGGCCTGATCCTGGTCTACGCCGACCCCGCCGTCGTCCCGCTCGCCGCTTAACCCCCATTTCCTCCCCTCGCCCGTCTGGGCCGTATTGACTCTTTGCCCCCCGTAAACGAAAATGTGAGTAGTTCGGGCAAAGCCTTACAAAACCGGCATGTTCGGGGGAGTGGGAATGCGGATCCGGGGACTCGTGGCGGCGCTGGTGCTGGTCGCCGTCGTCGGCCCGGCCGGCGTCCCGGCGCACGCGGTCTCGCCGGCGACGCTGCTGGACGCGATCCGCTCCGAGGCCGACTACATCATCGCGCTGCGCACCGGCGACGGGATCCTGACCACGGTGACGTCCCGGAACAAGGTCATCCCCTATCAGGCGAACTTCGCTGCGATGGGCTTGGCGCGCGCGTACCTGCTGCTGCGCGACTCTCGCTACTCGACGGCCGCGTGGCGCTGGCTCGAGTGGTATCGCGACAACATGTATGCCGACGGCACCATGCCCGACTGGATCTACACCTCGTCGTGGATTCCCAGCGGCGTGCCCGACTCGACCGACGCGTACGCCGGCACGTACCTGTCGGCGATCCTGGAAACGTTCACAGCGACCGGCGATCTGATGCGTCTGCGAGGGCTCCAGACCGCGGTTGCCATGGCCGTCGGGGCGATCGAGCTGACCGCCGACACCGACGGCCTGCATTTCGCGCGGCCCGGCTGGCCGTTCAAGTATTCGATGGACGAAGCCGAGGCCTACGCGGGCTTTCGCGCCGCGCAAGAAATCGCGCGCGTGCTCAACGACTCGTCCCTGGAGCAGCGCGCCAAGACGAACGCGGACCGGCTGCTATCGGCGTCGGTGAAGTTGATCGATCCGTCGACGGGGCTGTATCTATGGGCGTTGCATCAGGACGGCACGCGCGTGCCGGCGCCGATCGAGTGGCTCTATCCGGGTGCGAGCGCGCAGGCGTGGGCCGTCGCAGACCGGCTCGCCACCGGAACGAATGCGATGAACTTGATGGCGCGAGCCGAGGC
>DASWHR010000091.1:0-14307 GCA_036398095.1 Actinomycetota bacterium
TCTTCGACGCACGCGGCCGATCCTGCGCTACGGAGCGACGAAGGACAGCAGGTCGGGCAGGAGCGTCGCGAAATCCGGTGGATATTCGCGCGCGACGCCGTCGCGGGATTCGACGAGCGTCTCGACACCTGCTTTCCGAAGTTGCGCTGCGACGCGCGGCACGGCTGCGGCCGGCCGATGGTCGTCGTTGCCGTACGCGAACGCGACGCGCAGTCCGGCCGCGGCCGCGACCGGAATCGAATCGGCGATCTCGTCGATGTCGTTCATCGCCGGCGCGACCACGATCGCGCCGCGTGCCTTCACCGCGCCGGTCAGGGCCAGCCGTAGCGCGTGGTAGCCGCCGCGGTCGAACCCGCCGAGCACCAGATCGCCGTTCGACGCGCCGAGGTCGGCGAGCGTGGTGACGTGGCGGCGAACCTCGCCGGTCGTGGCTGCGGCCCACACGAACCGCGCCGGCCCCGAGACGCTGCCCGAGAGCGGCGCGGCAAGCAGGCGCGGCGTTCCGCTCCACTGCCGCAGCACGCTCGCCATGGGCTCGCCGTTGCCGTGCAAGGTCAGCAGCACCGGCCAGGGCGGCGGCGACGGCGGCCGTTGCAGCGTCAATGCCGGCCGAGCATGCAGCAGCGCCTGGTCGCGTCGCTCGCCGCAGACCGCCACCGCGCGTTCGAAGCGCTCGTCGCCTGTGAGCGAGTCGAAGTCGCCCGTCTCGCGCATCCGGTCGGGCGAGAACCAGTCGCCGCGCGCGAGCACCTCGTCGAGCACGCGCAGCGCGGTGTCGCGGTCACCGGCCGCGGCCGCCGCCGAGATCAGCCACCAGTCCAGCGAATGCGCCTCGCCGGGATGGCGGTGCCGTTCGGATTCGGCGAGCGCGGCGGCGGCCGCGTCGTCGCCGGCGGCACGAAGCGCGCCCAATCGCGCCGCCACCGTCGGATATTCGCTCATCATCTCCTCGATGGATCGCGGTTCATGACGGGACGCCCCGGCCGGGCGATTTCTTTTCCCCGAATTCGGCGGGAGGATCCCGGCAGAAGGATACCTGGGCGGCGGCGGCGAAATTTCCATGGTCAGTTCGCACTCGACCGGGGAGAGACCTCAATGCGCCGCATCGTCATCGTCGCTTCGCTGCTCGCCGCCGCCCTGTCCGCTGTGCTGCCGGCTCGCTCCGGGCCGGTCGCCCCCTACCGGGTCGGCGCAGCCGTCCGCGACATCAGCCCGATCGGCTGGGGCACGATCAATACCGGCGGCTTCGGCTTCGGCGACGGCTCTTCGCCGGTCAGCCAGGCGCTCGGGCCGGGCGGCAAGAACTCGTTCCAAGGCAATCACATCGCGGCGCGTGCGCTCGTGGTCGAAGACGCCGCAACCGGCGTCGCGGTTGCGATGGTCAGCGTCGAGACGCAAGGCATGTTCGCCGCCTACCAGAACGACCCCGACGCCGGCCTGGACGCGATCGCGCGACGCATCCACGCAATCGTTCCCGCCTTGCCGCCTTCGAACGTGACCATCTCGAACGACCACACGCACTCCGGTCCCGACGCGATCGGCGTATGGGGCTTCATCCCCGCCGACTATCTCGAGCACATCGCCGCCCAGACGGTGGCGGCGGTCGTGTCCGCGTATCAGACGCGACGCGAGGCGACGATCGTGGCCGGCGCGTCCGACGCGCCCGACTTGATCTACAACCAGACCTGCACCGAGGCGCTCAATCAAGGTCCCAACGATGCGTACCCGAACACGATCTGCGATCCGTTCCTGGAATCCAAGGACTCCTGGGTGCGCGTGTTGCAGGCGCGCGACGCCGGCAACGGGGCGGTGATCGCGACCGCGATGTCCTACGCCGCGCACGCGACCCTCGGCGGCGAAAGCGGCGTGCACGGCGACTGGCCGCAGTATCTGTCGGAGGCGCTGACCGAGCGCTACGGCGGGATCGGTATCGCCTACGAAGGGACGAACGGCCGCACGCAGCCGTGCCGGCCGCGCTGCTCGTTCACCGACCGCCGCAAGCCCGGCTACGGGATCGCCGACCGCCGGGGCTCGTACACGACCATGCTGATGTACCACGTCGCGCAGGCGCTGACCGGCGCCCCGGCCGTCGAAGGTCCGGTCGCCGGCGCGGAAACGATGATCCGGCACAACGTCGAAAACCCGATCGTCGGCGGGTTGCTCTTCCAAGGCGGTCTGGTCGGCGCGCCGATCCAGCGATCGCAGCAGAGCCCATGGCTGACCGGAACGACGGTCGGCACCATCGTGTCGGCCCTTCGCATCGGGGACCTGCTGATCAGCGGTGCGCCGGGCGAGCCGTACCCGAACATCGCCGCCGGAGTCGTGGAGGCAACCAACGTCGCGGCGCAGAGACATTGGACGCTTGCGCTCGCCGACGACCAGCTCGGCTATCTGATCGCGCCGGTCGAAGCGTGGCCGGCCGTCGCGTCGCAGGTCGCCGTCAACGACAACGTCATCTTCAACGTCTCGCCCACGATCGGCGATCACGTGATGTGCGCGCAGATCCGGATGGCGCGCGCCGTCGGCTTCACGTTCCAACGCCTCGTCCCCGACGCTCGGTGCGCGTTGTGGGACGCCTACGACATTGCGGAGGGATCCCTGTGAGACGAGCCATTCTCATCGCCTGTGCGCTGGCCGCGGCCACACTGCCGGCCGCCCCCGCGCGCGCCGCGACGGTCGACATCGACGTGCAGTCGAACTTCTTCTCCCCCTCGCCTGCGCATCCCGTGGCCGGCGACACGATCCGCTGGACCGTGCAAAGCGGCGGACACGACGTCGTCGCCTACGCCGGCACGATGAGTTTCGCGTCGCCCTTCATGACATCCGGCGATCCGGCGTTCACCCAAACCTACGCGGGCGGTGAGGTGCTCTACCGGTGCTCGCCCCATTCGTTCATCGGATCCAATGGGGTGTGCTCGGGCATGTGCGGAGTGCTCAGCGACCGCACGGCCGCTCCCGCGGCCCCCACGATCGCGACCCCGGCCGGCGGTTCCACGGTCCCGGTCGGCAACGTGACCTTCTCGGGAACCAGCGAGCCGTGGACGATCGTGCGCCTTCGAGAAGCGGGCACGCCGCTGGCCGACGTGCTCGCCGACGGTGACGGCGGCTGGTCGATCGTTCGCTCGATGGGCGGCGACACGCACACGATCGAGGCGCGCGCCGATGCAGCCGACGGCACGATCGGCGGCAGCGCAACGGTCACCTTTACCGTCTCGGGCGCACGCGACACGATTCGGCCGACGGTCGCGATCACCTCGGGCGCGTTGACGGCCGGGGTCGGCACGGTCGGTGTCATCGGGGAAGCGATGGACAACGTCGCCGTCGCCCGCGTGTGGGTGCGGGCCTACGATGTCTTCGGCGATTTGATCGGCGAGGCGCCGGCGGACTGTCCGTCGTGCGGGTCGCCTCGGGTCGCGTGGACCGCGACGATCCAGTTGCCTCGGGGGGTTGCCACCATTCGCGCGATGGCCGAGGACACCGCCGGCAACGACTCGACGCAGTCGAACTGGGTTCGGGCCGTCACTCTGTAAACAGGGGCTGAAAGGCCACGGGACCGGCAAAACACCGCCACCGCATGCCCAATCGTGGGTGCGCCGGCCGCCATGAATATCCCTAGGTCGGGTTATTTGTGCTGAGAGAACGCGTCTCGGCCGTCGCGGGATTAAACGAAGCCGCCCGGCATGCCGACCATAGAGAGAACTCGTCCGCGCACGACCCGCGAGGAACCCATGAATACATTCGACGACGCAGCAGCCCGCCGGCCCGCCTCGACCGCAGGATCCGTTCTGCTCTGCGGCACCGGACAGTTCGAAAGCGAGATGCTTCGCCGCGCCCTGCAGCGCGCCGGGTTTCGCGTCTCCTACGCCCACGACGTCGATGCGGCCGTACTCGCGGTGCTGGCCGACGGCCTGGATGCCGTCGTGCTGGGCGAGGCGATGCCGCCGGCGCCGCGGGCCGCGCTGGTCCGATGGATTCGCGGGACGGCCGGGGTAGACGCCACTCCAATCGTGCTGTTGTCCGACGATCCCGATCCGGCCGCCGCCATTCACGCCTACGACTGCGGCGTGGACATGGTCGTTTCGAAGCCGGTTGACGTTGATCTGCTCGGACGAAAGCTTGCGGCCGTGATCCGCCGAAGCGGTGCGCCGGGCCGGCGGGCCGACGGAGCCTGACCGGTGGCGCGCTCCCCTTCGAAGCAGCAGCTTCCGGCACCGCTGTATCTGGCGGCAAGCTACGTATTCTTCCTCGGTCTGCCGACGTTGATCTGCGTCATCATCGGGCTCAGCCACCCGGGGATACTCACGGTCCTGCATTACATGGTGGCGACTGCCTACGCACTCACCGCGATCATGATGCTGATGGAAGCCCGCGTCGCCATCCCGCGCCGCCGCGCCAAACGCGCCCACACCGAGGCGCTGCCCGAGATGCCGCTCACGACCGTGATCGTGTCCGCGTATCTTCCCAACGAGCAAGACCTGATCGCCGAGACGATCGTCCGGCTGACCACGCAGATGCACGTTCCCAGCTACAAGCTGCAGATCATCCTTGCCTACAACACGCCGGACGATCTTCCCGTCGAAGAGACGCTCGCATCGTTCGGGCAGCTCAACGCGTCGTTCCTGCCGCTCCGCGTGGTCGGAAGCCGGTCGAAGGCCGAGAACATCCTGGCCGCTCTGCCGCACGCGCGCGGCGAGATGACGGTGCTGCTGGACGCCGACCATCATCCGCATCCCGACGCTTTCGAACGCGCCTACCGGTGGCTGGAATCGGGCTACGACGTCGTGCAAGGACGATGCGTGGTTCGCAACCAGAGGCAGAATCTGCTGACGCGGCTGGTGTCGGTCGAGTTCGAGCAGATCTACGGCATCTCGCACACGGGACGGTCCCTGTCGGTGGACACGGCGATCTTCGGTGGGACGAACGGCTACTGGCGCACATCCGTGCTCAAAGAGATCGGGATGGATTCGCGGATGCTCACCGAAGACATCGACTCCAGCATTCGCGCGCTCCTGGGCGGCTACCGGCTCATTCACGACCGGTCCGTTATCTCGACGGAACTGGCTACGGCCACGATGCGCTCATGGTGGACGCAGCGCCTGCGGTGGGCGCAGGGATGGTTCCAGGTCACGCTCCGCCATCAGGTCTCGATCTGGCGCTGCGAACATTTGAATCGCCGAACCAAATGGTATTGGACCTACATGTTGACCTGGCGCGAGCTCTTTCCGCTGCTGTCGCTGCAGATCTTCGCTCTGCTGATCGCGGCGCTGGTCATCGGGCAGCCGGTGAACTGGGTCCGCAACTGGTATCTGGCGGGGACCACGGTGATCACGCTGGCGTCGGGTCCCCTGGTTGCGATGGCCACGTACCGTATCGCGCTGTGGCGCACCAAGAAGAGCCTTCGCGCGTGGTTCGTCATCTTCGCGCTGACCAGTCTTGTTTACACCACGATGAAGAACATGGTCGCGATGGTCGCGATGCTGCGCGAGTTCCGCGGCGAGAGTCCCTGGGTGGTCACGGCCCGCCAGGCCGCCGAATCCAAGGCGAAGGCCACCGCCGATATTCGCTATCACGAGAAGGTGGGAGCCGATGCGTAGGATCGCCGCGATCCTCGCGGCCTTGATGGCGATGGCGCCGGCCGCGAACGCGGTCGCCGCAACTGCCGAGCTCGAGACGCATGCGCTGTCGCTGAGCGAAGCCGGCGCGGTCGCCACCGTCCTTCGTCCGTCGCAGCCCGTCACCCGATTCGACGTCGCCGTCCCGCACCGCTGGACCGAGGGCGCCATCGAGATGGACCTGCGGTGGACCGGCTCGGAGATGCTCGCCGACGGCTCCGCCGTCTCGATCGAGGTCGGCGATGTGCCGCTGTCCGCGGTTCCCGTCGTTGCGGGGCCGGGCGCAGCCGCGGTTTCCTCGTCGCTCGCTCCAGTGGCCGATCACCGGATCACCGTCACGATCCGCGCGACGCTCCGTGCGCGAGACGGTGTCTCGCCGCGCTCCGCGGCTCGGGGACTGTTCGTTCGCCTCGATCCGCTCTCGGTCGTCCGCGTCTCCGGCGCGGGCGTCTCGACGCTGCTGCTTTCAGACCTGCCGGGCGTGCTCGTCGAGCGCGTCGGCGATCGCATCGCGCCGCTGACGATCGCGCTGCCGGCGTCCCCGCCGGCCGCCGCGATCCACGCCGCCGCGATCGTTGCCGGTGCCGTCTCGAGCCGGACCGGGTTTCCCGGCGCCCGGATCGCCACATTGATCAATCCCACCGAAGCCGTGCTCGCCGCGCGGGCCGGCGCGCTGGTACGGATCGAGGACCGGCCCGGCGTTGCGCGCGCGTCCGTGCTCCGCCGAGCCGGAGGGCAAGCAGAGCTTCGGATCGGCGGTCGCGGCGCCGCGCTCATCGACGGCGCGCAGGCGGTGGCCTACGGTGCGGCGATGCTGCCGGGAAACGCTGCGATCGTTGAAGGCGGCGGTCCCCTTCCGGCAATCCCGCCCTTCGACGACCTCGTCCGGCTTGGCCCCGCGAGCGCCGAGGACACCGAACCGGTGGTGCTGCGACTGCCGTTCCGCATTCCGGTCGGCCGCGTCGTCGATTCGGCCGACGCGATCATCGAAATCGCCTACGACACTCCGTCCGGCGCTCGACTGTCGCTCCGGGCCAACGGCCGCCCGATCGAATCTCGAACCCTGCCCGTGTCAGGCGAAGGGCGCACGAGCATCGCGGCGTCGCTGTCGCGCGCCGTCCGTCCCGGCGATAACTCGCTCGAGATCGTCGCCACGCCGGCGGAAGCGGCCGGTTCGGCCGCGTCATTGCCCGCCCGCATCGACGTCGTCCGAGGATCGCGGCTGACGCTGCGAACGCATGCGCGCGTCGCGCCCGCGCTGGATTGGTGGCCGTTCCTGACCGCGGGCGACGCGGATTGGGAGGGAACCGTGGTGTCGATTCCCGTCCGGCCGACGGTCGCCGAAGTCGACGCGATCGTTGACACGCTTGCCGAGGCCGTCCGCTGGACCGGCCGTCCGCTCCGCTACACCGTCGCATTCGACGCCTCGATTCAGGAGACACTGAGAAACCGAAACGTCATCGCGCTCGTTCGCTCTCCGGATGCGGTTGCCCGACTCGTGCCGGGCGGCGCGACCGACGGGTCGCTCGCCATCACGCGTCGCGGCGCGCATACCGCCGTGATCGCGGTGGGTCCGCGAGCGCTCACGCCGCTTTCGTCGGCCTACTTCGCGGGGAGCGTTCGCGGCTCCGTCGTGGTCGTCGACGCTCGCGGAGACACGCACCGAATCCTTGCCGCGCCGCGAGAGCCCGCCGCCGGTCGTCGCTGGTGGTGGCCCGTTGCGGTCGCCACAGCCGTCGTCGTTCTTCTGCTGGCCGCCGGCTTTGTGCGTGCGAAGCGTCGTTTCACCCCGCGCGAGAACGATGTCCCCTGGGCGCCGAGCGTTCCCGAAACCGTCGTACCGCGACCGCGGGTCGCGCCCAGCCCGCCGTCACCCGCGCCCCTCGACGCGGACCGGGCGCTCGACGAGTGGCTCCGAATTCGCGACGAGCACAGTCTGTAGCGTCAGATGACGGTGACGGCGGCAGTCGCCGTCGAGCCCTCGACGCTCGCCGAGATCTGCGTGGTTCCGGGCGCGATGCCCGTCACGATTCCGTGAGAGCCAGAGACGGTGCCCACCGTCGCGACCGAAGTGTCGGACGAGGACCAGCTTGCGAACTCGGTCAGGTCGGCTTCTCGTCCCTCGCTGTACTCGCCGATCGCGCGCAATGCGACGGTGTCGCCGGGATCGACCGACGCGCCGGCCGGCGTGATCGACAGCGACGTGAGTATCCGGTCGATCGTGATTGTCCTTGATGGACTCGATGTTTCCAGCGCCGCGTCGCGGTAGGCGACGGCGCGCAGCACATGCGTCGTGGGCGGCGTCGCCGGAAGCGTGATCTGTGCCTGGTAGAAGCCCTCGGCGTTCGTCGCGACGATCGCGGCGGGCGCGTCGTCGACTAGGATCTCGATGGTCTGGTTCGCCAGGCCGCGCGAGTACTCGAAGTAGATGGGAGCTTGCGCGTAGGCGACGAGATATCCCGAGACGGTGAACGCGGTCTGCCCCGAATACGTGTCCGGCGCGTTGATCGTCACGGTGAGCCCGGCCGGGCCTGCGGCCACGGCCGAGCCGGGCAGGAACGCGAGCAGGACCGCGAGCAGGACCGCGCCGGGGGTGATCCGCGAAGTGCTTGGCATAGCCGTCTCCCTTTCCACGATCCGAGCCGTCGAAGGCTTGTTCTGGCCGGGGCCGAAAAAATCCTGTCTCGACCTTTTTGGAACCGTTCCGATTTATCCGGATTCGATAGCATCACGACCGCCGGCTTAACGAAACGCAAACATTCGAAAGCCCGCGAGCGCCCGGGTAAACTGCGCGAACATTCGACTTCGGGAGTGATGCACGCCGTGCCGAACAACCTGACCCGTGACGAAGCGCTGCACCGCGCCGCGCTCATCTCGAACCTGCGGTACCGAATCTCGCTTGATCTCACCGCCGGCGCCGAACGGTTCGGCAGCGATACGACCATCGAGTTCGACTGTGCCCGGCCGGGCGCGGAGACCTTCCTCGACTTCCTGTGCGATCGGGTCGCGCGCATTGAGATCAACGGCGCCGGCGCCGATGCGCGCGCGGCAGACGGCACGCGCATCGCCATCGCCGGCCTGGCCGGCTCCAACGTAGTGAGAATCGCCGGCGAGCCGCTCTACGAGCACAGCGGCGTCGGCCTTCACCGGTTCACCGATCCGGTGGACGGAAAGGTGTACTTGCATTCCCAGTTCGAAGCCTTCGACGCGCATCGCGTCTTTCCGTGCTTCGACCAACCCGATCTGAAGGCGACGTTCGAGTTCGAGATCCGCGCGCGGGGCGACTGGGAGATCTCCTCGAACATGGCGCCGTCGGCGGTGCGCGTCGACGGCGATGCGCGTGTGTGGTCGTTCCCCGCGACGCCGGTGATGTCTACCTACATCACGGCGATCGTCGCGGGTCCGTTCTATATCGTGAAGGACCATCACGGCACGATCGATTTGGGTCTGTGGTGCCGTCAGTCGCTTGTGCAATATCTCGAGCCCGACGAGATGTTCGAGATTACCAAGCAGGGCTTCGACTTCTACGAAGAACTCTTCGACTATCCGTATCCGTTCGGCAAGTACGACCAGCTCTTCGTTCCCGAGTTCAATGCCGGAGCGATGGAGAACGCCGGCTGCGTCACCTTCAGCGAGGCCTACATCTTCCGCTCCAAGGTCACGCAAGCCCGCCGGGAGCGCCGCGCCGCGACCGTCTTGCACGAGATGGCCCACATGTGGTTTGGGGACCTGGTCACGATGAAATGGTGGGACGACCTGTGGCTCAACGAGTCGTTCGCCGAGTACATGGCGCTCGTCGCGCAGGTCGCGGCCACCAGGTTCACGAACGGCTTCGTCACTTTCTCCGACACGGAAAAGACCTGGGCGTACCGACAGGATCAGCTCCCGACCACGCATCCGATCGCGGCCGACTGCCCGGACATCGAATCGGTCGCCGTGAACTTCGA
The DNA here is from genome assembly GCA_036398095.1 of Actinomycetota bacterium. GTDB lineage: Bacteria > Actinomycetota > AC-67 > AC-67 > AC-67 > DASWHR01. Next base: position 9,560 of record DASWHR010000091.1, read on the forward strand.
CGGCATCTCCTACGCCAAGGGCGCGTCGGTGCTTCGGCAGCTCGTCGCGTGGGTTGGTGAAGGGAATTTCGCGCGGGGGCTGCGCGCGTACTTCCGTCGCTACGAGTTCGGCAACGCCGATCTGGACGGGTTCCTCGGGTTTCTCGAGGAAGCGTCGGGCCGCGACCTGCAAGCCTGGTCGAAGGAGTGGCTCGAGACGCCCGGCGTCAACACGCTGCGCGCCCAAATCTCAACCGATGGCGCCGCGTATCGGAGCATCGCGATCGTGCAGGAAGCGTCGGACGAGCATCCGGTGCTCCGCTCGCACCGGATCGCGGTCGGGCTCTACGACGCGGGCGACGACGGCGTGGTGCGCCGCCGTCGCGTCGAGTTGGACGTGACCGGCGCCCGCACCGAAATTCCCGAACTTGCCGGCGAGCGCGTCGCGGATCTGTTGCTGATCAACGACGATGACCTGTCGTTCGCGAAGGTCCGGTTCGACGAGGATTCGCTCGCCACGATTCGGGACCGGCTTCGCGACGTCACCGATCCGCTCGTGCGGACGCTGGGCTGGACGATGACGTGGGACATGGTGCGGGACGGCGAATTTGCCGCGCGCGCCTGGGCGCGGATCGTCTACAACAACATCGACGGCGAGACCGAGGTCGGCGTGCTGCGCAACATGCTTGACAAGGTTCGGTCCGCCGCGCTCGTCTACGGCGATCCGGCGAACCGCGCAGCCGCGATGGGCATGCTCGCCGATTTCGCTCTCGATGGGCTCTCGCGCGCCGAGGCCGGAAGCGACCGGCAGCTCGTGTGGGCGCAGACGTTCGCGTCGATCGCGCGCAGTGACGCGCATCTGGCGATCTTGCAAGGATTTCTCGACGGCGAGGTTCCCTACGACGGGCTTGCGATCGACACCGACATGCGCTGGGCCCTCGTCGGTGCGCTCGCGGCGGCCGGCAAGGCGGGCGAGGCGCAGATCGAGGCCGAGCTGAAGCTGGACCCGACCGACGCCGGCAACCGTCACGCCCAGTCGGCACGCGCCGCGCGACCGGCGGCCGACGCGAAGCAGCGTGCGTGGGCGCTGATTACCGCGGAGGACGTGTCGTTTGCCACGATGCGCGCCGCGATGGGCGCGTTCTGGCGCCACGAGCAGGAATCGCTGCTCGAGCCGTACCGCGACCGCTACTTCGAGCAGCTCGTTCCCATGTATCGCGGCCGCGACTTGCAGGTCGCGATGGACTTCGCCGAGGACATGTTCCCAGCCGTTTTGATCTCGGAGGAGACGGCCGCCGCGGCCGAGCGCTTCCTTGCCGGCTCGGAGCTGCCGATCCCGATTCGCCGCTACGTCATCGAGGGCGTCGACGGAATCCGCCGCGCCCTCCGCGCCCGCGCCATCGACGCTTCCGGATAGCGCTCCTTCGATGCGCGGGACCGTCGCGGCGCTGCCAGCGGTTTGTCGGCGGCGTGTGGAGCCGTGACGCGTCGGGCGATGTCATCGCCGCAACGGTCCGGATCGGGTTTGGCGCTGCTATCTTTTTCGGAGCCGGAGCGCTGACTGCTGCCGTCCTGCGCCTCCGCCGCCGCTGACGTTTGGGGGACAGAGCCATGATCGCCGGCAAGAAAACGTTCGCACGGGCCGGTCTCATCGTCACGCTGGCTCTGGTCGGTTCGGCATGCGGCGAGGATCAGGTGACGACTCCCGTCGCATCGGGATCTCCGACCTCCCCGGAAAAGAACCAGGGGTTGCTCGTCTACGTGCCTCCCAGGGATCGCGACGTGTGGATCTACGACTTCGAGACCGGAGGGAAACGCCGTCTCACCAACGACGGCGACACGCGCCAGGAGGTTGACCCTAAGATCGTCGATGCGAAGACCGTCTCCTACGTGGTGGGCGACGGCATCGAGATGATCGACCTCCAAAGCGGAGAGCGCTCCGTCGTCGTGCCCGTCACCACCATGTCGGTTCAGTCGGCTTCATGGGGCCATGACTGGACTGCCGACGGCCGCCGGGTCGCGTACCTCGACCATGTCGGCATGGGCGAAAGCGACTCCTTGCTGCTCGATCTCGTCATCGCCGAGCGCACCGGGAAACAGATCATGCGGACGCGGCTTCCGATCAGGGTGCCCGAAGGGCTGGGCGGCTACTGCGTCCTCAACGAGACGCGGGTGTCGGTGGCCGGCGACGGATCGTTGATCGGCGTCGAGCTCTACGCGGGCGTCGATGACAAACGCGCGGTGTTCCTCGACGGCAACGGGAAGATCGTCGGCGAACCGCGCGACCTTCGCGGCATCCGCTTCGCTCCCGACGGCACGGTCATCGCCGACGACGGAGACGGCTGGGTTCGTCTCAACCCGACAAGCGGGGAGAGCGCCTCGCTTCCGGTTCCGGCCGAGACGATCAGCGTTGGAATCTCGCCCGACGGCACACGACTCGCCTACGACGTGGTGGCGGGCACCGGCTCCGACGCAATGACCGCGACCGTCCACGTGGCCGACCTCGCATCGGGCAAGTCCCAGAAAGTGGCCGACGCGGCCGCGGGTCCGTTGTGGGCGGCGGATGACGCCCTTCTGGTCATGACCGGACCGGAGGCGCGGTGCTGGGATGGCAGAAGGATTCCGGCGTCGATGACGCTCGCCTCGCAACCGCAAGACCTGAAGATCGGCGCGGTGGAGTCCTTCGACTTCGGGATCGTGTAGAACCGACCCGCCGCCTACACGCCGATGCCGATCACCGTGATGGGTCCGGCTTCGGGGCCGGTGTTGCCCAGCGCGTTACTCGCGTGAGCCCGCACCTCGTACACGGCGATGCCCGAGGGGGCCGCCGCCGTCCACGTGTCCGGACGGCGTGCGGCTGTCCGTGCCCACGAAATCGAAGGTCGCGCTGGAGCTGGTCGTGACCCCCGGCGGCCCGGACGTCACGAACGTATCCGGCGGGACGACGTCGAACACGTAGGCCGACCCGGAGCCCGAGCCGGCGTCGTCGTCGACGTAGGACCCGACCACGGCCGTGTCCCCCGACACCGACACCGATCGGCCGAAGTTGTCGCCCCCGGCGGCATCCGACGCGGAGAGCTTGGCCTCCTCCGTCGCGGCCCCCACCGGCGCGGCGGCCGCCACCAGGGCCAGCCCAACCACCGCCGCCACTACCGCCCGTCTTCTTTGGGCTCCCGCTCATCATCTCTCCGTTGGGGTTCGCTGGTCGTCTCCGCGTTCTCAGCCGGCTCCCACCACCACCACCGTGACGGGTCCGGCTGCATCTCCCACGTTGCCCAGCGCATCGGTGCCTCGCACCGTCACCGCGTAGATCCCGGTGGCCCGGGGAGGGTCGGCCCTCCACGCGCAGGAGCCGCCGGTTGGACCGCAGGCCAGCGAGGCGGACACGGTGGCGTCCGACGCCCCCGGGCTTTGGGCCGTGAAGGTGACCTGCACGGAGGCCACGTCGGCCGAGGCGTCGGTGACCTGCCCGCGCACCGGCACGACGAGGGTCCCGGCCACGTTGGCGACCACGTCACCGTCGGCCGTGTCGAGCTGGATCTGCGGACCGGTGGCGTCCACCGACCACGTGCGGGTGGCCGGGGTGGGGTCGGTGTTGCCAACGGCGTCGGTGGCCGCCACCGAGAAGGTGTGCGAACCGTCGGCCAGGCCGGTGTAGGTGACCGGCGACGTGCACGGGGAGGCGGGTGCGGCATCCAGCGAGCAGGTGAAGGTGAGCGCTCCGGACGGCGTGCGGTTGTCCGTGCCCAGGAACTCGAAGGTCGCGCTGGAGCTGGTCGTGACCTCCGGCGGCCCGGACGTCACAAACGTGTCCGGCGGGATGTCGATCGTCCACGTGTGGGTGGCCGGGGTGGGGTCGGTGTTTCCGGCGGCGTCGATGGCCGCCACCGAGAAGGTGTGCGAGCCGTCGGCCAGGCCGGTGTAGGTGACCGGGGACGTGCACGGTGAGGCGGGTGCGGCATCCAGCGAGCAGGTGAAGGTGGAACCGGGCTCGGTCGAGGTGAACTGCAAGGTGGCCGACGCCGAGTCGGACGGTGAGGGGGGGCCGGAGGTGATGGTGGTGTCCGGCGGTGTGGTGTCGATCGTCCACGCGTGGGTGGCCGGGGTGGGGTCGGTGTTGCCGGCGGCGTCGGTGGCCGCCACAGAGAAGGTGTGGGCACCCTCGGCCAGGCCCGTGTAGGTGGCCGGTGACGTGCACGGTGAGGCGGGTGCGGCGTCCAGCGAGCAGGTGAAGGTGAGCGATCCGGACGGCGTGTGGTTGTCCGTGCCCATGAACTCGAAGGTCGCGCTGGAGCTGTTCGTGACCCCCGGCGGCCCGGACGTCACGAACGTGTCCGGCGGGATGACGTCGAACACGAACACGTAGGCCGACCCGGAGTCCGGTCCGGCGTCGTCGTCGAACACGGACCCCACCACGGCCGTGTCCCCGGACACCGACACCGAGACACCGAAGTCGTCGAACGCAGCGGCGTCTGTGGCGGTGAGCTTGGCCTGCTGGGTCCAGGTGGAACCCGAGCGGGAGAACACGTAGGCCGACCCGGACGACGAGCCGGCGTCGTCGTCGAACCAGGACCCGACCACGGCCGCGTCCCCCGACACCGACACCGAGACACCGAAGTCGTCGCCGGCGGCTGCGTCTGAGGCGGTGAGCTTGGCCTGCTCGGTCCAGGTGGCACCCGAGCGGGAGAACACGTAGGCCGACCCGGACGACGAGCCGGCGTCGTCGTCGAACCAGGACCCGACCACGGCCGTGTCCCCCGACACCGACA
>DASWHR010000092.1:0-7291 GCA_036398095.1 Actinomycetota bacterium
GAAGAAGACCGCCACGCCGACGCCGTCGCGGACCACGGCTACGCCGACTCCGTCACCCTCCACGCCGACCCCGACGCCTTCGACGCCGACCCCGACGCCGAGCCCCAGCGAGCCGACCGAGTCGGCTTCGCCGATTCCGACGATCACCGGCGACGACAGCGGTTCCAGCTCGTCGGGCAACACGCAGGCGATCATCGCGATCGTCGGCGTGCTGGTGCTGGGCGCGTTGGGCTTCTTGGTTTATCGCCGAACGCTGTCGCGCCCGTAACAGCAGACACTCGCTTCTTCTGATTCCGGGAACCGCTACCTGGGCTCAAGGACGGCGTCGATTGACGTTAGCCACCGGCCCTGGGTGAAGCGGATGGTACGGCCGGAATCGAAGGCCGGCGCGCGGTACCAGTATTGGCCCCGCCAGGGCGAGGAGACGTCGGATGCGTGCTGCGGATCGCAGGGGTAGAAGCCGATCTTGATCAGGCTGCCGTCGGGGGTGTCGTCGTCGGGACCCAAGAGCACGTACGTGCCGTCCACTCCGGTACGCACGCCGTTCCTTTCCCGGGGCTGAAGATTGAGGTCGGTGTTTCCTGCGTGGATCGCCTGGGACCAGAAATACGTTACGCAGATGTCTGCCAAGGGATCGCCGTCGATGTTGGTGACTCGCCCGACGATTCCGGTTCGGCGATGCAGAAGGATGTCGAGGGGCCCGGCACGCAGGTACGTCATGGCCGCGAATGGATTCCACGACACCGGATTCTCCGGGTCCTCGCGCGGGACGATATAGGTGCCCGCTGGACCGATCACGAACCGAAGAGCATTCTGGCGGTGGCTGGCCTGTTCGTAGTACTGGGTCGGGTAGCGCTTGTCCGAGACGTCGCAGGGGAATGCGCTCACGATCCATGTCCCATACGGGATGTCGTCGATTCGCCACGCTCCGTCCGCCCCGGTCGGCTGCGGATACTCCGGCACGCCCTCCCTGTAGATGCTCACGCCGATCGGATCTCGAAGTTCCCTCATCGCCACCACGCAGGTTTCGGCTATGGGGGCGCCGGTCATCGCATCCCGGACCGTTCCGAATAGAGAGCCGCCGACCGGCGGGGTGGGATGATCGGCGCGCGCGCTTGAAAGCGCCGCGGGAAGGCTCAAGAGCACGGCGACGGCTAGCGCGACACCCCTCCGTTTGAACCTCAAAGATTGCCTCCTGGACCGATTGCGCCATCCCTGAACTCCGCCCAGCGTATGCGTTGCCCCACCTTCGTTGGAATCCGGTTTGTCGAGTTGGATCTGGAATTCCACAATTTCCGACCGAGTCGGCTTCGCCGATTCCGATGATCACCGGCGACGACAGCGGTTCCAGCTCGTCGGGCAACACGCAGGCGATCATCGCGATCGTCGGCGTGCTGGTGCTGGGCGCGTTGGGCTTCTTGGTTTATCGCCGAACGCTGTCGCGCCCGTAACACCGGACTAGACGCACCAACTCCAGCTCCCGCCCTGCGGGGGGTCTTCTGCGCCCGACGCGAAGGTGCCGCTCGAGACTCGCTCGACTCGCATCGTCGTCTTGGCCGTGACCGTCTTGTCGGTGAAGAACGGAGCCGTGAAGCCGGTGATCGATGACATCTTCGTCTGGACGCAGACCGTGAGTCCCTCGCCGGACCTGTAGGGCGAAGGCAGGATCACCTTCACGCGCGCGGCGTCTCCGATCGGATGATTCCGCTCCTTCACCAAACACATGAGTCCGCGCGTCTCCGAGCTGGACACCGATCCCACGATGGTGCACTCCGAGGCGCCGGTGAACGTTGCGACCGAGGCAAGACGCGCGCCTTCGCGCGCGGCCGAGCGGACCGAGTTCTGGTTGTTCAGCACGATCCCGAAGTCGATGATTCCGAACAGCAGCAGCGCGACGACCGGCAGCACGATCGCGAACTCGACCGCGCTGGCACCGCGCTGATCGCGCCGCCGGGCGACGGCCGCTCGAGGTGCCCTCCGCGAACCCATACAGAGAGTATCGGACCGGCCGGAGGCGCCGGCGTAGGGCAAAGGTCCTGAGAAGTCCTCGCGGAAGTCCCGTTCGCGAAGGCGACGACGGGGATGGGCCATGACCGGCTACTCGACCAGGATCGTGTTTCGGCCGAGCGAGGGGTGCGCGTAATCGGTGTCGAACGCAATCGAGAAGCTCGCCGCGCCCGTCGTCGTCGCCCGACCGACGATCACCGCACCGTTGTGCGACAACGAGCCGGAGTTTCCCGACATGTAGTAGTGACCGGAGCGAGCGTAGACGGTGCCGGTGATCTGGTTGAGGGCCCCGCCCAGCAGCGTGTGTGACGCGGTGTTGTTGCGATCCGAGAAGATCACCATGTTCGTATACGGGCCGGACGTGGGGCCGCTGAAGGAGAACGTCGTGGAACCGGACATCGAGATCCCGGCTCCGCTCTGCCCCGGCGTGCACGGTGTCGGATACGACGCGCAGGCGAAGTACAGCAGGACGCCGTCTCCGACCACCGATGGAACCGGCGCGGACGAGGACTTGCTCAGGGACAGACCTTGGCGGATGACGTAGATGCCCGGCGCGAACGTCAGGCGGCCCGTCGAAGAGGACGAGATCGAATCGTAGATTCCCGGTTGGATCGTGAGGTCGCTGCTCGAGTTCGAGACGCTACCGCGAAACGGGCCGGCGACCGACGGGGCCGGGACGTCCGTGAGCGGATCGGCAATCGCGGGAACCCCGGTGATCGGCGTCGGGCTGAACGTTCCCGGATTGGGCTGTTGATACGTGCCGAGAATTCGAATCACCCCGTCGGTCGTCACGCCGCCGCTGGCAGCGCCGTCGACTCCGGCCGCCGGGGTTCCGTTGGAATTGACATGAACGTCCCCACCGGTCACCGAAAGAACGCCGTTGCCCGCGATCGAAAGGGTTCTGTCCGACGGGGCGAGCACGCACAGGGCGCAGGGCGTCCCGCCAACCTTGTATGCGGTCGCCGATCCGCAGACGTTCACCGACGAGAAGCCGAAAGCCGCCGCGAAGCCCGTTGGAGAGTCCCAGCACACGCGAACGTTGACCAAGCGAGCCGCTGGATACGGGTTCCCGCTCATCGAGTACGGCGTGGTGACCGTGATCGTGGACCCGGTTCCGGTCTCGCCGCCGTTGAGCGAGGTGGTCGCGTAGCTGCTCGCATCGGCGCGTGCCGCGGAAGCGTCGGGCAGCGACTGCGCGCCCGCCAATGCGCCAGAATCGGCGGCCGAGTCGGCAAGCGTCGTATCGGATCGCGCGTTGCTGAGATCGAGCGCGAACCCGGCCATCACCAGAGCCACCAGGAGCATGATCGCGGTCAGAACCGCGACACCGCCCGTTTCGGGTCGCCGCGGGCCGCTCGCCGGCGGAAGAGAGGGTTTCATGGATTGAGTATCGGATGCCGCGAGCCGGTCGTCCCGGGCCTGCGGTCCCCGCGGGCCCCCCAAAAGCCGGGGTGCGGATCCGGGGCGGGGCCGCTATCGTGCCCAAAGACCAGGACGAGACAGGAGCGAAAACGACCGTGGGGGAGATCCGAATCTCGGCGAAAGCCGCATCGTTTACCGAATCGGTGATCCGCGAGATGACGCGCGTCGCGATGCAGCACGGGGCGATCAACTTGGCGCAGGGCTTTCCCGACTTCCCGTGCCCGCCCGAGTTGAAGGACGCCGCCAAGCGAGCGATCGACGCGGATGTGAACCAGTACGCGATCACCTGGGGCGCGCAACGCTTTCGCGAGGCGATCGCCGCGAACTTCGAGCGCTTCTACGGGGTCGCGGTGGACCCGAACCGGCAGATCTGCGTGACCTGCGGCTCGACCGAGGCGATGATCGCCGCGGCACTTGCGATCGTGGATCCCGGCGACGAGGTGGTCGTCTTCGAGCCCTTCTACGAAAACTACGGTCCCGACGCGATCCTGTCCGGCGCGGTGCCGCGCTACGTCACGCTGCACGAGCCCGACTGGACCTTCGACGAGGCAGAGTTGGCGGCGGCCTTCAACGAGCGCACCCGCGCGATCATCGTCAACACGCCCAACAATCCGACGGGCAAGGTCTTCACGCGCGCCGAACTTACGTTCATCGCCGGTCTCTGCCAGAAGTGGGATGTGATCTGCTTCACCGACGAGATCTACGAGCACATGGTCTACGACGGCCGCGAGCACATCCCGCCGATGACGGTTCCGGGTCTTGAAGATCGAAGCGTCACGATCAACGCCATGAGCAAGACCTACAGCGTGACCGGCTGGCGGATCGGCTGGACGATCGCCTCGCCCGAGCTGACCGACGGAATCCGCAAGGTCCACGACTTTCTGACCGTCGGTGCGGCCGCGCCGCTGCAAGAGGCCGGTGTCGTGGCGCTGAACTTTCCCGACGAGTACTTCAAGGCGCTGCGCGAGGAATATCTGGAGCGACGCGACCTGATGATCGGGATCCTGGAAGAGGCCGGCTTCAAGGTCTACAAGCCCTACGGCGCCTACTACATCATGACCGATGTCGCCGCGTTCGGATGGGACGGCGACGATGTCGAGATCGCCAAGCGCCTCACCGCGGATCCGGGCGTTGCGACCGTTCCCGGCTCGTCCTTCTACTCGCGGCCGGAGCTTGGTCGCACGAAGCTGCGCTTCGCATTCTGCAAGAAGCTCGAGACGCTGCAGGCCGCCGCGGAGCGGCTGGCGACGATCCGCGGATGAGCCGGCGCGGCGAGGCGCGGCCGCGTCTGGTCACGCCTCTGTTTCTTCGAGTCACGCTGATCTCGTTCGGCTATTTCGCCGCCTACGGCATGACGCTGCCCGTGCTTCCGAAGTTCGTCGACGGTCCGTTGCGCGGCGGCGGATTGGAGGTCGGGCTGGTCGGGTCGGCGTTCGCGTTCTCCTCGATCATCTTGCGTCCGATCGCGGGTCGTGTCGGCGATCGTCGCGGTCGCGGCATCTTGATCGCCGGCGGTGCGGCGATCGTGGCGACCGCGACGTTGCCGACCGGCTACGCGGGCGCGGTGTGGCTCGCGTTCCTGTTTCGATTCACCGCCGGCTTCGGCGAAGCCGGGTTCTTCACCGGCGCCGTGTCGGTGATCAACGACCTCGCGCCCGAGGAGCGCCGAGGCGAGGCCGTGTCCTACTTCACGCTCTCGCTGTACTCCGGGCTCGCGCTCGGCCCGCTGGTCGGTGAGGCGATCATGAAAGCAAGTGGCTTTCGCGTGGCGTTCCTGGCTTCGGGCGCCGTCGCGGCCGCCGCGGCGCTCGCGGCAGTCGGCTTGCCGGATACCCGGCCGGAGAAGGACGGGGCTCGCAGCGCCGGGCCGATCTTTCATCGCGCGGCCTTCGGTCCCGGCACGATCATGACCACCAGCGTGATCGGCTTCGCCGGCTATGCCGCGCTGATGCCGCTGTATGCCAAGACGTTGCGGATGGATGCCGCGCCGGTGTTCCTGGCCTATTCCGTGGTCATCTTGATCCTGCGGCTGGCCGGCGCGCGAGTTCCCGACCGCTTCGGGGCCCGTCGCACGGCGACCGTCGCGCTGGTCGTGTCGGCGAGCGGGCTGCTGTTGGTGTCGGCATGGCGGGGCAGCGCCGGCCTGGTCCTCGGCTCGGTGCTGTTCGCGTCCGGCCAGGCGTTCGTCTTTCCGTCGATGCTCACGCTCGCCGTGCGCGCAGCGCCGGCCCGCGAGCGGGGGAGCGTGGTCGGGACGTTCACCGCATTCGTGGATCTGGGCTTCCTCGTCGGGCCGCTGATGTTGGGGGCGCTCGCCGATGTGTTCGGCTATCGCGGATCGTTTCTTGCCGGCTCAATCGTCGGATGGCTCGGTCTGACGTGGTTGCTGCTTCGCATCCGCGCCGAGCACCACGCAACCGACGCAGAGCCCGGCCCAATCTGACCGGCTCGACCCAGTCGCGGCGAACGGCCAATATGAGATAGTTGACAATCGCTGTCGCGCAGATCACCATTGTAATCCTCGTCGAAACGAGGAGGGAATGATGATCGGAACACCCCGCGGCATCGTCGCAGCCGGCCTGCTGCTGGCGTTCATCGGTGGCGTCGCATCCCCGGATGCGGTCGTTGCGCACGAATCGCACACGGTCTCGGACGAGGCGGGCACCAACGAGCTGCCCGAACCGATCGCGACCGCCACGATGGAGGATGTGCTGGCCACAGCGACGCTCCTCCAGGCCGGAAGCCGCTGCAGCTACGTGACTCGCGACACCCGCGTCGGCGGCGCCGACGTTCCGCCCGACCGCAGGGAATGGCAGCTCTACTATTTCGTTCCCAAGGACATCGCGGTCCGGGACTGGGACCGCGCCGTGATGTGCACCGACGCGCGAACCGGCAAGCGCACGCTCCACGAAAGCAACATCGGCGCCTCGGCGTACAACACGCAGGCCTGGATGGCGAGCCGCACGGCGAGCGGCCCTTCGCAGGGTCATCGCGTCCGCGGGAAGGCGTTTCGGATCGGAGTGCGCACGATCGCCGGATGGGGGCCGGTGCGGCTGGTCAGCGCCATCGTCGGGGCGCAGCCCGACGCGTACTACTCAACGAACAGCGCCGCCCGATTGATCGCCGAGATGAACCAGCGAGGCTTCGGTCACGGCCTGCCGAAGTACATGATCTTCGCCGACGTGCGTTCCGATCGAAACAGTGCCGGCATCGCGGAATACGGGGGGAATCAGGCGATCATGTACCGCCGGTTCACCATCGGGGGACGCGGCTACGCGGCGCGATGGGGATGCGCCGACCAGGGAGACAAGACCACCATCCACGAGGCCATCCACACGTTCGGCAATGTCCAGCCGACCGCGGCCGAGAACTCGTCCAAGACGAGCAACCCGCATCACGTTCTGCAGTCGGCCGATGCGATGAATTACCGCGGTGGTGGCAGCACGTTTCGCGGCCGGTACGCCGACGGCACGTACTCGCCCGTCTCGATTTGGGACGCCGACGCCGACAGCTACACGTCTCGCGTCCTGTCCTTCGCGTCGTACCTGATCCCCTTCGGGACCGGCTACCCTCTGCGCACCTACTGCGGCTCATACGTCGCCTAGGAAGGCCGATGAACGTGCGGACACCAGCGAATTCGATGGTGCTTGCCGTGCTGTTGCTCGGGGCGTGCACGCAAGCGACGGTGCCGGTGTCGCGACCGCCGGACGCGGCCTCGCCCGCGCCGTCCGCGAGCGGGACGGCATCCTCGAGCGCAGCGGCATCTCCGGCGAGCGGCCCCGGCACGCCGCTCGTCCTGCCGTCGCGCACGTCGATCCCGCAGTCGGTCCCCGTCGCGCCGGGAACGGCCCGGCGCGACATC
>DASWHR010000093.1:0-6270 GCA_036398095.1 Actinomycetota bacterium
GCTCCGCCTCGTCCGTGAGCCGCTTCAACTCCTCGAGCAACCGCTCGTCGGCGGTGTTCGCCCGGGCCGCACCCTGACCCGCCGGCTGCGCCGGATCGCCCCACCCGCTCGAATAGCGCGGCGTCTGCGCCGCGGCCGGCAGAGCCAGCGCCGCGCCGCACATCGCGACAGCAAACATCCTCATCGAATTCGTCCGCTCGTCTCCCTTCGCACAGTGTCACGCCGCGCGCGGCCGAATGCAAGAAGCGCCGGTCAGGCGGCGCGCCGGCGGCGGCGGGCGAGCGCGAGCCCGGCAAGGCCGAGGCCGAACAAAGCGAAAGTGGCTGGTTCCGGTACCAAATAGCTCGCGATCGGAAATGGCGTGTCGGCAGTCGCGTTCGTCAACTCACCATCGAGCGCATTACGCCCGCTGAAGATCCAGTTTTCCAGCACGAATACATTGCCGTCCGGGCCTGTGCCGTTCACGCGGTAGGCCCAGCCATCCTCGTAGTCCCAGGGCTCCCCCGTCCCGTCGACGTTGATGTCGCCGAACAGGTCGACAACCCCGCCGTTGAGGAAAAACTCGATGGCGTCATCGCCGTTGATCAAGGCAACGCTATCGACGAAATCGGGGCTGAACCCGAAGAAGTTCTGGAACGCCGTCGACTCCGAAGCGACGTAGATGAACTCGCCCGCGGTGGCCGACCCCGATAGCGCGAACTCTTGCCCGTCCGAGCCGCCGCCGTTATTGGCCGAGCCGAGCCCGTACTTCGACAAGTCGGCAATGTCGGCGAGCGCCATCAGCTCGACCACCTTGGGCACGCCGCCCACGAGCGGCCCGTCGACGATGCCGGTGATGACCAACTCGGACTGCTCCGGAATCGTGGAGAAGGTACCCGCGGGCATAGGCGTCGCGGCGGAGGCGTTCGTGGTCTCGCCGTCGAGGGCGTTGGGGCCGCTGAATGTCCAATTGGCCTGATTGAACGTCGTGCCGTCCGGCCCGGTATTGCCGACGCGGTAGGCCCAGCCGTCCATGTACTCCCAGGGCTGCCCGGTGCCGCTCAGGTTGATGTCGCCGAACGTGTCGATGACGGTGCCGTTGACGAACAGCTCCAACGCGTCGTCGCCGTTGATCGAGGCCGCGCTGCTCGTGAAGTTCGGCGCGAAGCCGAAGAAGCTTGTGAACGACGGTACCTCGGTAGCGACGTAAAGGTAGCTTCCCTGAGTGGCCGAGCCCGAGAAGGTGAACTCTTCGCCGTCCGAGCCGCCGCCGTTGTTGGCGGAGCCAAAACCGTAGACCGACAGGTCTGCGATGTCCGCGGTCGCGTAAAATTCGACCGCTTTGGGAAGCCCCCCGGACAGCGGTCCGTCGATGACACCGCTGAGAACCAAGGTGGCGGACGCTTTCGGGGGCGAAAGGACGAACAGAATGCCCGCGACAATCGCGGCGTACGACAACGCGCACCGGCGCCTCGCCATGTCCCACCTCGCTGGCTTAAAGGCGTTGTCACGTAGAATGCGAAGACCGATGCAAGAATCGTGCCAACTGGGTAAATGCGGCCTTTCCCGCGCCTTGCAGGCTGCCAAGGCACGGGCGGAAGGGCCAAGTTGTAAAAAATTCCGACGGATTACCGGGAATTTGCTCAAATTGTGTAAAATTTGCCGACACTCGGACTATAGCTCATTTCCCGCCTACCAACTTCGTCCGCTGCATCCGCGACGCGTCGAGAAAGAAATAACCGATCCCGTAGGGCCGGCTGCCGATCGAACCGCCGCCCGGGCCGCTGATCGGGCCGGGCATGGGGGACGGGAAAGGCAGCGGCCGCGGGTGCAGCCGGAACGACGCCGGATCGACGCGCCGGACCTGGGGCGGAATCACGTGCCGCCCGATGGAGAACGAGCCGTCCGGACCATACCGTCCGCGCGCCGCAAGGTCGGACGCGCCGGGAACGGCCCACCACATGGCGGCGAGAGCAAGACTGAAGATCGGCCGCACCATCGCGTTAGCATAGCCGTGCTCGCGCGCGGCCGCACTCACGAAAAGAGCGGCATCCGTGACTTGCCGGTGAGTGTAATCGATTCGATTGGCACGAACGACACGATCGCCGCGAAGGGGCAGCTGGCCGTTACGGTCACAAACGTGACGCCGTTCACGACTTCCTGCGAGACCGTGAAGGTCACGTCGGCCGGATCGAGCACCATCAGCTTGCTTTCCGCGTAGGCCTGAATTTGCTCGGTGGTCGCGGCAGGATTGATCATCACGAAGCGTGAGGCCTTGTCGGCGACATATTGCAGCTCGTGATCGGTCCACATGACGCGGCTGAACTCGACCGTGCCGAAGACGAACAGCAGGAACACCGGCGCGGCGACGCCAAATTCGACCGCCGCCGCGCCCGACCGATCTGTCAGGCCCCGAACGAAACCGCGCAGTCGACGGCCCGCGGAGCCGGTGCAAGCCGTCAGCCGTGATCGAAGACCGGTCATCAGCGGACCCGCAATGTCGCCGCGCTTTCCAGCGTGAAGTCGGGCATTACCCCGCTTGCCTCGAGGAAGCTCTCCGCCGGCTGCGACAGCACAATCGTGACGAACATGTTGCTGAGCGAACCGTCGGAGCAGGTGTCGGCGCAATTGGCCGCGCCGGTGCCCGGACATTCGCAGAACTGGTTGACGACGACCGAAAGGGTCTCGGGTGAAAGGTTGCCCGACTCCACGGCCACCTCTGCGATCGCCGCCTCGTCGCCGGGAAACTTCGTCGCAAACTCGACGGCCGCCCGCGCGGCATTCGACAGCCGGATCGACTGGCTGGTGACGGCTCCCAACTCGAATAGCCCGAGCACCGTCGTTGTCAGCAGGGTTGAAACGAGCCCGAGCTCAACCAGCACGTTGCCACGTTCGCAAGCAACGAACCGGCGGTACAGGTTCGATTGGCGTAGCCGATTCATTCGACGATCCTCACGCCGACGATTTCGAGGGGCGAGATGCCGGCTTCGTCGCAACCGGTGTTCACGATGTTCGAATTGCCGACGAAGCTGACTGTCCTGCCGATGATCTGCGTGCAGGTCGATCCGGCGGCGGCGTTTCCGCCGGACCACTCGACGTTTTGCTTCGGCACATAGATGGCGCCGGTCAAAAGCATCGACGATCCGCCGTTAAACTTCATGGCTTGGCCCGACGGCGCACGGCGATCCTGATAGAACAAGATGCCCTTGAACGGGTCGGAGTCGGAGGTCGGCGCGTTCAGCAGCACGTCGGCCCCGCCGTTGATCACGATGGTGCCGATCTGGCCGGGCGCCGCCGCCGTCAACACGAACGTCACGCCGTCTGCCGCATCGGGGCACGAGCATCGCAGGCGTGCGGTCGCGGCGATGTTGATATCGCCCTCGTTGATGAAATAGGTCCCGGGGTTCAGCGTGATGTTGGCGTTGGCGCCGAAATTGATGCCGTTGCAATAGACGCCGGGATTGATGGTCGATATCACGTTGTTGAAGCTCGTGTTGTTGTATTGACACGCCCCGAACGACGGGATGAGGACGTCCGCATACGGGTCGGGGATCGGCCATGCGTTCACGGTCGGCGGATCCTCGAGGGTCAGCGTCACCGAGGCACCGACCGTGATGTTGCCTGCCGTCCAGAGCGAGTCCGCGTTCATGAAGGCGCTGCCGGACAAAGCAATGGCGGAGCTGCTCGTCGAGTTGGCCGCGAGGACGCACGCTTCCATGTCGATGTTGGGATTGCCCTGATTTTTGATCGCCGCGTTGGCGGTCGGATCGAGCGCCAATACGCACGCTGTGCCGGTCACCTCGACTGCGGCGACGCTGCGCGCGCGGATGGTGAACGCGTCGACGAACAGCGACGAGAACAGAAGCGACTGCTTCTCGCCGAGCACGACTTCGACCGCGGACTGGTCGCCCTCGTTCGACCCCGAAACCGGCGGATTATTGATGACGATCGTGTTTGGCGCCGCGTTCTCGAACCCGTTGCGCACGGCCTCGAGCGTGGCGGCCGACACCACCTCCGTCGGATGGCCCTTGGCGCGCTCGAACGCGCCCGACAGCGCAGCCGCGTCCGACGCGGTCTGCAGCGACCGGCTGGCGGTGTACCAGATGCCCGTCTCGATGCCGAGTCCGGCGACGCCCATCAGCCCCGGCAGCACCAGGGCATAGGTCACCAGCATGGCGCCGTCGCGGTCCTCGCGGAAACGTGCGGCCCTCTCCGCCAGCATGCGCAGCAACGATTTGCGCGGCGTCATCGTGCCGTCACCCCTATCTTCCCCCGTTTACGTTGGTTCAAAGGATTTCAGAAATTTGTTAAGGCCAAATTAATTTGGAGTTAAAATTAAGTTCGAATCCGAATTATATTATGATTTATTCGAGTATAACTGCCAACACACCTTTATTATATTGAGGTATTATTTAAGTTTCTCCAGAACGACTTGCCGGCATTCCAATGGATTGGAGGCGAGCCTCGGCGAGCCTCCGTCGCTTCAGCGGTGGGTGCGCTCCGGCTCGCGTCGCTTGATCGCCACCCGCCGGACGCGGAAGATGCCCCGCGGCGCCGCGCGCAGCGGCCGCGCGTCAGGGAGGACGGCATGCTGGAGCTCTACCATTCGGGTCACACGACCTGCTCGAAGCAGGTGCGGCAATGCCTCACCGAGAAGGGCATCGCCTACGTGAGCCGCTACATCGAGCTGTGGAGTTACGAGAACCTCGGTCCCGACTATCTGCGGCTCAACCCGAACGGCGTCGTGCCGACCTTGGTGCACGACGGCGTGCCGCTCATCAACTCGTTCTGCATCATGGAGTACGTCGAGGACGTGTTCCCCGACCGGCCGCTCCGCCCCGCCGATCCGGTTGACCGCGCCAAGCAGCGCCTGTGGTCGTGGATCGCCGACGACGTTCACCCCTCGGTCGCCAACGCGACCTACAGCACCAACATGCGCGGCCGCCACCGCAACATGGACCGCGCGACGGTCGACAAGGTGGCGTCGATGATGCCGGTGCCGGAACGGCGCGACCGGTTCCTGCGCACCGCGGGCGAAGGCTTCAGCGACCGCGAGCTCGACCTCGCCTGGGCGCGCATTTCCTTCGTGCTCGACCGGCTCGAGGGCGCGCTCGGCGCCGGACCGTGGATCGTCGGCGCGTTCTATTCGCTGGCCGACGTGGCGATGCTCGCGATCGTCGACCGTATCAAGGAACTCAAGCCCGAGATGATCGCGCCGACGCGGCTGCCGCGCGTCGCGGCGTGGCACGCGGCGAGCCTGGCGCGACCGGCCGCCGCCAAGGTGTACGCGCACGACACCGACGAGGTGCCGCGCCGTCCCGATCGCATCGCGATCCGCGCGACCGGCTGACCGCGCGGCGATCAGCGCGTCATGATCTCGAGCACGTGCCCGTCGCGGTCGCGGAAATAGACCCCGCGCCCGCCGCGGCGCCGGTTGACCCGCATGTCGTCGAGCTGCCCCGGCCCGCTGCCGTAGGCGATGCCTTCCGCCTCGATGCGCGCGAAGATCGCGTCGAACTCCGCCTCGCTCACCCGGAACGCGTAGTGGTGGTGCTCGAACTCGCTCTGGGTGTCGAAGTCGAGCGTCAGCCGGTCGTTCACGCGCACCGGCGCGAAATGGTAGTGCGGCCCGTCGTAGCCGAGCCCGAAGATGCGGGCGAAGAAGCGCGCCGCCGCCTCGTTGTCGCGGCTGGGAACGATGGTGTGGTCGAGCTCGATGGCCATGGGACACCTCACCTCGAAGCCTTCGTCCATCGAAGATGATATGGGCGCGCGGCGGCGACCGTCCAGTGGCGGCTCGCGCGGCACTCGATGGTACGGAATCTTCGGTCTCCCAACGTCATGCCCGGCACAAGGCCACGGCTGTCCGGTTTGTGCCTTCCCCCATTGTCATCCCGGATGCAGCGCAGCAC
This sequence comes from Actinomycetota bacterium, assembly GCA_036398095.1. Classification (GTDB taxonomy): domain Bacteria; phylum Actinomycetota; class AC-67; order AC-67; family AC-67; genus DASWHR01. The sequence continues at coordinate 5,892 of DASWHR010000093.1, forward strand.
GAAGTGGTGCGCTGCTGATCCGGGATCCATGGCAAACGCTCGGATTTGAGGCCTGGGTCCCGGGTCTGCGGCGCACCGCTTCGCGCTGCGCCGCGCCCGGGATGACAAGTTTTTTGAGGCTCCGTTTCGAGTTCCGGCTCGATTGCATCGCGGTGAGAACCGCACAAGTCCGCCGCACATTCCGATCCATGACTCGTCGGAACCGGACAGCCGTGGCACAAGGGCGGGCATGACGACCGGAATGCCGAAGCCTCCGTCCGATCGGACACCGCTCTAGACGGCGCCGAGCGGCAGCGCTTCCGCCTCGGCGACGACGCGCACGCGCACCATTTCGCTCCGCCCGCGGATCTCGATGTCGTGGCTCGGATAGGCGGCGAGG
>DASWHR010000094.1:0-1509 GCA_036398095.1 Actinomycetota bacterium
CGCCCGCCCCGCGACCGCTTCGACCGCTTCGTATCTGTCCTCGTCTTCGTTCCGCGTGATCGCTACACCACCGAAATGCGCGAGCGTATCGGCGAAGCGCTGGCCCAGTTCTACGACGGCCGGATGTCCGCTTTCTTCCCGGATTTCTCGCTGACCCATCTCACTCGTATCCAGTTCATCATCGGCCGCAATCCGGGCGAAGGTCCCAATCCGACGCAAGACGAGATCGAGGCGCACATCCGCGCCATAGTGCGGAGCTTCGAGGAGGATCTGGCCGAGGCGCTGGCGACCTCCTACCTGCCCGCCCGCGCGACCGAACTGCAAAAAAATTACACGCAGGCCTTCGGGTCCGATTATCGCGCCGCCTTCGCGGCGCAGGACGCCGTGGTCGACATCGCAACGGCTGAGACGCTGACGTCGGATGCGATCGAAGTCCGCTTTTCACAGCGCCCGCAGACGTCGCAGCGCGAAGTCGTCATGACCTTCCACCACCTCGGCGATCCGATCCCGCTCTCGCGCCGCGTGCCGCTTCTGGAGAATCTCGGCTTCTCGGTGGTGAACGAACGCACCTATCGTATCGCGCCGGCCGCTGGGGCGCATCTCTACCGGCATGACATGACGCTCGTCCGGGCCGATGGTGCCGCCTTCGATCCCGAAGCTTCGGATCGCCTGCACGACGCTGTGATTGCGATCTGGACCGACAAGGCGGAGAATGACGGCTTCAACGCGCTCATACTGCAAGCCGGACTCGACTGGCGGCGCGCCGCGCTTCTGCGGACGATCGCGCGATACCTTCGCCAGACCAACATCCCGTTCTCGATCGACTATCTCTGGGGCGCTCTGCACCGAAATCCCGCGATCGCCTCGCTCCTCGCCGACCGCTTCGCCGCCCGCTTCGAGCCCGGCCGGAAGAGCCGCGAGCGCCTTGAACAACGGCTCGACAAGGAGATCGAAGGAGGGTTGGAGGAGGTGACCAGCCTCGACGACGACACCATCCTGCGCGCGTTCCAACAGGTTGTCGCGGCCACGGTGCGCACCGACTTCTATGCGGCAGAGCCGGACGATCAGCCTTCGGCGATCACGCTGAAGATCGATCCGAAGCGGCTGTCCTTTGTCCCGGAGCCGCGGCCGTTCCGCGAGATCTTCGTGCATTCGCCCGAGGTGGAGGGCGTTCATCTGCGCTTCGGGCCGGTGGCGCGCGGTGGTCTGCGCTGGTCGGACCGTCCCCAGGACTACCGCACCGAAGTTCTCGGGCTGGTGAAAGCGCAGCAGGTGAAGAACGCCGTCATCGTGCCGGTCGGCGCCAAGGGCGGGTTCGTGCCGGGCCGGCTGCCGGCGACTGGCCGTGACGCGATTTTCGAGGCTGGCCGCGCGGCCTATATCCGCTTTGTCGACCGGCTCTTGTCGGTGACCGACAACATCGAGGGCGACGCCGTCGTGCCGCCGGAGGGCGTCGTGCGCCACGACGGCGACGATCCCTATCTCGTCGTCGCCGCGGATAAGGGAACG
>DASWHR010000095.1:0-9260 GCA_036398095.1 Actinomycetota bacterium
GACCGCTACGGCGCCGACGCGACCCGGATGACCCTGTTCCGCTCCGCCGTCCTGGGCGGGGACGTGCCGATCAGCGAGCAGTGGGTCGAAGGTGATCGCAACTTCGCCAACAAGCTGTGGAACCTGACGCGTTTCGTGCTGATGTATGCGGGCGAACCGCAGGAGCGGCCGCTGCCGCCGGCCGACGCGCAGACCGTCGCCGACCGTTGGATCCTTTCCCGGCTGGAACGCGTCGCGAGCGAGGCCGACGCGGCAATGGAGGCCTACGATTTCGCGACCGCCGCGGTCGCTCTGCGCACCTTCGCGTGGAACGACTTCGCCGACTGGTACGTCGAGTGGTCGAAGGGCCGGCTGCAGAGCGGAACCGACGAAGAAAAGACCGCGGTGCTCGCAATCTTGACGCACGTGCTGTCGGCGACGTTGCGGCTGCTGCATCCGCTCATGCCATTCGTGACCGAGGAGCTGCATGCGTCGCTCGCGGGGACCGGCACGATCCTGCGCGGCCCGTGGCCGCAGGCCGGCGCGGCGGATTCCGCTGCCGAATCTCGCTTCGAGTTCTTGCAGCAGATCGTCGCCGCGCTGCGCCGGTTCCGTGCCGACCACAAAGTCGCGCCGTCGATCCGGCCCGCCGCGACCGTGGTCGTGGCCGACTCGCAGCGGCGGCCGCTGCTGGAATCCGAACTCGAACGCGTGCGCGTGCTGGCGTCCTGGGGCGAGATCATCGTCGCGGCCGAAGCGCCCGACGCGGTCGGGGAGGCCCGGATCGTGCTCGGCGGCGCCGTCGTGCACGTGCCGCTCGCCGGCGTGCTCGACATCGGCGACGAAATCGCGCGGCTGCGCCGCGAGATCGACGAGCTCGGCAGAGAAGCCTCTCGCATCGAAACAAAGCTCGCCAATCAGGACTTCGTGTCCAAGGCGCCCGAGGAGGTCGTCGAAACGCAGCGGGAACGGCTCGCCGGCGCGCGCGCCGCGATCGACGGCCTGTCGGAGGCGCTCGCGGAGCTGACGGCTTGATGCGATACGAGCAGGCGATCGCCGCGCTCGATCGACGCACCAACTACGAGGCGACGGGCGCGCTGGTCGCGCCGAGCCTGGATCGCATGCGCGCACTGATGGACCTGCTCGCCCATCCGCAGGCGTCGTATCCGGCGATTCACATCACCGGAACGAACGGAAAGACCACGGCTGCGCGCGTCGCGACCGCGTTGCTGCGCGAGCTCGGTTTGGGTGTGGGCAGCTACACCTCGCCGCACCTGGATTCGCCCCGTGAGCGCATGGCCTATGACGGCCGCCCCATCATCGAAGCCGAATTCGCCGAGACCTACGCGTATCTGGATCCGTACCTTCGCGCGGTGGATGAGCAAGGCCCGCCGGTCACCTGGTTCGAGGCGGTCACCGCGATGGCGAACGTCTGGTTCGCCGAGCGTGCCGTGGAGGCCGCCGTCGTCGAGGTCGGGATGGGCGGGACGTGGGATGCGACGAACCTGGTCGACGGTCGCGTCGCGATCGTGACCGAAGTTGCGCTCGATCATCCCGAGCTGGGCGCAACTTCGGTCGAGATCGCGGTCGAGAAGGCCGGCATCGTCAAGCACGGCGCCGTCTGCGTCACCGGCGCACGCGACCCGGAGGTCCTGGAGGTGATCCGGCGTCGCTGCAGCGAAGTCGGCGCGACGCTACGACGCATCGACGCCGAGTTCGCGATCGAGCGGATCGCGGTCGCGATCGGTGGGACGGCGCTCACGATTCGCGTCGGCGAGCGGGTCTATCGCGATCTGTTCCTGCCGCTCTACGGCGCGCATCTCGCCCACGACGCGGCCGTCGCGCTGGCGGCCGTGGTCGCCTTTCTGGGCGAGCGGGACGTGCACGACGAGGTGGTCGCCGGCGCGTTCGCGGCCGTCACCGATCCCGGCCGCGTCGAGGTGCTGCGCCGCCGCCCGCTCGTGGTCGCCGACGGCGCGCACAACCCGGACGCGGCCCGCGCGCTGGCCGCGACGATGGCCGAGTCTTTCCAGTTCGAGCGGCTCACGCTGATCGTCGGAATGCTTGCCGGCAAGGATGTCGACGGAACGCTCGCGCCGCTGATCGCGATCGCGACCGACGTGGTCGCCACGCAGCCGCCGTCGCCCCGCGCCGTGCCCGCCGCCCAGATCGCCGGCGCCGTCGAAGGGCTCGGAAAGCGAGCGTCGATCGTCGAGGATCCGGCCGCGGCGCTTGAGGCGGCGTTGAAGAACGCGACCGAGCGCGACGCCGTGCTCGTTTCGGGCTCGCTATACACTGTCGCGGCTGTACGACCCCACGTGACGGAGGATAAACCGAGATGAGCGAACGCACTTTTGTGATGGTCAAGCCCGACGGCGTGCGCCGCGGTCTCGTCGGCGAAGTCGTCGGCCGGCTCGAGCGCAAGACGCTGGGGATCATCGGAATGAAGCTCTTTACGATCGACAAGGAACTCGCCGAAACGCACTACGGCGAGCACGTGGACAGGCCGTTCTTTCGCGAGTTGGTTTCGTTCATCACCTCCGGGCCGGTCGTCGCGATGTGCGTCGAAGGGGAAGAGGCCGTGAGCGTGTGCCGCACGCTGATGGGAGCGACCGATCCGAAGCAGGCCGCGCCCGGCACGATCCGCGGCGATCTTGGACTGGCGATCGGCGAGAACATCGTCCACGGATCCGACTCGCCCGAGTCGGCCAAGCGCGAACTCGGCTTGTTCTTCCCGGAATTGACCTGACGCAAAGGCTCATCTTGATCCCGTTCGGCGCGATCCGGACGGGATCTTCTTTTCTTCGGCGCCTCGACGCATCAGGATGCGGGGCATGCCCGCTCGAAGCGTCCGCGTCCGTGAACGTCCCCCGTCCGATCGTCCGCGCGAGCGGCTCGCCGCGCACGGCGCCGCCGTGCTCGCCGATCACGAGTTGCTCGCGCTGGTGTTGCGAAACGGCAGCGCCGACGAAGATGTCGTCGCGCTCGCGCAGCGGCTGCTCGCGCACGCCGGCGGCGCTGCCGGACTGTCGCGGCTGGGCCCGCGCGAACTCGCGCGCGTGCACGGCGTCGGCGACGCGAAGGCCGCCGGCGTCGTCGCCGCCTTCGAACTCGCGCGACGATCGATGGCTGCGATGGCGGCCGAGCGCGCGCAGATCGCCGGGCCGGCCGACGCGGCCGGACTGCTGATCCCGCGGCTCGCGCATCTGGATCACGAAGAGTCGATCGTGCTGGTGCTGGACCGCCGCCACCGGCTGCTGCGCGGCGTCGTCGTCGGCGTCGGCGGCGTGGCGCACGCGCCGATGGAGCCGCGCGAGGTCCTGCAGGCCGCGCTGCGCGAGCCGGCCGCCGCCTCGATTCTGGTCGCCCACAACCATCCCAGCGGCGATCCCGAGCCCAGCAGCGACGATCGAGCGGTCACCCGGCGGCTCGAGCAGGCCGCCGCACTCGTCGGCCTGGACTTCCTGGACCACCTGATCGTCGCCTCGCGCGGCTGGCGGAGCCTGCGAACCGGCTCCTGGTAGGGTATGCTGGCATACCATGAAAAGGACGACGGTGAAACTACCCGACGACCTCGACGCTCTGCTGCGGGACGAGGCGAGGCGCCGCGGCGTCTCGATGTCGGACGTGACTCGAGAAGCGATCGAGGCGTACTTGATCCCCCGGGGACCGCGCCGGCTCTCGTTCGTGGGCGCGGGGGCAAGCACCGACGGCCGCAGCATCGCGGAGCACTTCGACGAGATCTACGCCGAGGCGATGGAGGAGCGCTTCCGGCGGAAGATGGGCCGCGACTCCTGATCCTTGATACGAGCGTCCTGGTTGCCGCCGCGGATCGGCGCGACGCCGCTCACCGAGCGTGCGCGGATCTGATCGCCGGCTGGGCGGGGCCACTTTTCGTTCCCGTCTTGGTGGCGGGCGAAGCCGCGTGGATGATCGAGCGAAGGGCCGGCCTGATGGCCGAATACCGGTTCATAGCCGAGCTTGCCGCCGGCTCATTGACGGTCGGAGCGATCGAGCCGGGTGACTGGCTTCGGATCGGGGAACTCGTGGAGCGGTATGGAGATCTTCGTCTCGGCACGGTCGACGCCTCGATCGTCTCCCTCGCAGAGCGGCTGGGCATCACCACGATCGCCACCCTCGACCACCGCCACTTCTCCGTCGTGCGCCCCGCCCACACCGACCGCTTCACGCTCATGCCGTAGCGCTCTTTACCGCAACTGCCGTGCCTACCAGTCTTGATCACGCGGACTCGACTATGGTCGCGACCTCGTTCGAGGTTTGCCGAGGCACGCCGACAGCACTGATATGGGCGTGGTTGCGGATCACGAACCCGCTCGCCGCATCGCCATCGACGAGGACGGTGAACGTGAACGAGTCTCGGTAACCGGGCCTAGCCGTGTCATACGTCGTGGCGTCGAAGTGTCCTTGGGAATCTCTCGGCGGCGCCGCCAGGGAAGGTTCCGAGACGCAGATCTCATCGCCTGTGTCGGGTTTTTGGTCGGGGTTGACACAGGTGGAGCCGCTCCCGACCCATGAGGTGTGCTCGGGGATGTGGGCGCGGATCCGCACGTTCACCGCCCTGCCTCGTCCCGCATTCTCCCAGGAGATCGTGTATGTGATGATGTCCCCGGGGCGCGCGGTTGAGCGGTCGGCGCTCATCGCGATCCGGAGGTCGGGCGAGTTCGTGATCTGCTCGCGGATGCTTCCCGGGGAGGGCGTGGGCGACGGCTCGGGTCCGGGTGTGGGCCGACCCGCGGGACGCGGCGCCCCTGCGGGTTGGGGGGGCGGTGCGCCGAGGAGTTGCTGCGAAGTCCCCTCCCCGAAGAGCACGTCGAGGATCTCGGCAGAAAGCGGAGCGAGAGATGTCGCCGGGGGACCGCCCAGTGCGTCGAGAGCCGATTCGAGGCGTACATCCAGCGCCGCCTTCGGCGGGACTGCCGGGCTCGTTGCGGCGATCATCGTTCCGATGAGGACGAGCGATACGAGCGTGCTCCACGCGATGCCGGCGGCGCCCACGCCGGCGACACGCCTGGTGCGCTCGAGCGTCAACGACTTCTCGCCGGGGGCGTGGTGCGCGCCGACGCTCCGGTCGGCACCTGTGTCGCGGCCGTGCCCGCTACGAGTTCGCGCGAGGCGGCGTCGTCCTCGACGACAACGATCTGCCCGACCGCGCGTGGGAGGGCGACGGTGAACGTGCTTCCCTTCCCCGTCGCGCTCGACACGGTGATGCGCCCGTCCTGCATCTCGACGATCCGCTTCGAGATGGCGAGCCCCAGCCCGGATCCCTGGGCGCGGGTGCGCGACACCTGCTCGAACGGCTCGAAGATTTTCGCCAGGTCGGAGCGGGCGATGCCGATCCCGGTATCGCGCACGGCGATGCGAACCTCGGCCTTCGATCTCGACACGCGAACCGACACGCGACCACCGCGATCGGTGAACTTCACTGCGTTCGTCAGCAGGTTGAACAAGACTTGCCGCAGCCGCACCGGATCGGCACGGAGCCAGGAGTCGCCGATGGCCGGTATCTCGACGCTCACGCCCTTCTGCTCCGCGATTGGGACGATGGCCTCGCGCACCTCCTCGATCAACGGAGCGAGCGCCAGCGCCTGTACGCGCAGATCGAGGTTCCCGGACTCGATCCGCCCCAAGTCGAGCAGGTCGTCGATCAGCGCGAGCAGGTACTGGCCGCCGCTGTGGATCCGCGCGCCGAGGTCGCGAACACGATCGCCGGAGAGCCGGAATCCCTCCGGATCCTGGAGCATTTCCGACCCGATGATGATGCTGGAAAGCGGCGTTCTCAGCTCGTGCGATACGTTCGCGAGGAAGAGCGACTTCGCTTCGTTGGCCCGCTTCAGATCCACAAGTGTTTCCGCCAGTTCGCGCGTTCGCTGCTCGACGCGATCCTCGAGTTCGCCGTGCGACTTTTCGAGCTCCGTTGCCATCTCGTTGAACGATCGCGCCAGCTCGCCGACCTCGCCCCCCTGATCGAGCGTCGCGCGATGGGACAACTCGCCGCCTCGGAGCGCGCGTGCCGATCCGACCAGGGAAAGGATCGGCCGCGAGATCCATCGCGCCATTGTCGATCCGATCAGAAAGACGCCGACGATCGCGCCGATTGCGAGAAGGAAGATCTTTGCGGCGTCATCGCCGAGCGCGCTGAGCCCCGACACCTCAGGAAGTGCGACGACGATGGTGCCGGCCGGCTCTCCGCGAAGCGTCATGGGTGCGAACAACAGGCCGGCGGCTTTGCCGCGAAGGCTCCCGCCGGCTTCGGTAGCGCCGCCGCCGGCGGAGCGCCCGACTTCGATGCGGGCACCGGCGACATGCCGCCCGTCCGGCCCGAGGATCGCGAGCGAGGATCGCGTGAGACGCTGCTGATTGTCGAGGAGCGGGCCGAGGTCCTCGCCTACGATAACCGCGCCGATCACAACGCCCTCGAGGGAGACGGGCGCCGCAACGCCAAGGAGGGCGTCCGGTCGTTCGAGGATGCCCGCGCTGAGGGCGGTCGCCGTCGTGCCTTCTTCCAGGACGGTCGCGAGGAAGGGAACACCACTCCAGTCGCCACCCGCGCTTTCGTTGGCAGGACCGGCGCCGCCAACCGAAACCTCGAGGAGCGATATTCCGCGGCCGTCGGTCACGGCGATGACGGACGACTGCACGTTGCCGGCAATCGGGAGCACGAGGCGTCGAAGGCGCACCCGATCCCCGCGAGCAACCGCGTCCGTGACACCTTCGGTGAAGACGATGCGTCGAGCGGCTGCAGCAAGACTCGACTCGCGCCCTGTGATGGCGTTGCCGAGAACCGTCGCTGCGTCCTGCCGATGCACCGCTTGACTGGCATGCAGCTCCCGTGCGGAGGCGCGGGAGAATATGTACGTGCCCGCCACCGTGTATATGACCGCGAGGAGCGCGAACGGAATCAGGATCTTTCGGCGAATCGACCAGGATGCGAACCGGGGCATGGGCGGCCTGTCAGCTAGGCGCAAAGGTTCTGCAAAAGCCCGAGTAAATCTACCAGATTCGGGGGTTTGCGGACGAACGCCGCACCGCCCGCCGAAAGCACCCGTGGCTCCGTCGATTCATCCCCGGCGGCCGTCATCGCGACGATCGGGATGTGGTTCCGTTCGGGGTCGTCCTTGAGCCGGCGGATGAGGGCAATCCCATCCATGTCCGGAAGCCCGAGATCGAGCACGACGACGCACGGCCGGGGTCGATCGATCACATCCAGACACTCAGCGGCCGACACGGCTTCGACGACGCGGAAACCGCGCGACCGGATCGCGTCGCAAAGCGCCAGCCTGAAGGAAGGGTCGTCCTCGACCACGAGGACAGTAGCGTCGCCGTTCCATGCCCGGTTCACCCGGAGGAAACGTTAGGGGGACTGGCCTCGTGGGGCGAGGGTCACCTGAGTGATTTCTCCTACCGAATTTAGGTGATTTCCGATTTCCGGGTATCGGTCAGCAACTGCGGTGCCGCGATGAGACCGCGTCGCATCGCGGCCACCACGGCCTCGAGCTGACTGTGGACTTCGAGCTTCGAAAGAACATTCTTCACGTGAGTGCGTGCCGTGTGGAGGCTGATCGAAAGACTCCGGGAGATCGCCCGCGGATCCAGCCCCTCTGCCATCAAGCTCAGGATCTGGATCTCCCGCGTGGTCAGCGGCACGACGACTTCTCGATTCTCAGGGCGCGCGGACTCCACGCGCGCAAGCACAGCCTTCAGTGTCGAATGGTTGATCATCATGCCGCCCTCGCCCGCCGTGCGGATCGCGCTCAGGATCTCGGCGACCGGGCTCTCCTTGGGAAGGAAGCCGCACGCGCCGTGCGCGGCGGCGCGCGCCATCATTTCGACATCGGTGTGCGCCGTGAGAATGACGACGCGCGAGTTCGGGCTGCACTGCTTGACCCGCCCCGTCCCCTCGATGCCATCGCCATCAGGGAGGTGAACGTCCATGAGCACGACATCGGGAGCATTCTCCTTGACGACCTGCAACCCCTGCTCCAGGTTTGACGCAACGCCCACGCAGCGGAGGTCCTTCTGCGAATCGATCGCGGCCCCCAGCGACTCTGCGAAGGAAAGGTGGTCATCCACGAGCACAACCGTTGTTTCGCCCAAGCTCTCCCACCCCCTGTCTCGCCTCTGTTGTCGCGTTCCTTCACGGCGCGTTGCGCTCGATGGCCGCCAAAAGCGCCGCGATCGATCCGGGCTTGGTCATGAATTCATCGCATCCGGCTTCACGCGCGCTCAGCTCGTCCTCGATTGTGGCGTATGCCGTCTGAACGATGATGGGGATCGCTGCCGTCGCGGGATCGGATTTGAGCTGACGCGTCAGTGCGAGCCCGTCCACGCCCGGCAGCTTGATGTCCATGAGAATGAGGTCCGGCAGGCCTTTCCGGATCGCCGCCAGCGCATCGTCCGCCGTCCGCGCGCCGTGAACCTCGTAGCCCGCTTCCTCCAGCACGAGCACCATCAGCTCGAGATTGCTTACCGTGTCCTCGACGACAAGAACGCGGCGTTCGCGAACCGGCGAATCGCTCACGAGTCGCTGCTCGCATTCCGCCACGATGAATCGTCCACCGGTGGGGGATCCGCCTTTCGTATGAGAGTGGCGGCGAGCACGAGATCCTCCTTCCGGCTGCCGGCTTTCTCAGCGAAACCAGCATATACCGGAGAAGGTTCGTGTCCTTCATCGAGTTCATCCTCGTCGAGCGTGATGTCGCCCGATCGGGACTAGCGCGAGCATTCCGGGTTACTCTCGATTTGGGGCAAGCAGGAGAAGAAGGGCGACGGAGAGAATCAGGCTGATGTGATGACCCGTCGCCTGAGTACCGGGGTTTGGTTTCTTGTTTCGATCGCCGTTCTCGGGTTCCCGAGCGCGGCGCCCGGGGACACCGGGATCGTGTGCATTCCCTCAGTCGTGGAAAGCCCCGCCGATTGCACGTTCAACATCTGGGGATACGTGCATGATGCAGCGGGCAAACCGGCTGTGGACGTCAGCGTCACCGGTGGAACCCGAGACACGCGAACCGACAGCAACGGCTTCTACGATCTCTACGAGTTGCAGTTCGGGGCTCACGACGTGAGTGCGTTTCGGGGACAGAACTGCACGAGTCCCATTGGGGAGGTCTACGTCAGTCCCGATCGAGCGATCCTCGATGGAGGCACGCGACAGGACCTGACGCTGCCGTGCGTGCTCGACTAATTCGTGCCCAGATGAAACTGCGAACAACGATTCTTCTCGCGTTGAGTGTCGGTGCAGGGGCGTGTGGTCAGCCGGGATA
>DASWHR010000096.1:0-11743 GCA_036398095.1 Actinomycetota bacterium
CGTCGACGGCCGGGCACGCGCATATCCGGCGCGGCGCGGATTATCCTGGCGCACGTGCCCTCCATCGAACGCGCCGCCACGCTTGCCTTCGCCGGAAAGCTTCGCGAGGCCGAACGGATCGTCGGTGAGTCGTCCGAGCCCGAGGCGCGATGGCTTCGGGCCTATCTGCACAACTGCTTCGGTCGCTTCGACGAGGCGCTCGAGCTGGCGATGGATCTGGCGCAGGGCAGCGACGACCCACGTGTCGCTTCGCGCGCGCTGATCACCGCCGCGTCCACGCTCAGGCAGACGGGCCGGCATCTGCCGGCCCACCCGCTGGACGAATCGGCCTTTCGGCTGGCGCCCGACGACGCGACGCGCGCGCACGCGTTGGTCGGGCTCGCCGCCGACGCCGCCGGACTCGGCCGCGATTCGGCCGCGCCGCTCGAACAGGCCGCCGCGCTCGCGCCGCCCGGCGACTGGCGGGTGCGTGTGCGACTCGCGTGGGTCCGATGCGAGCAGGCGCTCGTCGCGGGACGCGCGCGCAAAGCCGTCACCCACGCTCGCGACGCGCTCGACCGGTCCCGCGACGCGGGCGCGCGCCGCCACGAAGCCAAGTCGTTGCTGTTCCTGGGCTTCGCGCTTCGCGAGGCCGGCGATCGGGAGTGGACCGAGCACATGGTGCTCGCCAAGTCGATCGCGAAACGGATCGGAGCCGCGCCGATCGCGGCGGTCGCGGGCGAGGCGCTTCAGGAACGCTCCGTGCCGGGCGGCGATTCCGGCGCTCCGGCGGCCACCGAAGCGGCCGCATCGCCGCGGCGAAAGGGCCGATAGGATCCCGCCCGTGGACATCGACGGCATCTTCAAGGCCTACGACGTTCGGGGATTGTATCCCGAACAGATCGACCAAGAGGTCGCCCACCGAGCGGGTCGCGCATTCGTGGATTTCCTTGGCGCGCGGCGCGTGATCGTCGGCCGCGACGCACGCGCATCGTCGGAACCCCTTTCCACGGCGTTCATCGCAGGGGTCGTGGCCCAGGGCGCCGACGTGATCGACATCGGGCTCGCCTCGACGGACATGCTCTATTTCGCGTCCGGCGTGCTGGACGCGCCGGGGGCCATGTTTACCGCCTCGCACAACCCGCCGAAATACAACGGAATCAAGATGTGCCGCGCCGGCGCCGCGCCGATCGGAGAGAACTCTGGGTTGCTGGACATCAAGGAGATGGTGCGCGCGGGGGACGCCGCGCCGGTGCGCCGAACCGGCCGGATCGAGCGGCGCGAGATGCTCGACGACTACGTCAAGCATGTGTTGTCCTTCGTCAACGTCGACCGTCTGCGTCCGCTGGTCGTGGTGACCGACACGGCGAACGGAATGGGCGGGCTCACCGTGCCGAGCGTGTTCGCGCACCTGCCGTTCAAGCTGATTCCGCTGTACTTGGAACTCGACGGGACGTTCCCGAATCATCCCGCCGATCCGCTTCAGGCCGAGAATTTGCGCGATCTGCAGGATGCGGTGCTGCGCAACGGAGCCGCAGTCGGACTCGCCTTCGACGGCGACGCCGACCGGTGCTTCATCGTGGACGAGCAGGCCCGGCCGGTTTCGGGATCGCTGACCGCGGCGCTGGTCGCGCGTTCGATCCTTCGCAAGAATCCAGGCGAAACGGTGATTCACAACATCATCTGCTCGCGCGTCGTGCCCGAGACGATCCGCGAGCACGGCGGGACGCCGGTCCGAACGCGCGTCGGCCACTCGTTCGTGAAGAAGGTGATGGCCGAGACGGGCGCGATCTTCGGCGGCGAGCATTCGGGACACTATTACTTCCGGGATTTCTGGCGTGCCGACTCCGGTCTGGTTGCGGCGCTTCACGTGCTCGAGGCGATCAGCGAGGAGAACGCGCCGCTGTCGGAGGTGCTGGCTCCGCTGCAGCGCTACTGGAATTCGGGTGAGGTCAACATCGACGTGGCCGAGCAACAGGCCGCGATGGAGCGCGTCGCGTCGTCGTTCTCATCGGTTGCACCGGACTGGTCCGACGGGTTGACGATCGAGTTCGACGACTGGTGGTTCAATCTCCGGCCGTCCAACACCGAGCCGTTGCTGCGTCTGAACGTCGAGGCGCGCGAGGCGGCCGGGGGCCAGGCGCGCCGGGACGAGATTCTCGCGATCGTGAACGGATAGGAGGAAGCGATGCCCCTGGACCAAGTCCTGCTCGACATTTTGGTGTGCCCGAATTGCAAAGGGCCGATCGAGTACGTCGAGGCGGAAGAGAAGATTTACTGCCGCGGAGACTGCAAGTACGTCTACCCCGTCCGCGAGGGGATTCCGATCATGCTGATCGACGAGGCGGAGAAGCCCTGAACTCGCTCGACGACCCGGAGGCTTTTCGCCGGATCGACCCTTCGAACATGCTCGGGGCGGTCGAAGGCTGGGCCGAGCAGTGGGACGCCGCATGCCGGGCGGCCGAGCGGATCGCGCCGATCGCCGGAACGTTCGACTCGGTCCTGGTCTGCGGAATGGGGGGCAGCGGCATCGCCGGCGACGTAGTCCGGTCCCTGCTCGAGCCCGCCTTGCCGATCCCGATCCGCCTTGTGCGTGGCCACGAGATCCCGGGGTTCGTCGGTCCGCGCACGCTGGTGGCGGCCTTGTCTTACTCGGGCAACACGGCCGAGACGCTGGCGTGCTTCGACCAAGCCGTCGAACGAGGCGCGACGCTCGTGGCGGTGACGGCCGGCGGCGCGCTCGCCCAGCGCGCCCTGAGCGCGGGCGCGATCCTGTGCTCGGACTTGCCGGCGGGCGTCATGCCGCGGGCGGCGCTGCCCTCGCTTGTCGTTCCCCTCGCCGTCGCCGTCGGCCGGGCGGGAGTCGCCGACGCCGGCCCGCTGCTGGAGATGGGAGCGGCCATCGCGCACCGAAGCGTCCTGGCCTGGCGGCGCGACGTGCCGACCGACCGCAACCTCGCAAAGCGGATCGCCGTCCGGATCGGCGAGCGCTTTCCCATCGTCTGGGGGACCGAAGGAACCCAAACGGTTGCCGCCATGCGGTGGAAATGTCAGCTCGCCGAGAACGCCAAACTGCCGGCGATCATGTCGACCCTGCCCGAGCTCGGCCACAACGACATCGTGGGTGTCCATGCCGGCCACCCCGCCATCAAGGACGCGATCTTGCTTGCGCTGCGCGTAGAAGGCGGCCATCCGAAACAAGAGGCGCGCCTCAAGGCCGCACTCGATATCGCCGGCCGGAGCGTCGGACTCGTCGAGATCGTCACGATCGAGTCCTTCTCGCCGGCCGAGCGCCTGATCGAGTCGCTCATCCTCGCCGACTTCGTCAGCGTCTACAGCGCGATCCTCCGGGGCGTCGATCCCGGGCCCATCGAAGCGATCGACCTTCTCAAGGCGGCTCAGGACTAGCGCCCCGACTCGGAAGTCGCTGGACACTTCGCCGCCCTGCGACCTTGTCCAGGGACTTCCAGACAGAACGCTGGTTCTCGCGAACACCGTTCTCCGTCGACATCCGGCCGCCGGCCCGCCTATTCAGTTATCTAAGGCGTTTCAGCTGAAACGCGAATCCCGACTCGCCGGGCATCACCGACTTTCCATTTGACATTCGAACCACAACCGATCATACTCGAACACATGTACGAGTCAAGTGACATTTCAGGCGGCGCCCAATCAGCGCGCCCCGAGCGCCCGGCCCGCCCGAAGCGCAGCGCATCGCGATCCGGCGCAGCCGAGTCCAGGCGGCTCGCGACGCAGATCCGTCGTGCGCTGGGCGCCGAATCGCGGTGGCGCGCCCGGGTCATCGCGTTGATCCAACAGTTCGACCGGAAGGGCGCATATCGCGACTACGGCTGCGAGACGACATCGGAATGGGTTTCGATGCATTGCGGAGTGTCCCGCATGGCCGCGCGAGAGTACGTACGAGTGGCCCGCGCCCTCCGATCGCTTCCCACGATCGATCGGGCGTTTCAATCGGGGGACCTGACTTACGCACGAGTCCGAGCGGTGACGCGCTTTGCGACGCCCGAGACGGATGAGTCGCTCGCCGAGGTCGCGAGCCGGACTCGCGTCGAAGGGCTGGAGGACATGGCCCGAAGCCATCGCAAGACGCGCGCGGTGCTCGACCCAATGTTCGCGACGCGGGCGCGAAGCGTCCGCCGGTGGGACCAAAACGGCATGCGCCACTATCTCGCCAAGGTTTCCGCGGAGGGCGGTAGCATTCTCGATCAAGCATTGGCCCTGGTGGCGAGCCGTGCGGGCGTTTCAGCCGAAACGGATTCCGACGAGTCCGAGCTCCATCCGGACGGCGCGCCCGCCTGGGAGCGCAAGCGCGCAGATGCCCTCATCGCCATGGCTCGGGAGTGTTTGGCCGCGGGGTCCCCCGCCCCGGCGCTGGCCGCGCAATCGCAGATCAGCGTCTACCTTGATGCCTCCACCGGGATGGCTCGCATCGACAATGGACCGGTGATCGGTCCCAAGACACTCGAACGCCTCTTGTGCGACGCTGCCCTTTCCCGTGTCATGGCCCTGCCCGGACGGAAACTCGAATACGGGCGCACGCGGAGAACCGTCTCGCCGGCTCAACGAGCCGCCGTCATCGCGGTGTATGAGACCTGCCAATGGCCGGGTTGCCGGGCTCGGTGCTTTCTGGAGGTCCACCACATTCAGCATTGGTCTCGCGGCGGGTCGAGCGGTTTGATGAACCTGGGGTTGTTCTGTTGGCGGCATCACGTTCTCGGCCACGAAGGTGGATTCGAGATCTGGATTGGCGATGATGACGTCCTGTGCGTGCGAACGCCATCGGGTGAGGTTCTCGTCGGCGCGTTGACCCGCCGGCCCTCGATCCCTTCGCCGGGCACCGCGGCGCCCTCGGACGCCGCGGTCGTTCGTGAGCCGGCACCGGCGTACGGTTCTTCGGGCCGTGTCGGCTCGCGGACGATGCGTCGGCGGGCGCAACGCGAGTCGGCGTTCGGGGCGGTGCCAGGCTAGGATGACCTTCAACGCCCGCACCGCAGGCGCGGGGCTTCGATGAAAGGACGACGATGAACGGCCATATTGCCGACCCGAACCTGGCTGAGAAGGGCCGACTGCGTATCGACTGGGCCGACCAGCAGATGCCGGTTCTGCGCGAAATCCGCGCGCGATTCGCCAAAGAGAAGCCGCTCGCCGGGCTCAAGATCGCCGCATGCCTGCACGTGACGAGCGAGACCGCGAATTTGATGCGGACCCTCGTTACAGGCGGCGCGGACGCGGTGCTGTGCGCATCGAACCCGCTCTCGACGCAGGACGATGTCGCCGCCGCCTTGGTTGCCGACGGAATCCCGACGTTCGCGATCAAGGGCGAAGACAACGACACCTACTACCGCCACATCGAAGAAGTCATCGCCTTCGGACCGCGGATCACGATGGACGACGGCGCCGACGTCGTATCGATCCTGCACTCGAAGCATCCCGAGATCGCCGAGACGGTGCTTGCCGGCACCGAAGAGACCACGACCGGCGTGATCCGCCTCCGGCAGATGGCGGCCGAAAACGTGCTCAAATACCCGATCGTCGCGGTGAACGACACCCCAACCAAGCACATGTTCGACAACCGGTATGGGACCGGCCAGTCCACCCTCGACGGCATCACGCGCGCGACCAACATCTTGTGGGCCAGCCGGACCGTGGTCATCTGCGGATACGGTTTCGGCGGCAAGGGCCTCTCGATGCGGGCTCGCGGCCTCGGTGGGCAGGTCATCGTGACCGAGGTCGATCCGGTCAAGGCGCTCGAAGCGGTCATGGACGGGTTCCGCGTCATGCCGATCGCCGACGCCGCGCGTGAAGGAGACGTGTTCATCACCGTCACCGGCGACCGGGACGTGCTCCGCGGCGAGCATTTCGAGTTGATGAAGGACGGGGCGATCATGGCCAACACCGGTCATTTCGATGTCGAAATCGACAAGAACGCGCTTGCCGCGCTCGCCGCCGACGAGCCGAAGACGATCCGGGAGTTCGTCGAAGAGTTCCGGATGGCGGACGGGCGCCGCCTGTACTTGCTCGCGCAAGGACGCCTCGTCAACTTGGCGGCCGCGGAAGGTCATCCGGCGACCGTGATGGACATGTCCTTCGCCGATCAGGCGTTGACCGCTGAGTGGCTCTCGCGCGGTCAGACGCTCGAGAATCGCGTCTACGACGTTCCGGCCGAAATCGACGAGGAGGTCGCGCGGGTGAAGCTTGCGACCCTCGGCCTCCGAATCGACGAGCTGACACCGGAACAGGTCAAATACCTCTCCTCGTGGCGCGAGGGCACCTGACCCGATCCGCGCAAATCCGAACATGAGCGCGTCTTTCTCGCCGGGACATATATCCCGCGGGTCCCGCGAGCCCCTAAATCGGGCGTGCGGGGCCCTTTTTTTTGCCGTGATCCCTTAAACAGGGCCCGGCGACCTCCGAGGTAGACGTGGAGTGCCCGGCCAATAAGGGCCGGCCGGGCTCAACGTCCAGATTCGGGAGGTCACCGTCGCAAACGCTTCGTTCCTCCGGAGTCTGAGGGAGGAAACGAAGATGTCCCGAAACGGAACTCGTCGTACCGCGCGTCGCCTGATAGGTGTCGCGGCGCTGGCCGGATTGTCGCTGCTCACCACGACCTCCGCCCGCGCCGCCAACGCGTCGGCGACCTCAATCGCCGCGCAAGCCATCAAGGCCGACAGCGCCCAGTTTCCCGTTTTCGGCGTCACGTTGAATCAGACCGCAGAGCTGGACACGCTCACCAACGTCGTCGTCGGCTTCAACAGCGCGGTGAACTTCTCCACCGGCGACCTGGCCCCCGACGTTGCGGCCGCCGGCTGCGGTGGCGGCGACGAGTCCTCCTGCGACGGCGTCCAGATGTTCCGTGACGACGGCGATGTCGATGATGTGTTGGATTCGGCGGATACGCCGGTCTCGACCGGCTTTACGTTCCTCGGGACCAACTGCGCGGTGGGCTGTGAGGCCGACCTGACGCTCACCGATGAACTCGCCGGCGTCCCGATCCCGCTCACCTCGGCCGGCGAGGGGTACACGTTCCTGATCGCCATCCGCACCTCGTCGAGCATCGGCAACGGCGATGCGTTCACCGTTTCGCTTCAGCCGACTGCGTTCACGACCGCACCGACCCCGACGCTGATGACGAGCGTAGTGACGACCGACCCGATCACGGCCGACGCCAACGTGCCGGCCGCGCCGGTCGTGACCGGCTTGGGCTTGTCGCGCGGGGCCGGACGTGTGCATGTGACCACGCCCGCCGTCTCGACCGAGGCGCTTGCGACGCTCGAGGTCTATTCCTCGACGAGTGAGACCTGCTCGTCTCCGTCGCTTGTCGCCACCAGCGGCTCGATCGACTTGCGCCAGACCAACGAAGACCTGCTCGGCGCCGCGGCCGGCGCGGCGATCAAGGCGTTCCCGCTCGGCCGGTTCGTGTGCTACCGCATCTCGGACCCGGCCGGCAACACCTCTGCGTTCGTCGCGGACGGCGATCTTCCCGCCGCGCCGTCGGCCGCACACGTCGCCCTGCTCGCATCCAGCAACGTCACCGGCGCGAAGCGCGTCGCGGCGGCGCCCGACACGTCCGCGCGGACGCTGCGCATGTACATCCGTCCCGGCGACGCCGGGGACTTCGTGCGTGCTCGCAACGAAGACGCGCTCGTCCACAACGAATGGATCGAGGTCACGACATCCACGATCGGCACTGTTTGCTCGCTCAACCCGCCGAGCGCGACCGCGTGCACGACCGACATCCTTCGCTACAACACCTCGACGTCGGCGGGCCCGACGCTCGCGGCCGGCGACGGCGTCGGATACACGCTCGTCAACGCGAACGGAAACGAGGGCGACGTCACCGCCGACGGCGTCGTTCCCGCGGCGCCGGCGTCGGGGGACACCGACGTGCTTCGCGTCAGCGCCGCGACCGGCAAGCAGCGTTTGATCATCGCCGGCGGCACGCCCGGCGCGGCTTTCGGGCTGTACATGGACACCACCGGGCTGGGCACCACGTTCCGGCCGGCCGTCTCGCCTTCCGGCGCGCTGGTGACGGTCACCGCGACCGGCGGCAGCGCCGATTCCGCCACGACCGAGATTCACTCGGAGACGCCGTCGGGGACGCAACTTTCCAACGGCCACGCGATCGGCTACGTCGCGATCGGAAGCGGCGGCAACGTGTCGGCCGTGACGGCGGAAGGCACGATTCCGGCCGCACCGGTCGCATCGGACCTGACCTTCTCGGATGCGCTCGACCAGTTCCGCTGGAACCCGGCCGTGCTTCCGGGCAACACCAACGTTCGCGCTTTCGTCGGAACGGATGCGGCCGCGGCCTACGGTGACGGCAGCGGGCTCGGCACGGCGACCAACACCACACCCGTCTCGGTCGGCGATCAAGATGCCGGCCTCGGCGTCTTCTACGTCGCGATCAACACCGTCAGCGGGCACGAGTCACCGACGACCGCGGACGGCTTGATTCCCGCGGCCCCGTCCGCGGACGACATCGGCATCTTGTCCACCTCGGCCGCGAACAGCCATCAGCGGACGATCTCCTCGCCCGACGTCGACGCGCCGCGAACGTTCCGTCTCTACGTCGACCCGGCTGGCGGGACCGCCTGGGTTCGCGCGTCCACGACCAGCGGCGGCTCGACGGCCGTCGAGGTCACCTCCTCGGGCGGTACCGCGACGTCCGGCGGGACGCCCGGCGCGCAGAGCATCTTTGCCAACACCACGCAGCTCGCCGGCGCGCACGCCGTCGGGTTCGCGCTCACGTCCGGCGGCAACGACTCGGATGTCGCAGCCGACGGATCCATCCCGGCCTTGCCGATCGCCGCCGACGGCTCTGTTTCCGATGCGGCGAACACCTTCAGCTACCTGACTGCGTCGCCCTCGTATCGCGCCAACCTGCATCTGGGCGCCTCCACCGACACCGCCGCGCTGGCCTACAGCCAGGCGGGGCCGGACGGAACCGCCAACTCGTCTTCGCCGGCGGCCATCTCCGATCCCGCCAACGACGCGACCGTCTTCTACACCGCGACCGAACCGGTCAGCGGCAACGAGTCTCGCACCACGGCCGACGGCGCGATCCCCGCCGTGCCGACCACGGGCGACGCCGGCATCCTTTCGGTCTCGGCCGCGCAAGCGCATCAGCGCCTGCGCGCCGACCTGGACGCCTCGGGTCCGCGAGCCTTCCGCTTGTTCGTCGATCCCGACGGCGCCACGGCGTGGCAGCCGGCCGTGACCACGGCCGACGGGTCGGCGTCGGTCGAGGTCACGACCTCGACGTCTGCCCCGGTGTCGTCGAGCACGACGGCCATCTTCGCCGGTCCCGACGCGCTGGATGTCGGATGGGCGATCGGGTACGGCATGACCAACGCGAACGGACACGCGTCCGATGTGGTTGCCGACAGCACGATTCCGGCGGCGCCGGACCTGTCGACCGCGAGCGCGACCGCGGCCATCGATCAGGTCACGATGACCGGAATCGCCACGAATCGCACCGTGCGCGTCTTCACCGACGCGGCCGCGAGCCAGTCGGCTGCCTACGCGGCGGGCGCGAAGGCGACGCTGACCGCCGCGGACGGCGAAGAGCCGCTCGACACCGACGGTGGCTGGGGCGTGTACTACACGTCGTCGGCCAACTTCGCGGGCCACGAATCGCCCATCGCGACCGACGGCCCGATTCCGCAGCCGATCGCCGCGAGCACGACCGAAGCCTCGGATGCCTTCAACCGGTTCACCGTTCCCGGCGCGTCGGCGACCGACAACGTGTTGATCATCCTGTCGAGCGCGTCATCGCCGTTCGACGCGTATCAGGACGGCGGCGCGACGCGCTACACCGCGGTGGCGTCCCCGTTCGAGCCGGGCGCCGAGCTGGACCCGCTGTTCGTCTTCTACACGGTGAAGAACACCACATCGGGGAACGAGTCGCCGATCACATCGGCCGGCAGCATTCCCGCCGCGCCGTCGGGTGCCGACACGACCATGTCGGCCTCGGCCGCACTGCAGCGGATCAGCTCGACGCTGGATACTTCGGCGCGGACGCTTCGTCTGCACGTCGATGTCGACGGAGGCGGCGCCAGCCCGTTCGTTCGAGCCGCGACGACCTCCGACGGTTCCACGCCGGTGCAGATCACGACGTCTACTTCGGCTGAGGTCGTCGGCGGGGCCGGCATCTTCGCGGGCGCCACCGTGCTCGCCGCCGGTCACGACGTCGCCTACTCGCGCGTCCTCGGCCAGAACGAGTCGGATCTGGTGACCGACGGTGCGATCCCCGTCGCGCCGCTTGCCGACGCGTTCACGGCCAGCGCGGCCGATCAGCAAGCGACCATCGGCAGCGCCGCGATCAGCGGCACCTACCGCGTCTTCCGTGGCAGCGCGCCGGCTTCCGACAAGCGCACGCACACCAGTGGAACACCCACGCTCGTGCCGACCAGCGGCCTAGTCGCCGGCGACGCGATCGGCTACGCGCTTACGAACGCCGCCGGTAACGAATCGCCGCTCTTCGCCGACGGCTCGATCCCGTCGGTGAGCACGCCGGTCTTGCAGGCCGCGAGCGACAGCGGCGTGTCGGACTCGGATCGCATCACCAACATCGCCACGCCCGTGTTCGACGTGACCGCCGTCGCCGGCGCTTCGGTGACGCTGCTCGAAGGCGGCACGACGCGCGGCGGACCGATCGTCGCCGACGGCGGCGGCCTGGCGGCCGTTCCCTCGTCGGCGTTGGCCGAGGGTGCGCACACATTGACCGCGCTTGCGACCAAGGACGGCAACACCTCGCCGCTGTCGGGCGGAGTCTCCGTCACGATCGACGTGACAGGCCCGGTCGCTCCGGACGCACCCGACTTGGATGCCGCATCGGACACCGGCGATTCGGCGACCGACGATCTGACGAGCGTCACCACGCCTCTGGTCAACGTCGCCGGTGCGCCCAACGGTTCGATCTCGATCAAGGAAGGCGCGACCGTGGTGGGTTCGGCGACTACCGACGGATCGGGCGCCGGCCAGGCGACGACATCGTCGCTATCCGAAGGAGCGCACACGCTCGTCGCGACGACCTTTGACACCGCCGGCAACGAGTCGGTTGACTCTGCCGGGCTTACGATCACGATCGACGTGACGGCTCCGACCGTTCCCGGAGCTCCCGATTTGCAGGCCGCGAGCGACAGCAACGTCACCGACGACGATGTCACCAACATCACCACGCCGGTCTTCGATGTGGCCGGCAACGACGCGAACGTCACCGTTTCGCTCCGCGACTTCGGAGCCGAGGTTGCCTCGGCCGCATCCGGTGTGGGCGGCCCCGTCGAAGTGGCCTCGTCGGCGCTCTCGGACGGCGCGCATTCGCTGACCGCGGTCGCGCTGGACGCGGCCGGCAACGCGAGTGCCGCCTCCGGCGCGCTCGTCGTCACCGTGGACACCGTCGCTCCGGTGGTTCCGGGCGTTCCGGACCTGTTGGCCGCGAGCGACAGCGGCTCGTCGGCAGTGGACGATCTGACGAGCGATGCGACGCCGTCGCTCGCCTCGGCAGGCAGCGAGGTCGGCGCGACGGTTGCGCTAGTCGAGGGCGCGACGCCGCTGGGCAGCGCAACCGCGGACGGCACCGGCAATGTGACGATCACGTCGAGTTCGCTGTCGGATGGCGTTCATGCGCTGACGGCGACGGCGACGGATGTGGCGGGCAATGGTAGTGCTGCTTCGTCGGCGCTTGATGTGACGGTGGATACGGTTGCGCCGGCGGTGTTGGCGGCGGCTCCGGATCTGCTCGCTG
>DASWHR010000097.1:0-11591 GCA_036398095.1 Actinomycetota bacterium
CAACGTATTCCCGCATCACGAAGACGAGATCGCCCAGTCGGACGGCGCGACCGGCCATCCGGTCGTCGCGCACTGGGTGCACGGCGCGCATCTGCTCAGCGAAGGCCGCAAGATGGCCAAGAGCGCCGGTAACTTCTACGACCTGCGCGACCTGGCCGCGATGGGCCACACTGAGCCGCTGGCCGTTCGGCTGCTCTTCCTGCAGTCGCGGTACCGCGCGCAGATGAACTTCACGCGCGACGCGTTGAGCGCGGCCGAACATGCGCTTCGCCGGTGGCGACGGTTGGTTGGGGAATGGTCGCGGGATGCAACACCCGTCGACGCGCTAGAAGCGACGTACGAGGAGCGATTCGCCGCAACGATCGCCGACGACTTGGACACGCCGAGTGCCGTCGCGCTTGCCGCCGACGTGGTATCGACAGATGCACTTTCGCGCGCGGGAAAGTTCCGCCTGCTGTCCCGATGGGACGGGTTCTTGGGGCTGGAACTTGCGCGAGAGGCGGCCGAAGCCGCGCCGGTCCCGTCGGAGGTAGCAAAGCTTCTGGAGCAGCGACACAACGCCCGCGCCGCGAAAGATTTCAGCGAATCCGACCGTCTACGCGAACAGATCCGAACCCTCGGCTACGACGTCGAAGACACGTCCGTCGGCCAGCAAACCCGACCGCAAAGTTAGTTGTGCCGTTGCACGTACAAATTCTTGCCGCCGAATTTCGGATTACGAATCGAACCAACTCCACGGCCGTATCGAGACAACTTTCGATTAGCCCACTCGCAACGTGGAGCCATCAGGCTATCCAACCCAGGCCTTCTTCGACACACGACGCCCGCAGGCCGTGCAATAAGGAATTGACTCCACAACGATGTAGTAGATCAGCCCAGGGATCAAGAACGCTAGAAAGAGGATCACGGCGATTAGGACTTCCTTGGGTCCCTGCACCCCCGGGCTTTGCCAACCGATGTGCTGCCGCAATGTGGACACGGTTTGGACCAGCGACGCCGCTCATTCTGCCCCTCTCTCATCGCCATAGCGACATGGTTTTACGCATTTGCGGACTAAGGACTTGGGCGCTGACCCGTCGGCAACGCCGGTCGGGTACAGCGCCGAGTTACGGCCGAGCAACCACTGGGAGCACCACGAGCAAGAGCGCATGACTTGTCGCGAAGATGAGAAGCCAATCTGACCACGGGATCCAGGTCCGCTCGCCATCATCCGCCATCGCCACCGCCTGGTGAAAACGAGCGGGTTCGCGCGCACGTCCTTCTGACGGGTTCATGCTACCGCCCACAACTCTGACAGTACTTCGCTTGCTCGAGGACCGTCTGCGTGGCCTTTTCTTGTTTGTCGGGGGGATATCCGTGCTTGCGCAGGATGCGTTTGACGATCACGCGCAGGTGGGCGCGAACGTTTTCTCGGACGGTCCAGTCGATCGTGACGTTCTTTTTTACGGTCGCGACCAACTCGCGGGCGATGACGACCAGCGTCGGTTCTCCCAGCACTTTCACCGCGCTGTGTTGACTTCGAGCGCATCGTAGAACGCCAGCTCATCTTCGTTCAGATTCAGCGCTTCGCCCGCGCGCGTTGGCGGCGCGCATGTCTTTGGCGAGTTGGATCAGCAACCCGCTCATGGACCGGATTCTCCCACTTTTCTCGAACGTGCACCGCCATGTGCGCGCATCTAGGGTCGGACACGGCGGTGGGCCCGTGGTGTAGTTGGTAGCACGCGCCCCTGCGGAAGGCGAGGCACGAGTTCAAGTCTCGTCGGGTCCACCCCTCAAGAAATTGTTGGGGGACCATCGCCGGAGCGGTGAACAGGGATAGCCGCTCTGCCACCCGGCTCTTGCATCTGCGGAACTACGTGCGACAATCAAGGAACGCAGGGGCGCACCCGTACACCACGGGATACCTCGAACACGAAGGAGCGGGGCTCGGTCCTCGCTCCTTTCGTTTGGAGGCGCGGAACGGATGCTACGCCACGCCACGCCGGCCCGTCCTGGCTATTCGCCGATGCTCAGCGAAGGCCGCAAGATGGCCACGGCCCTCCGGCTAGAGCGGCATCGCGTAGATCATGCAGGGGCCGAACTCGTCGATGTGCTCGCGATCGAAGGTCATCCCGATCTTTTCGGCGACACGCACCGAAGCGTCATTACCGTGCGTGATCAGGCAGATGAGCCGGTCCAAGCCGAGCCGCTCGCGCGCGTAGCCGGCGATGCCGCGCGCGGCTTCGGTGGCGAATCCTTGCCCCCACCGGTCTTTGGCGATCAGAAAGGCCAATTCGACTTGCTCGACGCCGTCGATGGTCCAGGGGAGAAGCCCGCATCGGCCGATGAAGACCCCGGATCCGCGCTCGATGGTCGCCCACAGGCCAAGCTCCGGATTCTTGGGATGCCCTTGCGCGAACCACTCAAGCTCTTCCCTCGTCTGGTCCTGCGTGAGCGTTCCGTCGGGGAAGAAGCGGCGAATCTCCGGATCGCGATAGAGCGCGAAGAGCGCATCCAGATCCTCGGGCTCGAAACGGCGAAGCAGCAAACGGTCGGTTTCCAGGACTGGACGCAAGAGCCGCTATTCGCCGAAGACGTGGAACAGGATGTCGCGGTCGCGCGGGTCGTCGAGCTCGACGAAGATCAGGCGCTGCCAGCGGCCGAGCATCGGCTCGCCGTCGGCGACGGGAATCGCGTGGCTGGTCGCGCCGACGAGCATCTGCGCAAGATGCGCGCGGCCGTTCGGCCGCTCGTGCTCGTCTTCGATGTTTTGCGTGCGGCGGTCCATGTCGTCGTGCGCGTAGTACTCGCCCGGCGGGATGAGCACGTCCAGGCGGCGGGCGAGGTCGTGGTGCACGCCGTCCTCCCACTCGTTGATGACCAGCGCGGCGGTCGTGTGCTGGCAGTAGGCGACGGCGCAGCCGTTGGTGATGCCGGCGTCCTTGACGGCACGCCGAAGATCGTCGGTGCAGTCGACGACGCCGAACCGTTGCCCGGCACTGAGCCGGATCGTGCTGGTCGCGGACCTCACATCTCCTCCTTGTGGCGCTGCGTGTGGGCCATCGCCGGGATCTCCGGGACCTGGCCTGCGGCGGGCAGGGTAAACCAAAATCGCATGCCGCCGCCGGTGCGGGGTTCGGCACCGATCCGGCCGCCGTGCGCCTCGACGATCGACCGGGCGATCGCAAGGCCCAGGCCCGCGCCGCCGTCGCTTCGCGAGCGAGAGGCGTCGGCTCGATAGAAGCGTTCGAATACCAGGGGAATCTTGTCGGCGGGAATCCCGGGACCACGATCCTCGACCAGCACGTTCAGGTGGGTGCCTTCCCGGGCGAGCGCGACGGAAACCTCGCCGGCGGGCGGGGTGAGCCGCACGGCGTTATCGAGCAGGTTGAACAGAACTTGATGGATGCGGGCCCGGTCGGCCGACGCGGCCGGCATCGCCGGATCGATTCGATTGTGGATGCGCACATCCCGGTCGCCGCGCGCGATCGAGATCTCGGCGGCGACCTGATCGACGAGCGAGGACAGCGCGACCGGCTCGAACGTCATCGAGGCCGCACCAGAATCGAGCCGTGACAGGTCGAGCACCTGCTCGACGAGCGCCGACAGCCGCTCGGACTGAGAAAGCATCACGTGGAGCGTCTCACGATTGGGCTGCTCGACTCCTTCCAGCAAGTTTTCCAGGTGAGCGCGAATCGCCGCGATCGGCGTCTTGAGCTCGTGCGAGACGTTGGCGAGCAGGTCGCGACGCAGTCGTTCCAGGCCTTCCAACTCGCCGGCCATCTGGTTGAACGCATCGGCGAGCCGGCCGACCTCGTCGCGCGAATCGGTGTGGACGCGCTCGGAGTAATCGCCGCGCGACATCGCCTGCGCCGCACGAGCCATGTCGCGAAGCGGCTTGGTCATGCCGCGCGCCATGACGCGCACCAACAGCAATGCCGTCGGGCCGGCGATCGCGCCGGCCAAGAGCAACAGCCACCACGCATCACGCAGAAAGACGCTCGTGTCGTGCCATCGCGTGGTCTGCACGGTCCCCGGCAGCAGAATCGCGAGCGGGATGTAGAGCAAGAGAATCGTCAGGCCGACGGCAGCCACGATCGCCGCGCCGAGCTTGGCCCGGATCGACGTGAAGCGCTGCAGCGGGCGGGTCATTCGTCGCGGAATGCGTAGCCGACGCCGTGCACGGTCCGAACCGGCGTGTCGTCGGGATTGGCTTCGGCCAGCTTTCTTCGCAGCCGCGCGACGTGCGAGTCGACAACGCGGCCACCGGTCGCGTCCACGTAGCCCCAAACCGTGTCCATCAGCTTCTCGCGGTTGTAGACCACGCCCGGCTCTCGCGCGAGCGTGAGAAGGATGTCGAACTCGATCGGCGTGAGCGTTACCTCGGCGCCGCCCGTGGTCACGCGACGCCGGGCCGGATCGACCGCGAGCGAACCGCGTTCGACGACCTCCCCGGCATCGTCGCCGCCGCGGCTGCGCTCGGCGCGGCGCAGAATCGCGCGGATGCGATAGATCAGCTCGCGCATGCTGAACGGCTTGGTGAGATAGTCGTCGGCGCCGACGGCGAAGCCGGCGATCTTGTCGGCCTCGTCGGTACGGGCGGTGAGCATCAACACCGGGATCGGCGCGCGCCGCTGGATGACGCGGCACACCTCGAGCCCGTCCATGCCGGGAAGCATCAAGTCGAGCACGACCAGATCGGGGGGGTCGATTTCGCATCGCGCGACCGCGGCCGGCCCGTCGCCCAGCACGTCTGCGCGGAACCCTTCGGACACCAACCGTGCGCGAACAGCTTCGGCGATCGAGGGCTCGTCCTCGACGACCAGAATCGACGCTGCGCTCATCGCATACATGCTAGCCCCGATCCGCTTGCCCATGGTCGCGCGCGGGTCGCGGCGATGTTGCGATTTCGTTGCGGCGACGCCGGAGGTTGCGGAGATATGGCGGTTGCCTCGCAAACCCGTCGCGACGCTTCCATCACCGGACACCACGGCGTACAACGGCATTCATGGAGCCCTCACCATCACGCACGCTCGCCGCCCTCGCGCTGGGCGTCGCCTTCGACCTCACGACCGACCAGCCCGCGCCGGGCGCGTCGATTCCGCTTCTGGTCCTTCTGTCGGCCGTCCTGGTTCGCGCAACGTCACCTCGATCGCGCGAACGCGATCTGCTGCTGACGCTGGCCGTCTTGGTATCGGCCGTCGCGGTCATTCGCGCGGAGGCGGCGGTCGTGACGCCCGCCATGCTGGCGGTCGCCGGCTTGTTCGTCGTCGCGGCAACCGGACCCGGTGCGGATCGGATCACGATCCGCAGCGCGCTCGGGCGTAGCCTCGGCATGGCGCGAGCGCTGTTTCGCTCCCCCGGCTTCGTGGCGGCGCCGGCATCGCGGCTTCTTCGCGACGCGGCCGCCGAGCGGATGCGTGCCGTCCTTCGCATCACCGCGATCGCCGCGCCGGTCATCGTCGTCTTCGCCGTGCTGTTCGCCTCGGCCGACCGCGTCTTCGCCGACGCATTGATGCCGGACGTGTCGCTGCGCTTCGGAAGCGTCTTCGGCCATGGGACGATGATGCTGGTGGGAACCTGGATCGCGGGCGCGTGGTGGCCGTCGGAGTCGCTCGCCATCGAGGCGACGCCGCCTCAGCCCGCCGCGCGCGAGCCGCGGCTTGCCCCGGCCGAATGGACGGTGGCGCTCGGCGGCCTGGCGCTGCTGTTCACCGTGTTCGTGATCGTGCAGTTCGCGTTCCTGTTCGGCGGCCGCGGCCGGGTCGAGGTCACGCCCGGGCTGACCTACGCCGAATACGCGCGTTCGGGCTTCTTTCAGTTGCTCGCCGCCGGCGGGCTCACCGCGGGGGTCATCCTGGCCGCCTGGGATCTGGGTCGCCGCGACACCGACCGGGATCGCCGGCGCTTTCTGTGGCTCTGCGCGTCGCTGACCGGACTCTGCCTGGTCGTGCTGGCCTCTGCGGCGACGCGGCTGGCGCTGTATCAAGCTTCGTTCGGATTCACGACGACGCGGCTGGCCGCATGGTTCGCGATCGGCGCGACCGGGGCGGCACTGTGCGGGCTCGTCGTGGCGATCGCGGCCCGGCAGCGGCGACGGATCCTGGCCGGAGGGATCGGCATCGGACTGGCCGCGGTCCTCGCCGCAGCGCTGCTCAGCCCGAGCGCCTTCGTCGCGCGCCGCAACATCGAACGCTTCGAAGGCACGGGAAAGATCGACGTCGCGTATCTCACCACGCTCGGCCCCGAAGCCGCGCCGGCGCTCACCGCGCTCGTCCCGGGGCTCCGCGACGAAGACCGCACACTGCTTCGCGCATCCTTGTGCTCGCAATGGAGTGCTCCGCCGCGCGGCCGGCGCTGGACGAACCTCGCTCGCCTGCGAGCCCGCGACGCAGTCGCGACGCTCGATTGCGATGGCCCTAGGGCTTCAGGATCACCTTGAGGGCTTCGCGGGACTCGAACAGTTCGTAGCCACGAAGGCCTTCGTCGAGCGGGAGGGTGTGCGTGATGATCACGGTGGGATCGATCACGCCTTGTTGGACGAGTTCGAGCGCGCGGCTCCAGTGGCCTTGCACGTTCGCGCTGCCGCCCATCTCGATGCGGATCGCGCGGCGGAAGATCTCGCCGAGCGGAAAGTCGAACGACAGGTCGCTGTAGACGCCGATCACCGCGACGGTGCCGCCGGCCCGCACCGCGTTCAACGCGGTGGTGAACGCCGGCGGCGCGCCGACGCATTCGATCACCACATCGACGCCACGCTCCTCGGTCGCGCGCTGCAACGCCACCACCGGGTTCACTTTCGTCATGTCCACCGGAATCGCGCCGAGCGACTCCGCCACCTTGAGCCGGTCCTCGGCCTGATCCACCACGAACACCCGCGACGGGTTAAACGTCAGCGCGTGCATCAACGTGAACAACCCGACGGGCCCGGCGCCGGTGATCGCGACCGTGTCACCCTCTTGAATCTGCGCGCGCGCCGTGATGTAGGCAGCGGTGGACAAAATGTCGCCGGCGAAGATGGCCTGCTCGTCGGTCATCCCGGGGTCGATTGCGTGCAAGTTCAGGTCGGCCCGCGGGATGCGAACGTATTCGGACTGCGAGCCGTCCAGATCCCCGACGAACAAGCCGTAGCCGAGCACCCACATGTCGTCGCACAGGTTGTAGTCGCCGCGCCGGCAGCCCCAGCATTCGCCGCACGAGATCATGAACGAACCCACGACGCGGTCTCCGGTCTTGAAGCGTTTCACGCCGGCTCCGACGGATTCGACGATGCCGACGAACTCGTGGCCGATCACGCTGCCCGGCCGCAGGCCGGGGATCTTGCCGTGAAGCAGATGCAAGTCGGATCCGCAGATCGCCGCGGTGGTGATCTTGATCACCGCATCGCCGGGCTCCTGCACGGTCGGATCAGGATAGTCGCCGAAGGAAATCGAACCGACGTCGTCGAACAGGATCGCTCGCATACCCGCCCCCGCTTGTGATCGGATGATCGCACAATAGCCCGCGCGGGCCGCGAAGCGAAAGGTCAGGCGGTCGGAACCGGGCAGGCCCAGCCGAACGTGGGATGCGGCTCGAAGTCAACCGTGGTGCGTGCCCCGATCCATTGCGCCAGGATGGGGGCGACGACGGTCCCGGCGCCGGCTCCGCCGTTCGCGATGCGCAGCACGATCAGCCCCGACGACAAGCTCATTCCGTAGACAAGATCGCTACGGCCGGGAACGTAGAGCGCCATCGACACTCCCGCGCCCGCGACCTCCCACGGCGGGATGTAGTAGCCGACTTGGCGGATCGCGCCGGGCTTGGACACGTCGAGGAACCGGATGCCCTGGTGATACCAGCCGACGGCCGCGACGCCGTGCGCGTTCAGGTCGAACCAGTGCGCCGAACATGCCACCGACACCGGCGTTCCGCCGTCGAGGAAGGTGCCCATCTCGGTCGTCCACTGGTCGAGCGGCTTCAGCGTTCCCGTCGCCGTCGTCGGGATCTCCCAGGTCTGGAGCGATCCTTCGTCGCCGGCCTTGCATTGCGGCTGGATCCAGTCCTCTTCGGTCACCACCAACGTGCGTGCGTCGAGTCGCATTCCGTTGTGCATCACGAGCTGATCCAGACGATCGTTGTCGGCCTTGCTGATCGAATACTTCTCGACCGGCGCGAGCGGATTGGAGGCATCCACCTTCGAGATCCCTTGCGAGCCGAATACCCACACGTCCCCGAACGAATCGGTGGTGACGTCGTGGACGATCTTGCTTCCCACCGTCGCATTGCCGGGATTCGCTTGCGGCGTCACCCAACCCGCCGCGCGCGGCGCAGCCGGATTCTGAAGATCCACCACCAGCATCCGGCCCTTGTCGGCGCCGGTGATCCACGCGTAGCGGGCGCAATCGTTGAGGCAGTTGGCGATATGGCCGACGCGGTCGAATGACGAGCCGTCCGGATTGGCAATGCTGTTGTAGGGCAGCACGCCGATGAGCCTGGGGAGTGCGGGATTGACCACGTCGACGACGAACAGGCCGCCGCCGAAACCGAGCCCGCCCCAGTCGCTCGACAGCAACACCAGCTTCCGCGTGTTCGACACCGAGACGTCCTCGTTCGAAAAGGACGGCAGCGGCAACGTCGCGACGGGGACCGGCTGAAGCGGGTTTGCCGTGTCGTAGACCCGGAGCCCGTCGGTCGCGGTCGTATACAGATACCGGCCGATGAACCGGCCGCCCATGGCTTGGATGTCGGGGAACTGAGCGATCAGTTCGACGTTCGAGGAACCGCCGGGAACGGGGACGGCCGAACCGGATCCGGGGACGGCAAAGCCGGCCAGCAAAGCGACGGCGACGATGATGCGAAAAGCCGGGATCCTCATCCGAGGATAGGTTCGACTCGGCGGCGCCGGATCCCTGCCGGGGTTCGCGTTCGCCCGGCTGCTCCCGTAGCATTCGCGCCATGCCATCACTGGATTTTGCGTTCCTGGCCGACGCGGCCGAAGCCGATCCCGGCCGCAAGTTCTACGTCCTCGGCGGCGGGATCGACCAGATCGGCGGCCAGTCGTTTCCGCTCGTTCACCCTCATATGGCCCTGGTCATGCGCTGGCTGATCCACCCGACCGAGATGAACCTGCGGCATCATCTTCAGGTTCGGCTCGTGGACGCCGACGGCGCCGAGCTGGCCAAGATCGAAGGGGACATCGAAGCGTCGGGCGCCGCCCCGATGGGCCGCGAAGCCGGCGTCAACATGGTCATCAACCTCACGAACACGCGCTTCGAAAAGCCCGGCGACTACGCGTTCGACGTGCTGATGAACAACCAGCACTTCAAGTCGATGTCCCTTCGCGTCGCCACCGTTCCCGTCGCGTAGGGGGGACGAATGGACCGCCTATGTGCGGTCGAGTTCCTTCGGCAGGCCGAAGTGGACGTCTTCATCGACGACGCGGACCTCTTCGACATCGGCGGGGCCCCGCGCGCGGAACCAGTCCACGACGCGATCCACGAGCCATTCGGGCGCGCTCGCGCCCGACGTGATCCCGACCGTCGCCGCGCCCTCGACCCACGCCGGGTCGATCTCGGTCTCATCGTCGATCAGATATGCGTCGGCGCCGGCTGCGCGGGCGACTTCGGCGAGCCGCTTGGAGTTCGACGAGTTCTGCGATCCGATCACCAGCACGACATCGGCGCGTCCGGCGATGTCCTTCACCGCGGTTTGCCGGTTCTGGGTGGCGTAGCAGATATCGTCGCGCGGCGGCCCTTGGATCGCCGGGAAGCGCTCGCGCAACGCGGCGATGACGTCGTTGGTTTCATCCACCGAGAGCGTCGTCTGCGACAGGTAGGCGACCTTGCCGCCCGACAACGCCAGCCCGGCTACGTCGGCGGGCTTTTCGATGAGCGTGATCGAACTCGGCGCCTCGCCCATCGTTCCGATCACCTCTTCGTGGCCCTCATGACCGATCAGGACGATGTCGAAGCCGTCGGAGGCGAACTTGCGCGCCTCGAAGTGGACCTTGGTTACCAGCGGACACGTCGCGTCGATCGTCTGCAGGTTGCGCTTGGCGGCTTGCTCGTAGACCTCGGGTGCGACACCGTGCGCCGACAGGATCGCCGTCGCGCCCTCGGGGACCTCGTCGAGCTCTTCGACGAAGACCGCTCCCTTGGACTCCAGATCGGCGACGACGTGGGCGTTGTGGACGATTTGCTTGCGAACGTAGACCGGCGCACCGAAGCGAGCAAGCGCGCGTTCGACGGTCTCGACGGCGCGGTCGACGCCGGCACAGTAGCCGCGCGGAGCGGCCAGCAGAACCTTCATGCACCCATCATGCCCGAAGCGGGCCTCTAGCGCTGCTTGACGCCCGAGGGCTCTTTGACGGCTCGCACGCGCTTGCCCGTCCAGACGTGCCGTTTCAGGAAGTCCGTGACGGCGTCGTTGACGATCTGCGGCTCTTCGATGATCGCCGCGTGCGAGCCACCTTCGATCACGACCTGCTCGGCGACGGGGATCCTGGAGGCCATGATCCGGCCGATCCACGGCGGAGTGAAGTTGTCGCGATCCCCCGTGATCACCAAGGCCGGAACCTGGATGTGCCGCAACAGATCCTCGGCCGAATGGCGATGCATCGCCTCAGCCATCTTCATCATCACGATCGGATCCAGCTCGGCCATGTGCTCGTAGTAGGCGGCCATGTCATCTGCTTTGCACTTCGAGCCGATCGCCCCGGTCGCGCGCGCGACGGCGTGCGGCAGCCCGGTCTTGAACAGAGCGCGCCACACACCGTGGGCCGGCCGCGGAAACGCGTTGATGCCCACGCGCGCGACCGCGAAGATCTTCGGGAACATGGCGAGGTTGTAGAAGGTTCGGACCGGTGAAGAGAACGGACCCGAGATCGACACCAGCGCGACGACGCGTTCGGGCATCAGCCGGTAGGACTCCAGGCACACCTGCGCGCCCATCGAGTGGCCGACGAGCGCGATCTTGTCGATCCCTTCGTGATCGAGGATCGCCTTGAGATCTTTCGCGTAGTTGCGGACGGCGAAGTCCTCGACGCTGACACCGCGAGCCCAAAAGCCCGGCTCGCGCGGCATGCCCGACACGCCGGCGCCGCGATAGTTCCAGATGAGCACGCGCGCGCGCTTCGCGAGCTCGGGCGCAAGATAGGTCCAGAAGTTGTCGGGACACACATAGCCGGCGCACAAGGCGATCACCGGTCCGTCGCCCGAGCCGAGCATCGTGTAGGCGATGTGCGTCCCGTCGAAGGACACGATGCAGCGATCCTTCGGGAACAGGGTTCCGCGGTCCCCTCGGATCCGCAGATATCCCATGCCGCTACATCGATCCCAGCGCGCGCGAGATCACGAGCCGCTGGATTTCGCTGGTCCCCTCGAACAGGCAGTAGATCTTCGAGTCGCGGAACCATTTCTCGACCGGGAAGTCCTTGATGTAGCCGTAGCCGCCGAGACATTGGATCGCCTCTTCGGTGACCTTGACGGCAACCTCGCCGGCTTTGAGCTTCGACATCGAGCCTTCCGCCTTCGAGAACGGCTGCGCGTTGCGCGCCATCCACGCCGCGCGCCACACCAGCAGCCGCGCCGCGTCGGTCTCCATCGCCATGTCGGCCAGCTTGAACGCGACACCCT
>DASWHR010000098.1:0-31185 GCA_036398095.1 Actinomycetota bacterium
GAGCACGGTCAAAGACTTAGTGGTCGGATCCGGCATTGCGTTTTCGGACCGTGGCGTTCACAGGCTGAAGGGTGTGCCGGACGAATGGCGCCTGCTGCGTGTGAAGGACTGACTTTCCCCCGGGTAGCTCGTCCGCTCAGCACAAGGGCGCCGGGTAGGGAGCGCACGGGTCGCTGAGGAGTTGTTCGAGTCTCGGAGGCAGACCACATCTTGGCGGGGGTTTGGGGGCAGAGGGCGGCGAGCGAAGCGAGTCGTCCCGGAGCCCCAATCAGCCACGCGCCCCCGGCAGGACTCGAACCTGCGCACCCGGCTTCGGAGGCCGGTACTCTATCCTCTGAGCTACGGGGGCAAGAAACGCGGATCCTAGCAGGGCGACGAGCGGCCCGAATCGGAATCGAATCGGAATCGAACCTGAATGGAATCGGTCTGGGCGGCGTGCGGCGATATGATGCGCGCGTTCCCGAGCCGGAGGCGCCGTGGCGAAGAAAGTCCTAGTCGTCGATGACGACCGCGTGATCCAGCAACTGCTCGTAGTGAACCTCGAGCTGGAAGGCTACGACGTGGACACGGCCTCCGACGGCGAGCAGGCGCTCGAAAAGATCGCCTCCGTCGATCCCGACATCGTCCTGCTGGACATCATGATGCCGAAATACGACGGCTGGGAGGTCTGCCGTCGCGCGAAAGCCGATCCGGCGACCGCCCACATTCCGATCATCTTTCTGTCGGCGCGCGCGCAGGATCTGGACGTGCGGCGCGGCTACGAGATCGGCGTGGCCGCCTACATGACCAAGCCGTTCGATCCGCTCGAGTTGATGGACGTGGTCAAGCGCGTCCTGGCCGGCGAGCGGATCCTGCCCGCGGAGTCGTGATGATCCGGGACCGTCTGGCCGCCGCGGTGCGCACGGCGGCGCTTGCCGTCGCCGGCGACGCCCTGCCCGAAGGCATGCCGGCGATCTTGGTGGAGCGTCCCGCGCGAAAGGAACACGGCGACTGGTCGGCGAACGCGGCGATGATGCTCGCCAAGCCGCTCGGACGGCCGCCGCGGGCGATCGCGCAGCAGATCGTCGACGCGCTCGAGCCGATGCCCGAGGTCGGCCGGGTCGAGATCGCCGGTCCGGGATTCATCAACTTCACGCTCACGGCCGACTGGCTGGCCGGCGTGGTCCGCGACATCGAGCAGGCCGGCCCCGCGTGGGGTCGGCACCGCGAGCCCGACGGCGAGTCGGTCAACGTCGAGTTCGTCTCGGCGAACCCGACCGGGCCGCTTCACGTCGGGCACGCGCGTTGGGCGGCGCTGGGCGACGCGCTCGCGGCCATGCTCGAGGCCGCCGGATCCGTGGTCACGCGCGAGTTCTACGTCAACGATTACGGCCGGCAAATGGATTTGTTCGGCGCGTCGATCGCCGCCCGCTACCTGACGCTCTTCGGCCGCGCGGCCGAGGTCCCTGAGGGCGGCTATCAAGGGCTCTACGTGACCGACCTAGCGGAGCAGATCAAAGGTGCAGACGGCGATCGATACCTCGAGATGGACGACGACGAACGCGGGAAGCTGTTTCGCGAGATCGGGCGCGAGCGCATGCTTGCGCATCAGCGCGAGGTGCTCGAGCGGTTCGGCGTTCGCTTCGACGTCTGGTTCAGCGAGACCGCCCTGCACGAGTCGGGCGCCGTCGAACGCGCCCTGCAGCGCCTGCGCGACGGCGGCCATACCTACGAACAGGATGACGCTCTCTGGCTTCGCTCGACCGACTTCGGCGACGACAAGGACCGAGTCGTCCGGCGCGGGGATGGAACGACGACGTATCTGGCTCCCGATGTCGCCTATTACTTGGACAAGCGCTCTCGCGGATTCGATCGGCTCGTCTACCTGTGGGGAGCCGACCACCACGGGTACGTGCCGCGGATGCGCGCCGTGGTGCAGGCGCTCGGCGACGAGCCCGAGACGGTGGAGTTCCTGATCGGCCAGATCGTGAACCTGTTTCGAGGCGGCGAGCCGGTCCGCATGTCCAAGCGCACCGGCGAGCTGGTCACGACCGACGAGCTGATCGACGAAGTCGGCGTGGACGCGGCCCGGTACACGCTGCTTCGCCAGAGCGCCGATACGCAGATCGACTTCGACATCGAGCTGGTCGTGCGCCAATCGCAGGACAATCCCGTCTTCTACGTGCAGTACGCGCACGCACGGATCGCCTCGATCGGCCGTCACGCGGCGGAGCAAGGGGCCGGTCGCGGCTCGGTCGAGGATGCCGACCTGTCGCTACTGCGCCATGAAGCCGAGCAGGATCTACTGCGCAAGATCGCGGAGCTTCCCGAGATCGTCGAGCTGGCAGCGCGGCGGCGGGCCCCGCATCTGTTGCCACGCTATGCCGAAGAAGTCGCCGCGCACTTCCACTCCTTCTATCGCGACTGCCGGGTCGTCACCGATGATGCCGCGCTCACCGACGCGCGTTTGCATTTGTGCGAAGCGACGCGCATCACGCTCGCCAACACGCTCGCGCTGCTGGGCGTGTCCGCGCCCGAGCGCATGGACCGAATCGAGGAGAACGAATGACGCATACGCTCAAAGATGTCCTGCCCCACTCGGCGCTGGTCACCGAGAACGGCCATCTGCACATCGGCGGCGTGGACGTGGTGGATCTGGCCGCCGAATACGGCACGCCGCTCTTCGTGTTCTGCGAACGAACACTGCGGGAGCGCTGCGCCGCCTACCGCGAGGCGTTGCCCGACGCGACCGTCTACTACGCGAGCAAGGCGTTCCTTTCCACCGAGGTCGCCCGGATCGTCGCCGACGAGGGACTCGGACTGGACGTCGCCAGCGGCGGCGAGCTGTTCACCGCGCTGCGCGCCGGCGTCGCCGGCGACCGGCTGATGATGCACGGCAACAACAAGTCGGACGACGAGATTCGCATGGCGGTCGAAGCCGGAGTGGGACGGATCGTGGCCGACTCGCTCGAAGAGCTCGAGCGCATCGACGCGAGCGCTGCCGGGATCGGACGGCGCCAGCGCATCCTGCTCCGCGTCACGCCGGGCGTGGAAGCGCACACGCACGAGTACGTCCAAACCGGCCAGGAAGATTCGAAGTTCGGCATGTCCATCGAGGGCGGCGTGGCGCTGGAGGCCGTCAAGCGCGGCGGGGATCTTCCCAACATCGAGATCGCCGGATTCCATTGTCATATCGGCTCGAACATCACCGGCGTCGAAGCGTTCCTGAAGACCGTCGAGATCATGGGCGAGTTCCTGGGCGAGGTTCGCGACGCCACCGGCATCGAAGCCGAGGAGCTGAATCTGGGCGGCGGGCTTGGCATCGCCTACACGCGCGAGGACCCGCCTGCGCGCGTGGATCTGTTCGCGCGCGAAGTCTCCGCCGCTGTCGAGCGCGAGGCGCTCAAGCACTCGTTGCCCCGCCCGCGCCTGGCGGTCGAGCCCGGCCGCTGGCTGATCGCCAACGCCATGGTGACGATCTACACCGTCGGGACGGTGAAGGAAATTCCCGGCGTGCGCACCTACGTCGCGGTTGACGGAGGCATGAGCGACAACATCCGTCCCGCGCTCTACGGTGCGCGCTACGAGGCGTTCCTGGCGAACAAGGCCACCGAGCCGGCCGGTCGCGTCGTGACGGTCGCCGGCGCGCATTGCGAGCAAGGGGACCTGTTGATCCGCGACGTTTCGCTCCCCGCGTCGGTTCGCCGCGGCGATCTGCTCGCCGTGCCGGCAACCGGCGCCTACGGGTACTCGATGGCGAGCAACTACAACAAGTTCCCGCGTCCCGCCGTGGTCGCGGTGGCCGACGGCCGCGCGCGGATGATCGTCCGGCGAGAAACCTACGAAGACTTGGTTCGCCTGGACGTCTAGTCTCGACCGGCCGTCCAGGCAAGCATGTCGGGAAGCAGATCGTCGAAGTCGCGCGGGAAGTCGTGCGCGACGGAGGGATCGACGTGGAGCCGCGAATCGACGCCGGCTTCTTCCAGCATCGCGTGGAGCCGGCGGATCGGCTCGGACCGGTCGGTGTCACGCCCGCCGGCGATGATGGTCACGCGCAGGTCGCGTTTGGCGGCGCCTTCCAGATGCGGCGCAAAGACCGTCGCGTCGCGAAGGGCCGGAACGACGGCGATGACGCCGCAAGCCGCGACCGTTCCCGTGACCGCCAGGCGCAACGCCGCCGACCCGCCCGCCGACGATCCACCCAGCACGAGCCGGCTTGCGTCGGCGACGCCCATTCCCCCGATCGTCTCGACGTGCGTCAGGATCTCCGACGCGACCCGCGCTTCGTCGCCGGCTCCGGCCGCCGCCCAGGTGTATCGCGCGAAGGACGAAGGGCGCGACGATTGCGGCAGCGCGACGAGCCAGCCGGCTCGCTGCGCGGCGATCCAGCGGGGGAGCGCTTCGCTCGCCGATCCGGAGCCGCCGTGCAGCGCCATCACCACCGGCCAGGGCGGGATCGCTCCGTCCGGTGCGGCGGTCATCAGCGCCGGCGCGGCGTGGCGCGCGGCGTTCGCCTGCCGCTCT
Organism: Actinomycetota bacterium; assembly: GCA_036398095.1. GTDB lineage: Bacteria > Actinomycetota > AC-67 > AC-67 > AC-67 > DASWHR01. The sequence goes on from DASWHR010000098.1 coordinate 4,504, forward strand.
GCGCAGATCTCGACCAGCCGTTCGAAGTCGGCGTCGCCCTGCAACGAAGCCAAGTCGCTCTCGGCGCGGAGCTTGTCGACGCCGAACCAGATGCCGGTCGACATCGCCTCCTCGAGGATCCACGCCGCCAGCGACGGCTGCCCCGTTCGCGCCGCGAGGCACACGCGGTAGTAGACGAGCGCGTTGCGCTCGGCCGGGAAGTGGCTTTGCGCGGCGGTCGCAACCTCGAGCGCCTCTTCGAAGTCACCTTCGTTGTAGAGGTCGAAAATGCGCGCCTGCGCGTCGGCAAAACTGTCCATCGTGGCCGCGAGCCTATCCCGGCTCGGATTCCTTCGTCACCTCGATCAGCGGAAGGCTGAACTGGAACGTGCTGCCTTCGCCGAGGGCGGTGTCCACTTCGATCGTTCCGCCGTGATCTTCGACGATGGACTTGCATATGTAGAGACCGAGTCCGGTGCCGCCGGGCGAGTCCGTGCCGGGTGGCGGTGGAATCCGCCCGAACTTCTGGAAAAGCATGCCCATGTCTTCGGGCGCGATGCCGGGACCGTGATCGCGGACGGCGACGTGCGCGAAGCGCGCATTTACGGACACGTCGATCTCGACCGGGGCGTCGTCGGGGGAGAACTTGAGCGCGTTGGATACCAGGTTGGTGAGGACTCGCCAGATGCGGGTCGGGTCGCCGGCGACGATCACCGGCGCGTCTCCGGTCACGACCAGCTTCCGTCCCACCGACGTCTCTGCGATCTCGGAGGTCGTCCGGTGCACCAGCTCGGCCAGGTCGAACGGCTCGGCGGCGATCGCCGGTTCTCCCGATTCGATCCGAGCGACCTGCAGCACGTCGCCGACGAGTTCCGACATGTCGCGGATGGTGCGGGACACGATTTCAATGTAGCTCCGCTTCTTGTCGTCGGGAATTTCGGTCCACCGCGACAGCATCGTGTCCGTGAACCCCGCGACCACGCTCATCGGGGAGCGAAGATCGTGCGCGACGATGCCGACGAATTCGTTCTTGAGCTGATCCAGCTCGGTCAGCCGCCGGGTCGCGTCCCGCTCTCGCTCGAGCATCGACAGTGTGCGCAGCGTCGCGGCCGTCTCTCGAACGAGCCGGTCGAACAGATCGACGATGGCCGGCGGAAACGCCCGCGACGAGTACGAGGCGAACATCACCAGATCGCTGATCGCGCTGCCGGCGACGATCGGGAGCACCACCATCGACCGGATCCCGATGTCGAAGACCATCCGCTGCGCATCCGTCCGAGGCGGCGTGCCGCCCAGTTCGAGCACAAATGGTTCGCCGCGGCACAGGATCGTCATCGCCTCGGGATCGATCGGGAGCTGCCGCCCTTCGTAGTCGATGGCTGCGCCGCTCACGCCGGTGCCGACGACGCGGTCCTGCCCCGCGGTGACGCCGTAGCCGACCAGATCGACCGGTGCGGCGCCGAGCGTCGACTCGCGCAGCGCGCTGAGAGCCGAGTCGAGATCCTCTTGGCCGGCGACGAAGCGCGTCGCCTCGCGAAGGAAGGTTTCGGTTTGGTCTCGGTGGACCAGCGAGGTGCGCATCGTCTCCATCGACCGCGCGAGATGCGCGAACTCGTCGGGAAGCCGCGTGCCGGGATGCGGCGGTTCGACCAGGGCGGCGGTGTCGCCGGCGGCGACGCGGGCGGCCGTGTCGGCGAGCGCGCGCAGCCGGCGACCGGTCGTCGCCGCGACCCTGCTGCCGGTCGCCGCAACGACGATGATCAACGCGGCGATCGTCGCCGTTCCGATGCGGGTCAGCAGATAGGAAAGTTCCTGATCTTCGATGCGGAGCCGCAGGATCACCGTCATCACAAGGAGCGGAGGCACGGTTACGAGCGGGATCGGCAGCGTGAAGCGGCGCAGGAGCTGTCCGCGGACCGATCCGTCGATCAGCAACGCGTTGAATGCGCCTCGGCGGTCCGCGACCGTCGCCTGCTGTCCGATCGCCGCGATCCCCAGCAGCGCGATCGCGCCCACCGACGCGCCGAACTCCGTCGCCGGCGCATCCAGCGGCAAGGCCACGCGGTCAACGATCAGGATGGCCAAGCCGATCCACCCCGATGTCGCGAGCCACGCGGCGGCGCGCGACGGCATCCGGGGCACTGCGTCCGCGGCGACCGAAGCGGCGATCAGCGCCGCGACGATGCAGGCACCCCAGGGCGGGAAGGGTGATCGGCCTCCCAACGCGCCGGCGCGAGGAATCTCGAACACGCCGAGGCCGGTCTCGCGAATGCCGAAGGCTTGAAGGAGTACCGGCACGGCGATGGCCACGGCGACGAGCGCGAGGACGAACTGAAGTCGCTTGAACGAACGCCCGGCCGCCGCGAGCGCGCCGCCGAGGGCGATCAGTGCCGAAGCGGTCGGGATGCCAACTAAAGAGGCTCCCGGCAGGAGCGCGGCTGCATCGCCGTTTCCGGTGAACCAGCCGGCGAGAACGACGCTCCCTCCGGCCGCCGCCAAAAGTCCGGCTGCGACACCCCCCTGCCGGACCGCACGGGCGCGGTCCGGTCGTTGCATGAACCCATACTCCGCGCACCGGCATCGAAGGGACAAGAGTGAGAGAGGGAAAAATTTGGCTCCGGGTACGACTTTGTCCCGGTTCGCGCGTGAAGTCCCTCTGTATAGTTCCCGACCATGAGCGATCGAGTCGTGCGAGTTGGGCAACTGGGCTGTGGCATCGTCGGGTCCGCTGTGCTTCGAATGCTGCACGCCAACGAGCCCGACATTCGGCAGCGCATCGGCGCGGGCATCGAGGTCGCCGCGGTCGCCGTCCGATCGGCGTCGAAGAAGCGCGACATCCCCGAGTCGATGCAGTCGCTGCTCGGGGCCGATCCCCGTGCGATCGTCGCGGACCCTTCGATCGACGTGGTGATCGAAGTCATGGGCGGCATCGAGCCGGCACGATCCCTGATCCTGGATGCGCTCGGCAGCGGCAAGCGGGTGGTCACGGCCAACAAGGAACTCGTCGCCTCGCTCGGCAAAGAATTGTTCGACACGGCCGACGAGACCGGAATGGATTTGCGATTCGAAGCCGCAGTCGGCGGCGGGATTCCGCTGATCCGTCCGATCAAGGAAGGGCTGGCCGGCGACAAGGTTCGCAAGGTCATGGGGATCGTCAACGGCACAACGAATTTCATTCTCACCCGGATGAGCGAAGACGGACTCGAGTTCGGCGAAGCCTTGGCCGAGGCGGAGCGGCTCGGGTACACCGAACTGGATCCGAGCGCCGACATCGAAGGATTCGATCCGGCCGCCAAATGCGCGATCCTCGCCTCGATCGCGTTCAACTCGCGCGTCGTCGCCGGAGATGTATACCGGGAAGGGATCGCGAACGTGACCGCGACCGACATCGCTTTCGCGAAACGTCTCGGCTACGAAGTCAAGCTGCTCGCGATTGCCGAAGACCACGACGGCACGATCGCGGCGCGCGTGCACCCGGCGATGGTTCCCGCTTCCCATCCGCTGGCATCGGTTCGCGAAAACCTCAATGCCGTTTTCGTTGAAGCCGAGCGCGTTGGAGAGCTGATGTTTTACGGACGGGGCGCGGGCGGGGACCCGACGGCGACCAGCGTGGTGGGAGACGTGTGCGATGTGGCCCGCAACGTGGTGCGCGGCGCGCGAGGCATCGGCTGCACCTGTTACCTGTCGAAGCCGGTTCGTTCGATGGACGAGTCATACAGCCAGTACTACATGCTGTTGGAAGTCAGCGACGAGCCGGGCGTGCTCGCCGCCGTCGCCGACGTGTTCGCCAAGCACAACGTGTCGATCCGCAGCGTGTGGCAGGAAGGACACGGCGAAGGCGCGCAACTGGTCTTGATCACGCACCGCGCGCAGGAGCGCGACTTGCAGGCGACCGTGGACTCGCTCGGCGACCTCGATGCCGTCACCGCGATCGCCAGCGTGATGCGCGTCGAGGGCGGCGAAGCCTGATGGCGGGCCGGCGATGAAGCCCGCGCATCAGTGGCGCGGCATCATCGAGGAATATCGGGATGCGCTTCCGGTTTCGGAGGCCACACCGGTCGTGACGCTTCGCGAAGGCGGGACGCCTTTGATTCACAGCGCGAGCCTGTCGGACCGGCTCGGCTGCGAGGTCCACCTGAAGTACGAGGGGGCAAACCCGACCGGTTCCTTCAAGGATCGCGGCATGACCGTGGCGATCTCCAAAGCCGCCGAAGAAGGATCGAAGGCCGTCATTTGCGCATCCACCGGCAACACCTCGGCCAGCGCCGCCGCGTATGCGGCAAAGGCCGGGATGGACTGCATCGTGTTGGTCCCGCAGGGCGCGATCGCGCTGGGCAAGCTCGCGCAGGCGCTGGTGCACGGCGCGCGGCTGCTTCAGGTGGAAGGAAACTTCGACGAAGCGCTGACGATGGCGCGGGACTTGGTCGAGCGTTATCCGGTGACGCTGGTCAACAGCGTCAATCCGTATCGAATCGAGGGACAGAAGACCGGCGCATTCGAGATCGTCGACGCGCTCGGGCGACCGCCGGACTATCACCTGATCCCCGTTGGGAATGCGGGCAACATCACCGCCTATTGGAAGGGGTATCGCGAGCTCCGTGACGACGAGCGGATCACCTATCTGCCGCGCATGTTCGGCTTTCAAGCAGCCGGCGCCGCGCCGATCGTGCTCGGCCATCCGGTCGAGAAGCCGCAAACTATCGCGACGGCGATCCGAATCGGCAACCCGGCATCCTGGACGCAGGCGGTCGACGCCGCGACCCAGTCGGAAGGCGCGATTCGATCGGTCACGGATCGCGAGATCATCGCGGCCTATCGTTTGCTGGCGCGCGAGGGAGTCTTCGTCGAGATGGCCTCTGCCGCCTCGGTTGCCGGCATGCTTCAGCTCGACGACGAAGGCATCTTCGCGGCGGGGAAGACGATCGTGTGCATCCTGACCGGGCACGGGCTGAAGGACCCCGACTGGGCCATCGCCGGCGCGCCGAATCCGGTTGTGGTTCCCCCCGACGCCGACGCCGCGGCACGCGAGCTCGGCCTCTGAGCTGCGCCATGAGCGTGACCGTTCGCGTGCCGGCGACGATCGCCAACCTGGGTCCCGGATTCGATTGCCTCGGATTGGCGATCGCCTGGCACAACCGCATCACCCTTGAAGCCGCCGGGACGACGACGGTCCATGTCTCCGGCCCGGGCGAAGATCGCATTCCGCGTGACGCGTCCAATCTGGTCCTGCGATCGGTGCGTGCATGGGAGGCGGCCGTCGGGGCCGATGCAGGCGAGTGGGCGATCACGATCTCCAACGAAGCTCCATACGGCCGCGGCTTCGGATCCAGCGCGGCCGCGATCGTCGGCGGTCTCGTCGCGGCTCGCGCGATTCTCGGCGGCGGTGCGAGTCTGCTCGCGCTTGCCGGCGAAATCGAAGGCCACCTCGACAACGTCAGCGCCGCGCTGCTCGGCGGTGTCACCATTTCGGGGTACGCGACCGCCGACGCCTTCCGGCTGCCGCCGCCGGATTCGATCGCCGTCCTCGCGTGCGTTGCGCCGGGGCGGCTGTCGACCTCGAAGGCTCGCGCTGCGCTCCCGGCCCAGATTCCCTTTGCCGATGCGGTGTTCAACGCGTCGCGGGCGGCGCTGCTTGCGGCCTCGATCGCGACCGGCGACCCGACTCGCTTGCCGGCGGCAACCGAGGACCGGCTGCACCAGGATCGCCGGTTCGCCATCGCGGAGGATGCCGGCGCGCTGGCGCGCGCGCTGCGCGCCGACGGCATCGCCGCGTTCCTGTCCGGGGCCGGGCCGAGCATCGCCGCGCTGGTTGCGGCCGGCGACGCGCCGTCCGCCGCGAATGCGGCGCGCACGCATGCTCCCGATGGATGGGAGATACGAATCGTCCCCTTCGATCCGTCGGGTGCTGTGGTGGAAAAGCATCCGACCCGTTGAGATTGAGCCGCGAGTGCCCATAGGCTGAGGAAATGGTGTCACCAGAGAGCGCCCCTCCGATTCAGGCCGTCGGCCCCGACGGTCTGGTCTTCGAAGTCGATCCCGATGCCGACGCCCGGTTCGCCGCCGCCCGCCGCGAATCCATCCTCCCCGACGATCCATCCGGCCTGCTCGCCACCAAAGAGGGCGACATGTTCCTCTACACGACCCCGGAGGGGAACCTGTCGGGGGGCGGCACAGGCCTTTACTATCGCGACACGCGCTTCTTGTCCGCCTACGCGATGGAGATTGCCGGTTCGCCGCCGGTGCTGCTGTCTTCGAGTGCCGAGCGCGCCTCGATGTCCTACATCGACTGCACGAACGAAAACGTCTGGGAGGGCGAACGGATCGCGATCCCGCAGCAGACGCTGAACATGCGCCGCACCCGCGTCATCGCCGACCGGCTCTTTGAGCGGGTTCGCATCAAGAACTACAACCCGTTTCCCGTTCGCATCGAAGTGCGCTTGACCCTGGGCGCCGACTTCGCGGACATCTTCGAGGTGCGCGGCCTGCACCGCGAACGGCGCGGCACGCAATTCAAGCCTCGCGTGGACGGCACGCGCGTGACCCTGGCCTATCGCGGCGAGGACGGGGCGTTCCGAACGACCCGCATCGATCTGGGAACCGCGCCGACCCGTCATCACATCGAAGCAGGGACCGTCACCGTTTGGTTCGACTTGGATCTGGGCGCCCACTACACCCGGGTGCTTCATTTCACGATCGAGCCCATCATCGGCGACGAGCGCCTGCCGCAGGTCTCGTTCGAGTCGGCGCTGCACGAGTTGCGGCGCTCCTACGAGGATTGGGAGCGTTCGTGCACCACGATCGACACCGACAACGAGCTGTTCAACCGGCTGTTGCAGCGAGGCGTTCGCGACCTGCGAGCGCTGCTGACCGAAACCCCGGACGGCCAGTACCTTGCTGCGGGCATCCCGTGGTACGTCGCCCCCTTCGGTCGCGATTCGCTCTTGACCAGCCATCAGATCCTGATGATCAACCCGGATCCGGCTCGGGATACGCTTCGGATGCTCGCGCGCCTGCAAGGCCGCGAGGACGATCCGTGGCGCGACGAAGAGCCCGGAAAGATTCTCCACGAGATTCGCCGCGGCGAGCTGGCTTCCGCGACGCGAATTCCGCACACGCCGTACTACGGCAGCGTCGATTCGACGCCGCTGTTTCTGATACTGCTCGGCACCTACTACAAGTGGACGGCCGATCGCGCGTTCCTGGAAGAGATGATCCCGCACGTGGAACGAGCTCTCGCGTGGATCGACGACTACGGCGACCAGGACGGCGACGGGTTCGTCGAGTATCTGAAGCGCTCGCCGCTCGGGCTCGACAATCAAGGCTGGAAGGATTCGCACGACTCGGTGGTGCACGCCGACGGGACGCTCGCCAAGGGCCCGATCGCGCTCGCCGAGGTGCAGGCCTACGTGTACCTCGCCAAGCAGCGGACCGCGATGATGTACCAGGACCTCGGATCGCTCGATCGCGCGACGGCGCTCCGCGAGCAAGCGGCTGCGCTGCGAAACCGGTTCGACGAAGCCTTCTGGATGGAGGACGAGCGCTACTACGCGCTCGGTCTTGACGGCGACAAGCGTCAGATCCGGTCGGTGACGTCCAACCCGGCGCACGGACTGTACTGCGGCATCATTCCGCCCGAGCGAGCAGCCGACGTCGCGGAACGCCTGCTCGAACCGGATATGTTCAGTGGGTGGGGCGTGCGGACGATGTCGAAGTCGGCGCTTGCCTACAACCCGATGTCCTACCACAACGGCTCCGTCTGGCCGCACGACAATGCGTTCATTGCCGCCGGGCTCAAGCGCTACGGCTTCCACCGAAAGACCAATCGCCTGGCCACGTCCCTGTTCGATGCGGCGATCTTCTCGCAGACCATGCGGTTGCCGGAACTGTTCTGCGGGTTCACGCGGCGCACTCCCAACCGCCCGGTGTCCTACCCGGTTGCTTGCTCGCCCCAGGCGTGGGCCGCAGGTGCCCCGTTCTTGATGCTTCAATCCATGCTCGGACTGTCGGCGCGCGCGCCGGAGAACTTGCTTACCATCAACTCGCCGGTGCTGCCTGCCTGGCTGAATACGATCGAGATGCGCAATCTGCGGGTTGGCTCGTCCACGATATCGATCGCGTTCAGGAGGGAAGGAGACATGACGGGATTCACGGTCCTGTCCAAGCAGGGCGACCTGCGCGTGATCATGGAGGAGTAGATCGTGGCCGTCACCATCGCTCATGTTTCGGACTGGCACGTCGGCTCGGTTCATTTCGTGCCGAATCTGATGGACCGCGTGATCCGCGAGCTCAACGAGCTCGAGCCCGACATGGTGGTCTGCACGGGCGACTTCACCAACGAAGGCTTTCGTCAAGAGTACAAGACCGCCGCCGCGTACCTGCATCAGATCTCGCCGCGCGTCCTGTCGGTTCCCGGTAATCACGACGCGCGCAACGTCGGCTACGTTCATTTCGAAGAACTGATCGGAGCGCGACACTGGTCGGTCGAGGTCGGCGGGGTCAAGATCGTCGGCGCCGACTCGTCCGAACCGGACCTCAACATCGGTCAGATCGGCCGCGAGCGCTACCCCTGGATCGCCGAGCAGTTCGACGGCGACTACCGATTGAAGATCTATGTTCAGCACCATCATCTGCTGCCGATTCCCGGCACCGGCCGCGAGCGCAATATCGTCTACGACGCCGGCGACCTGCTCGAGGTGCTCATCCGCTCGGGCGTCAATCTGGTGCTGACCGGCCATAAGCACGTGCCGTATGTGTGGCGGATCGAAAACCTCTACGTCGCCAACGCCGGCACTTGCTCCAGCCTCCGGCTGCGCGGCCACACCCGCCCGTGCTACAACGTCGTCACCGTCGACGACGACGAGTTGATCATCCGCCGCAAGTATCCCTTCGGCCCCGAAGAGATCATCGCGCATCTCAACATTCGAACCGGCCGGGAGATGTTCCGCGAACTCCAGAGCATCGTGGAAGAGCCCGAAGTGGCGGCGCAAGGATCCGAGTGACCAAGGCGCTCGTTCTGATCGACGGCGAGCACTATCCGCCGGTCACGCTGCAGGCAATCGACGTCACGCGCGCTCGCGGCTACGAGGTGATCGCCGCGGTGTTCTGCGGTGGGGGAGAAAAGCTCTCCCGGCCGTTGGACACCGGAGGCATTCCGATCGTGCGCGGTGACGACGCGCTGGACGCCCTCGAAATTGCGATCGGCGCTTTCGCCGCCGACGTCGTCGTGGACTTGTCCGACGATCCGATCGTGGACCACGCGATGCGGATGCGTCTGGCGGGGATCGCGCTGTCGCGCGGACTGGCCTACGAAGCGCCCGGCTTTCGCCTCGAGCCGCCGCCGCGAACTCGGATCGCGCACGTTCCGACGATCGCGGTGATCGGAACCGGGAAGCGATGCGGCAAGACGGCCGTGTCCGCACACGTCGCGCGAACGTTGAAGGAGTCGGGTCTGCGTCCGGTCATCGTCGCGATGGGACGAGGCGGGCCGGACCGCCCGGTCGTCGTCCGCGGCGACCTTCATCCCCCGACGGTGGAGGCGCTGGTCGCGTTGGCCGTCGCAGGCAACCATGCGGCGAGCGATGTCTACGAGGACGCGGTCGTGGCCGGGGTCGCGGCGGTTGGCGCCCGTCGCGCCGGGGCCGGACCCTCGGGCGCCACCGCGGTCGATACGGTCGTCGCAGCGGTCGAGGCCGCGCACGGTCTGGAGCCGGACGTGATCGTGCTCGAAGGATCGGGGACCGCGATCCCGCCGGTGCACGCGGACGCGACCATCCTGGTCGCCCGGGACACCGACGATTTGGGGTCCTGGCCCGCTTCGCACCGGCTATTGCTTGCCGACCTGCTCGTGGTTAGAATGACCGACGGCAAGGTCGCTTCGACCGAGGATTTCGCTCTCACTTCCCCAGACCGCCCTCCGGCATCCGTCGTTCGTGTAGCGGTTGCGCTCAGGCCGACGCCGCTGGGGCCGGTTGAGGGGCGGCGGGTCTTCGCCGCGACGACGGCTCCGGTCGACACCGGGGACATGTTGCGAGACCATCTTGAGCGGGAATACGGCGCGAAGGTCGTCGGCGTCACGCACCACCTCGCCGATCGCACCAAGCTCGAGACGGACTTGCGCGCGATCGCGGGCAGGTACGAGATCCTTGCCGTGGAATTGAAGGCGGCGGCGGTTGACGTCGCGGTGCGTGTCGCGCAAGAAGGCGGCGCGGAGATCGTGTTCGTGGACAACCGACCGATCAGCGCAGGACGCGACCTCGAAGACGAGATCGCGACGGTCCATAAGAAGGCGCAGGAACGTTTCAAGAACCGCTAGCGTTGGAACCCTGTCCGGGAAACTCAAACCCATGACCCCCACCGACGGCCACGGCCACGCGTCCCGAGCGATCATCATCAGCGATCGGGAGCATGGCTTGCCGTACTCGAAAGGCCTCATGGCCGGTGCGATCATGACCGCCGGCCTTTCGCCGGCGCGCGCCTATCACGTCGCCCAGACGATCGAAGATCGCCTGCTCGAAACCGGGCGCGACGCGGTCTCGACCGGCGAGCTGCGGCGTCTGGCCACCGACGTCCTGCGGGACGAGGCCGGCGAGCGCTACGCCGAGGCGTACATGAAATGGCAGGCCGTCGCCGACCTGGATCGCCCCTTGATCATCTTGATCGGCGGTGGAACCGGCGTCGGAAAGTCGACGATCGCGACGCAGCTCGGCGCGCGGCTGGGGATCGTCAGGATCATCTCGACCGACGCGATCCGCGAAGTGATGAAGGGTGTCGTCAGCCGTCGCTTCATGCCGGCCCTGTACACATCGTCGTTCAACGCCGACGAGATGGTGCGGGCCAAGATTCCGGCCGGCGAAGATCCCGTCCTTGCGGGCTTTCGAGAGCAGGCCGCCGCGGTCGCCGTCGGCGTGCGGGCGCTGGTCGAGCGGGCGCTCACCGAAGGGACCGATGTCATCATCGAAGGCGCCCACATCGTGCCCGGGTTCGTGACGACCGACGATCTAAGGAGCCGCGCCGTTGTGGTGCAGCTCGCCGTCACCGTCGACGACGAGGATCTCCACCGCAGCCATTTCTCGGTGCGCAGCCATCAGGCCCGCTCGCGCCCGCAGCATCGCTACCTCGATCACTTCGACAGCATCCGGCGCATTCAGAAATTCATCCGATCCCAGGCGCTCGCCCACAGCGTCCCGATCGTTTCAAACTACAATCTGGACGCGACGATCGCATCCGTGATCGAACTCGTGACCACCACCGCCACGAAGGCCGCGTCGGCCGGGCGTCGGCCCTCGGGTCGCAAGCCGGTCGACCCGGCGGTCGCGCCCCGTCACGTGCCCGACGCCACCGAGCGGCTTCGCGCCGTCGCGCGCTCATCAGAGGAGGACGCATCATGAAGCTTTGGCTCGACACGGCAAGCATCGACGAGATCCGCGAGATCAATCGCTGGGGGGTCCTGTCCGGCGTGACCACCAACCCGACGCTGGTCGGCAAGGAAGGCGGCTCGGTCGATTTCGACATGCGGCTCAAGGAGATCGCTTCCGAGGTCGACGGGCCGGTCTGCGGCGAGGTGACCAACCTCGAATCCGCCGACGTCATGGTCGAGCAAGGACTCAAGATTGCCGATATCGCGCCGAATATCGTCGTGAAGGTTCCGGTGACCCCCGACGGGTACGCCGCGGTCAAGAAACTCTCCGGGCGCGGCATCCGGACCAACATGACGCTATGCTTCTCACCGGCGCAGGCGATTCTGGCGGCGGAAGCCGGCGCAGGCTACATCAGCCCGTTCCTCGGCCGCGTCGATGACATCTCCAGCGACGGGATGTCGCTGCTGGCCGAGATCTGCGGTATCTACGAAATTCACGGCTACACCACCGAGGTTCTCGCGGCCAGCATGCGCTCGCCGCAACACGTCGTGGACTCGGCCAAGGCGGGCGCGGACGTCGCCACGATGCCGTACTCGGTTTTCAAAGCGCTGGTGAAGCATCCATTGACGGACATAGGGCTTGACCGCTTCGCGAAGGACTGGGAGGACTACCAAAAGTCCGTGCGAGGCGGAGGGGAAAGGTGAGTGAGTTGACCCAGGCGAACACGCTCGGAAAAGACGTTCTTCAAGGGAAGGTCTTGGCCGAGCTGCACGAGATCGCCACCGCGATGGGAGTCCGTGCGCCGAAAGGCGTCAAGAAGTCGGACCTGATCGGCGCGATCCTGCAAGCAGGCGAAGGCGGTGGCGAGCCGTCTCCGAACGGTCACACTCGAGCGAATGCGGCCCCGGCGACGCCGGTTGACGCGCCGGTTGCGACGCCCGTTGACGCACCGGTCGAAGGCGCGCCGGTCGCAAGCGCTCCGGCAACCGCATCCCCGGCACCCGCGATGCGGCCGGCCGGGCCGTTCTCCAACCCGGCTCCGCCGCCGATGCGCGATGAGAACTCCGGCCGCAGCGGCGGGGGCGGCGGGGGCGGCGGAAGCGGCGCCAATCGAGGCCGCGACCGGCGACGTGGCCGTGGCCGCGGTCGGACCGGTGGTGGCGGCGGCGGAAGCAGCGGAGGCGGTCGCGATCGCGAGCGCCCCGATCAGCAGCCCACGGCCGTTGATCAGATGGACGCCGAAGCGGCAGCGGCCGAAGGCGAGATCCGCACCGGGATCCTCGACGTCCTTCCCGAAGGCTACGGTTTCCTTCGCACGTCTGGCTACTTGCCCGGCCCGACCGACGTGTACGTGTCGCTCTCGCAGATCCGGCGGTTCGCGTTGCGACGAGGCGACGAAATTGTCGGGTACGTTCGGGCGCCGAAGGACAACGAGAAGTACTACGCGCTGCTTCGCGTCGAGACCGTCGCCGGCCTCGAGCCGGAAGTCGCACGCGCGCGCCCCAAGTTCGAGACGCTCACGCCGCTGTTTCCCGAGACGCGCTTCAGGCTGGAGTGGGGAGAGAAAGCGGTCGCGGAGCGCATTATGGATCTGGTCGCGCCGCTCGGCCGCGGACAGCGCGGCTTGATCGTCTCGCCACCGAAGGCCGGCAAGACGACGATCCTCAAGCAGATCGCGAACGGCATTCTGGTTAACACCCCGTCGGTGCATCTGATCGTGCTGCTGGTGGACGAGCGTCCGGAAGAGGTTACGGACTGGCAGCGAACGGTCAAGGCCGCCGAGGTGGTCTATTCGACCTTCGACCGTCCGGCCGACGACCACACGCAAGTAGCCGAGCTGGTGCTCGAGCGCGCGAAGAGGCTGGTGGAAGCGAAGCAGGACGTCGTGATCCTGTTGGACTCGATCACGCGTCTGGCGCGCGCCTACAACCTGGCGGCGCCGACATCGGGGCGGATCCTGTCGGGTGGTGTGGACTCGACGGCGCTGTATCCGCCGAAGAAGTTCTTCGGCGCCGCGCGCAACATCGAAGAGGGCGGCTCGCTGACGATCCTGGCGTCGGCGCTGGTCGAGACCGGCTCGCGCATGGACGAGGTCATCTTCGAAGAGTTCAAAGGCACCGGCAACAGCGAGATTCGCCTCGACCGCGCCCTGTCCGAGAAGCGCATCTACCCGGCCATCGACGTCGAGGCGTCGGGCACGCGAAAGGAAGAGCTGCTCTACGACAAGGAAGAGCTCATGCTGGTATGGCGGCTCCGCCGCGTGCTGCACGCGCTGTCGCCGTCGGCCGCGATGGAGCTGCTCCGAGACAAGATCACCTCGACCAAGTCCAACGAGCAGTTCCTCAAAGAGATCAACAAGGTCCCCGTCAACGACTAGCGGCGAAAACCGAACAAAGCGGGCTCCGGTCCGGCGCCGGGTTCCCTGGGGGCGGGAATGCCGGTACCATTCCGGAACGTTGTTCGCCTGCCCGGCGGGCTCCAGCCGGGAACGAGACAAGCCGAAATGATTCTGGGACCGGCTGCGGCCGCCCCGACAGGGGAAGGCCCCGCGAGGGTCCCGTGGCGTTGAGGAGAAGCGAGGAAGAGATGAAGGCAGGCATCCACCCCGAGTACGTCGACTGTCACGTCCGGTGTTCGTGCGGAAACGATTTCATGACCCGGGCGACCAAGGCCGAGCTCCACGTCGAGCTGTGCTCGCAGTGCCATCCGTTCTACACGGGCAAGCAGAAGCTGGTGGACGTCGGCGGACGCGTCGAGAAGTTCCAGCGCCGCTACGGCAACAAGGTCGTGAGCAAGAAGGCCGCCCGCGCGAACGAGGACGCGGCGGACGCTCCCGCCGAGACGCCCGCCGAGACACCGGTCGAATAAGCGTGGGCGCCAAGCGAGAGTACTTCTACGGGGGCCAGGCCGTCCTCGAAGGCGTGATGATGCGCGGTCCGAAGTCGTGGGCGATCGCGGTTCGGCGTCCTTCGCAAGAGATCTACGTCGAGCACAACCCGCTCAAGGGCCTGGCCGCCAAGCGCGAGATCTGGAAGAAGCCGCTGTTCCGCGGCGTCGCGGCGCTGGGCGAGGCGATGACGATCGGCGTGCGGGCGCTGTCGATCAGCGCGAATCAGTCCCTGGACGAGGACGAGCAGCTCACCCCGCGACAGATGGCGTTCTCCCTGGCGCTCGCGTTCGTGTTCTTCATCGGCGTGTTCATCGTGCTGCCCACGATCGGCGTGGGTTTCCTTCGCAAGCGAACCCATAACTCGCTCGTGTCCAACCTGATCGAGGGCGGCGTGCGGCTGGGGATCTTCGTCGGCTATCTCACGGCGATCTCGTTCATCAAAGACATCCGGCGCGTGTTCATGTATCACGGCGCCGAGCACAAGACGATCGCCGCGCACGAGGCCGGCGAACAGCAACTGACCCCGGAGGCCGTGGACAAGTATTCGACGCTTCACGTCCGCTGCGGAACGAACTTCCTGATCATGGTGATGATGCTGACGATCATCATCTACTCGTTCCTGGGCTATCCGGTCTGGTACTGGCGCGTCCTTCAGCGTGTGAGCTTGATCCCGGTGATCGCCGGAATCTCCTACGAGGGGCTTCGGCTGGGTGCGAACCATCTCGACAACTTCTTCGTGCGCGCGCTGATGAAGCCCGGTATCTGGCTCCAGATGATCACCACCAAGCCGCCGACGCCGGATCAGATCGAAGTCGCGATCCGGTCGTTCGAGGCCGTGCTGCCCCGCGAAGAGGCCGAACGTTTGGTTCCGTCGCTGCCTTCGGCGATCTTCGACGGCGGCTCCAGCATCCAACCCGGATGGGTCCCCGAGGATCGCGCCGAGCCGCAACCGGAGCCGGGACCCGTCGAAGATCGGTCGTAGCCCGCCGGTCGTCGCGGACTCGCGATCGGCTCGCGTTGGTAGACTCTCGGCCTCATGCTCGACAAACTCGCCGCCATCGAAGCGCGCTACCAAGAGATCGAGCGACAGCTTGCCGAGCCGACGGTTGCCTCCGACCCGGACAAGCTTCGAACGCTCGGCAAGGAGCATTCCGAGCTGGAGCCGATCGTTGCGGCCTGCCGCGAGTATCGCGGCGCGCTCGATGACCTCGCGGCCGCCCGCGAGATGCTCCGGGACTCGTCGTCGGATGCCTACCTGCGCGCCGAGGTCGATCAGCTCGGGGAGCGCATCGAAAAGCTCGAGCAGCAACTCAAGGATTTGCTGGTCCCGAAGGACCCCAACGACGCGCGCGACGTCATCGTCGAGATCCGCGCCGCCGCCGGCGGTGACGAAGCCGGCCTGTTTGCGCGCGACCTGTTCGAGATGTACTCGCGCTACGCGGAAGGCCGTCGCTGGAAGATCGAGACGCTCACCGGCAGCGAATCAGACCGCGGCGGCTTCAAAGAAGTCTCTTTCGCGGTCAAAGGCAAAGGGGCTTGGTCGCGTCTCAAGCACGAGTCGGGCGTGCACCGCGTTCAGCGGGTGCCGGCAACCGAGTCGCAGGGCCGTATCCACACCTCGACGGCGACGGTCGCGGTGCTGCCCGAAGCCGAAGATGTCGACATCGAGATCAATCCGAGCGATCTCAAGATCGACGTGTACCGGTCCAGCGGCCCCGGCGGGCAAAGCGTGAACACGACGGATTCGGCGGTGCGGATCACGCACCTTCCGTCCGGTGAGGTCGTCGCGTGCCAGGAGGAGCGTTCGCAGCTTCAGAACAAGGAGCGCGCGATGCGGCTGCTGCGCGCACGGTTGCTGGCACGGGCGATCGAAGACGCGCGGGCCGAGTACGACGCGAACCGTCGCGCGCAGGTCGGGACCGGCGACCGCAGCGAAAAGATCCGCACCTACAACTTCCCTCAGAATCGCGTCACCGATCACCGCATCGGATTGTCGCTGCAAAAGCTTCCTCAGGTTATGGCGGGCGACATCGACGATCTGGTCGATGCGCTCATCGCCAAGGACCGGGCCGACCGTCTCGAGGCCAATGGAAACGACTGACCGCGGCGCGCCCACGGTCGCCGAGCTGCTTGCTCGCGCCGAGTCCGCGCTGGACGAAGCCGGAGTCGACACGCCCAAAGGCGATGCGCAGTGGATCGCCGCGCACGTCCTCGGCGTGAACCGGACGTCGCTCCTTGCCCACCCGGAGCGAGTCGTCGAGCTGGAGACGGCCGAGCATCTGGAGGCGCTCGTCGCGCGTCGCGCCGAGCGAGAACCGCTCGGCTACGTGCTGGGGACGGTCAGCTTCCGCGGGCTGGTGATGGAGGTCGGCCCCGGCGTATTCGTGCCGCGGCCCGAGACGGAGGTGACCGCCGCGCGCGCGATCGTTCGCGCTCGCGAACGAGGTCCGCGTCCGTGCGTGGTCGACGTCTGCGCCGGATCGACCGCAATCGCACTCGCCGTCGCGGCCGAAGTCCCGAACGCGCGCGTGTTCGCCACCGAGGCGTCCGCCGCGGCGCGCGGCTGGGCATTGCGCAACCTCGCGCGCACCGGCCTGCGCGTCACGTTGCTTCCCGGCGACTTGTTCGATCCGCTGCATCCCGCGCTCGGCGGCGCGGTCGATGTGATCGTGTCCAACCCGCCGTACGTGCCGCAGGGCGAGTGGGAGCGTCTTCCGGAAGAGGTCCGGGCCTACGAGCCCCGCGATGCGCTGGTCGGCGGCGCCGACGGCTTGGACGTCGTGATGCGCATCATTGCCGACGCGCCGCGATGGCTTACCCACGGCGGCTGGCTGGTGCTGGAACTCGGTGAGGATCAGGCGGAGCGCGTTGCGAAGCTGCTCGGCACGGTGGGCTACGACTCGGTCGAGATCGGCCCCGACCTGGCCGGCCGCGAGCGCGTCGTCGAAGGGCGCTGGGTCGGCAGTCCGTGAGCGAACTGATCTCCCTGCTGGACGAGCGCGAACGCGCGATTGGGCGCGCCGCCGAAGTGCTGCGCATGGGTGAGCTGGTCGTCGCCCCGACCGACACGATCTACGGATTGTTTGCCGACGCGTTCAAGCCGTGGGCGACGGCCCGCGTGTTCGAGATCAAGCAGCGGCCGCGATCGCTGCCCCTTCCGATTCTTGTGTCGCGTCCCAAACAGGCTTGGGCGCTGTCGGGCGCGGTGCCCGACGCGGCGTTGAAGCTGGCGGCTGCGTTCTGGCCGGGAGCGCTCACGCTGATTCTGCCCGAGAACCCCGAGCTCGATTGGGATCTGGGAGACCGAACCGGGACGATCGCGCTGCGCATGCCCTCGCGCGAGGATCTGCTCGAGATCATCGCGCGCGTCGGGCCGGTCGCCGGCACCAGCGCGAACCCCAGTGGCCGGCCAACGGCTCCCGATGCGGCAGGGGTGCGCGAGGCACTCGGCGATGCGGTTGCGCTGTACCTAGACGGCGGCATGAGTCCCGGCGATGCCGGATCGACGATCGTTGATCTGAGCGGCGAGGAGCTGCGGATTCTGCGCGAAGGGCCGATCACGGCAGAGCAGGTTCGCGATGCCGCGGGCGGATGGAAGGCCGCGGAAGGTTAGCCCGCGCGGCCGGTGGGCGTGGCCGTCGGGGTGGGGAGCGAGGAGGGTGCCCCCGAGGGTGCCCCTGAGGGGGCCCCTGACGGTGCCCCTGACGGTGATGGGGTGGCGGTGGGCAGCGCGGTCGGCACCCCGGGGATGCCGCCGGGTCCGCTCGACGCGTTCGGCGACGGCAGCGATCGCGTTGTGGGTAGCACCAGGCAGGGCGACTCGGCCCAGACCTCGTGCGCGGCCATGTCGCGGACCGTCACGATCAATCGGTACGCGCCCGGGGCGAGCGGTCCGCCGTGAGCGGCTTCGATCTCGCCCCACAGCGGCCGTCCGTAGGTCCCGGTCGGGATCGACGGATACGTGAGCGTCACGGCCGGCGTAAACGCCGGATCGAGCAGCACGACCTTGACGATCATGTGCGGCGACCACGTGTCCGACACCGTGAAATGAACCGATGCCGCCGGGTCGTCGGGGTACACGGCCGCTTGCGGGTGGCAGGTCACTCCGGAAACCACCGGCGCGGTGCGATCCACGATGAGCACGCTCGATGCAGCCGGACCCCACCGGCCGGTCGCATCCTTCGCGCGAACGTGAACTTCGTGCGGCCCTTCGGAAAGCTTCGACGTGTCGATGCGCGCGATCAATCGCTCGCCTGCCGAACCCCACCGGCGATCGGTCGGACGCATTGCGATCCCCTTGCCGCGCTGCATTCCGTCGACGGTGAGTTCGGCCTGGGTCACGCCGCGATAGCTCTTGGCTACGGCCAGCACGTCCAGGAAGCCGTTCTCGCCGGCAACCGGTACCGACAGCCACGATGCTCCGGCGCCCCCACCCGGCCAGAGCGCGCGTTCGGCATTCACGCGGCCGGCGCCGGTGTCGTCGTCGCGTCCGGGCTTGCCCAAGTCGTCGGCGCCTTGCGCGATGCGTCGCGCGATGTCGGCCGGCTTCATGCCGCGATACTTGTCGGCGACCAGGCCGGCGACGCCCGACACGACGGCCGCCGCGAACGATGTCCCACACGTCTCTCGTCGCGTCGTGTGATCGCGGCTGTCGCGATGGTTCTGCGGATCCAGTCCCCACATCAGCACCCCGGGCGCGACGACCGAGATGTGCCGGCCCTTCTTCGAGCAGAAGGCCCGCTCGTCGTAGTAGTCGGATGCGCCGACGGCGATCACGCCGGCGTTCTCGGCGGCGAATCCGGCGGGATACTCGGCGTCGTCCCCGCTGCGATCGTTGCCGGCCGCGGCCACGACGACCGCGCCCTTGGCCACGGCGCGATTGACCGCAGCGCGAAGCACGCCGACTTCGTTGCTCTTCTGGTTCTGGATCGCCAGCGAGATGTTGATGACCTTGGCCCCGCGGTCCACGGCCATGCTGATGCCTTTGGCGATCGCGAAGGCGTTCGTGACGCCGTCGCCGCGCGCGACCACGACCGGCATGATCTGCGCCGAATAGGCAATGCCGGCGATGTCGACCTCGTTGTCGGTCGAGGCGCCGATGATGCCTGCGACGTGCGTTCCGTGCCAGTCCAGCGGACCTCGGAGCGAGCCGGTCGGTTGCAGCCTGATCGCGTCGCTCAGCGCGAGCTGCCCGCCGTTGGCAGCCGATGCCGTGACGCCGCCGGCGTTCTTCCAGTCGTTGTGGTCCACGTCGATCCAGGTGTCCACGACCGCGATCTTGATCGCTTCGCGAGCGCGGAACGACTCGACTTTCGATCGAGCCGAGTAATAGGTCTTGGGATGCACCGTCCACGCGTAGGGCGCGTTGATCCGGTTCAGGTGCCATTGCCGGTCGCCGAACGTCGGCCCGATGCCCTTCACGAGCGGATCGTTCGCGCGGCTCGGCGGCGGTGCCGCTTGCACCCGGCCGGCGAGGTTCGGCTCGGCGATGCGCACGCCGGGGACGTTCCGGTACAGCGCGGCGGCGGCTCGCACATCCCCCGGCACCCGCACGAGCAGCGTGTCGAGCGCTTCGATCCGGTCGGAGACGATCGCTCCCGCCTTCCGCAGGGTCCCGGCCGCGGCGCGCAGCGCACCGGCCGACTCGAATTGCACCATGACTTCGCCCGGCACGAACGCTTCGGTGACGGCGGGCGCGGCCGGCGATGCGATTCCGGGCAGCGCGGCGCCCAGCAGCGCGGCGATCGCCGCGAGCGCCGAACGGACGTGAGACTTGCTCGTCATACGCATCTGTTGTGAGGACACTACGCAGCGGAGGGGCCCCGCCCCTGCCGGCATGGTCGGATCGGAGTGTTTTGCCCGCGTCGCATAGCGAACCGGACGGAAGAACCCGCCCAACCGAACACCATCATCGATGCGCCCGCCGGGCGGCCCGGAGGCCGTGCACGCCTCTGTTAGACTCGCGGCATCGATGGTGGACGTCCTCTTCGTTTGCTACGGCAACATCTGCCGCTCGCCCATGGCCGAAGCGTTGCTCGACGCGCGTCTGAAGGATCTGCTCGGTTCCGGGCACGACGTCGTGGTCGCGTCGGCCGGCGTCGGCGCGACCGACGGGACGGCGGCGACGAGCGCCGCCCGCGAAGCGATGGCCGATCGCGGCATCGACCTGTCGCGTCACCGCGCCCGGCGCCTCACGCCCGCGCTCGCACGGCGCGCGCGGCTCGTGTTCTGCATGGACGACGAGCAGGCGGCCGTCGCCGGTTCGATGGCGCCGGATGCGGACGTGCACGTCCTCGCCGGCGGCGTCGAAGATCCGATCGGGTGCGGCCGCTGGGTCTACGACGCGGTCGCGCACAAGATCGAGGTGGCCGTGGAGCAGATCGCGGCGGGGATTGCCGAAGCGCGCGGCGCGCCGCTGCCGCCGGCCATGGAAGGGGAGGATGCAATGCGCGTCGTGCTGGGAAGCGACCACGCCGGGTACCGCTACAAGGAGCTGTTTCGAGACCACCTCATCAAAGCCGGCTACGACGTGATCGACCTTGGTGTGGATACCGACGCGGTCCCGGCCGACTACACGCAGATCTCGGCGGCCGTCGCGCACACCGTCGCGCGCGGCGACGCAGATCGCGGTGTCATCGTCGCCGGATCGGGCAACGGCGAGGCGATCGTCGCGAACAAGATCGCCGGCATCCGCGCCGCCGTCTGCAACGACATGTACACCGCCGAGATGGCGCGGCGACACAACGACGCGAACGTGCTCTGCGTCGGCCAGCGCGCCTGCGGTGAGCCGGTCGCGCTCAAGGTGCTCGATATTTGGATGACGACTCCTTTCGACGGCGGACGCCACGCCGAGCGCATCGCGCGCATCGCGGAGATCGAAGCGGGAGAGCGCGGCGCGTGACCGCGCATCTGATCGTGATGGTCGCCGCCGCGGCCGTCACGTTCGCCTTCACGCCGCTTTACCGGCGCATTGCTTTTCGCCTGGGCGCCGTTGACGTTCCCGAAGCCGGCGACCGCAAAGTCCATCGCGATCCGACGCCGACCTCGGGCGGCGTGGCGATCTTCGCCGGCGTCGCGGCCGGTTTCCTGACTGCGCGGTTCCTGGGGTCCTTCGATGCGTTGTTCACCACCTCGACCGAGCCGCTCGGCGTGATCGCGGCATCGTTGTTTCTGGTGATCGTCGGAATCGTGGACGATGTGCGCGGCATGCGCGCCCCGGCGAAGCTTGCCGCGCAGGCGATCGCCGCCGGCATCATCGTGCTGTCGGGCGTGCAGTTCCTGTTCTTCTGGCTTCCCGGCGTCGGTCTGGTGTCGCTGTCGATCGACCTCGCGGCGCTGCTGACGGTGGTGTGGACGGTGGCGGTGATCAACGGCGTCAACCTGATCGACGGGCTCGACGGGCTCGCCGCCGGCGTCACCGCGATCGCGGCGGGCGCGCTGTTCGTCTACGCGTTCCAAGCGGCCGACGGGCAGCCGACCGTGGCGACGCTGGTTCCGATGCTCGTGTTCGGTGCCTGCGTCGGATTCCTTCCCCATAACTTCAACCCCGCCAAGATCTTCATGGGCGATACCGGATCGATGCTGCTCGGCCTGCTGCTGGCCTCGAGCACGGTGAGCGGCGTCGGGCGCACCATCGAGCCGAAATTCTCCGACGTCGCCGGCTTGATCGTGCCGGTGCTGCTGCCGCTGTTCGTCCTGGCGATTCCGCTTGCCGACGTCGGCTTTGCGATCACGCGCCGCGCGAAGGCCGGCAAGCCGGTGTTTCACGCCGACAAGAGCCACATCCACCACTGGCTGCTCGAGATGGCCCAAAGTCATCGCCGCGCCGTCCTGGTGATGTGGTCGTGGAGCGCGATGCTGGCGAGCGCCGCGATGGTGCTCTCCATCGGGTACGGGACGGGTCCGCGGATCGTCGCCGGAGCAATCGTGGTCGTGCTCGTCGCGTCGATCGTGTTCGTGCCGCGCGTGCTGCGCCGCGAGGGTCCGGCCGGCCCGGGCGACGCGGCCGAGCCGGCGGGCGCGAAGGCGCGATGGGAGTGATCGCGCCGCCGGCCGACGGCCGCCGCTTCGCGCAGGCGGCGGCCGGTTTGACCCGACCGGGCGGCCTGGGCATACTACTTGTGAACTGATTCACAATCTCGGAGCGACCGGCCCTGAAAAATGCCTCTGACCTGCGGAAACGGATTCCGGCTGCGTTTTGACATGCGCGGGGGGGTCCGGGTTTAATGCCACGGGCCTCGGACCAGGACGAACGGCGCCGGCTCTACACCGGCGCCGGGGAGGGGATGTCGAAAGCCGTCGACCTGGTCACGGCCACCGCGGTCTGGGGAGCGATCGGATGGCTGATCGATCGCTGGCTGGGCACCTGGCCGATCGTGTTTGCGGTCGGCACGGTGATCGGAAACCTCACCGGGATCTACGTCCTCTATCGACGGTCGATCGAGGAAGGAAAGCGTGCGTCGAGCGGGCCGAGCGGAGTGACGCGCTCGTGGCCGAAGCAGGTCCGGCCGGCGCGCGGCGATGCGGGAGCGGCCGGGCGGAGCGAATCCGGTCGCGGGGACGATGAATGAACGCACCGAACGCGACGACGACGACGAGCGGTGAGCTGCGGATGGTTCGCGGCGCGATGGTCGCCGTCTCCGCCGCAACCCCGCCCGTCGCCGCGATCGCCTGGATTGTCCGCGGTCCCGAGGGTGCCGCGTCGGTGATCATCGCCGTCGCGATCGTGCTGGCCAACGCGTTCGTGTCGGCTTTGGTGCTCGCCGTTGCCGTCAAGCGCTCGCCACTGATGGGGCCGTCTCTGCAGATGCCCTCCTACGCCTTCCGCATGGCCGGCATCGTGTTCACGCTCGCCAAGCTGCGCAACGCCTCGTTCGTGGATCCCCCGACGTTTGCGATCTGCTTCGCGGTCGCCGTCGTCGCCACGCTCGCGATCGAGGCGCGGATCTACAAGCGCACGCCGTGGGCCGCCCTGACCTTCTTGGAGCAAAAGGAGCTGACGTGAGGATCCTGGCCTTCGAGCCGCCGACGACGAACGAGCTGTTCGAGTTCGAACCCATCTTCCGGCTGAATATCGGCGGGTTCCACATGGACATCACCAAACCGACGGCCGTGATGCTGATCATCACCGTGGCCCTGCTGCTGTTCTTCTGGCGCGCCTACTCCAAGCGCAAGCTGGTGCCGACGGGCTCGCAGAACGTCGCCGAGTACATGTACGAGTTCGTCGACGACCAAGTCACCAAGCCGGTGCTCGGACCGGAGGGCGCGGCCTGGACGCCGTACCTGGTGACGCTGTTCTTCTGGGTGTTCTTCAACAACATCATGGGAATCATCCCCGGTATTCAGATCCCGACGACCTCGCGGATGGCCTACCCGCTGGTGCTGGCGCTGCTCGCGTACTTGATCTTCAACATCGTCGGGATCAAGGAGCAAGGCTTCTTCAAGTACTTCCTCGGCATCATGTTCCCGCCCGGCGTCCCGAAGGTCATGTACATCCTGCTGACGCCGATCGAGCTTATCTCGACGCTGATCGTGCGGCCCTTCACGCTGGCGCTTCGACTCTTCGCCAACATGGTCGCCGGCCACATGCTGCTTGCCGTGCTTTTCATCGGAACCGCCGTGTTCTTCCAGAGCGGCATCGGCAAGTTCACGTTCATCCTTCCGTTCGGTCTGGCGACGATCATGACCGGATTCGAGATCTTCGTCGCAGGAATGCAGGCGTTCATCATCACGATCCTTACGGCCGTCTACATCGCGGGGGCGGCCCACCCGGAGCACTAGCCCGCGACACGAGGGGGTAATCAGATGTTGGCAACATTGATCGGGATCTTCGCCGAGCTGAACGGCAGCCTGGCGCCGATCGGTAAGGGTCTCGTCTACGGCCTGGGCGCGATCGGCCCCGGAATCGGGATCGGGATCATCTTCGGCAAGGCCATCGAAGCGATGGCGCGCCAGCCCGAAGCCGCCGGCCTCGTCCGGCCGGTCATGTTCCTCGGCTTCGCACTCGTCGAGGCGCTCGCGCTGTTCGGCTTCGTTCTGTTCTTCATCGTCCCGAGCAACTAGCCGCCGTTAGGAGCAGGAAATGGGTGTCATCATTCTGGCCGCGGAAGAGACGCAGTTCATTCTTCCGCACGCGGACGAGCTGATCTGGGGCTCGATCGCGTTCGTGCTGCTGTTCGTCGCGCTTTCGAAATTCGCGTTCCCGAAGTTGAAGGCGACCCTGGCGGCCCGGACCGAACGGATCAGGGGCCAGCTCGAGTCGGCCGAGAAGTCCAAGACCGAGGCCGACGCGGTCCTCGAGCAGTACCGGGCACAACTGGCCGACGCGCGCAACGAAGCGAACCGGATCATCGAAGAGGCCAAGAGGACGGCCGAGTCGGTCCGTCGCGACCTGGTCGTCAAGGCCGAGCAGGAAGCCGCCGAGATCGTCACGCGCGCCCGCGCCGAAGTCGGCTCGGAACGCGACCGGGCGATGGCCGAGCTTCGCTCGTCGGTCGCGTCCCTCACCATCAACGTCGCCGAACGGGTCATCGGCCGTGAGCTTCAAAACGATGCGTCGCAGCGGGCCTTCGTGGATCAAACCATCGCCGAGCTGTCGCGGATCGGACAGAACTGATGGATCCGAGGATCGAGGGCTACGCGGCCGCGTTGTTCGAGGTCGCCCGAGCCGAGGGCGCACTCGACGCGGTCGAGGACGAGCTCTTCCGGTTCGCGCGAACCGTCGAACAGGAATCGAAGCTGCGCGAGGCGCTGCAAGATCAGGCGCTTCCGCCGGAGCTTCGCATGAAGGTCATCGGCGAGCTGCTCGGCAGCCGCGCGAACCCGCACACGGTCAACCTTCTGCAGTTCATCGTCGGCGCCGGCCGCGCCCGGCAACTGTCCCAGATCGTGGATGCGCTCGTCGCCCGCGCGGCGGCCGAGCGTTCGAAGTCGATTGCGCAGGTGCGCTCCGCCATCCCCCTCGGCGAAGAGCAGCGCGCCAAGCTGCGCGACGCGATCAAGGCGGCGACGGGGATGGACGTGGATATGAAGGTGATCGTCGACCCGAGCGTGCTGGGCGGCCTTCACGTCCGAGTCGGCGATCGGGTCTTCGACGCGACCGTTCGCCGGCGACTCGAACTCGCCCAGGAAAGCCTAGGCAAGAGCTAAGGAAGAGGAAGCAGATGTCCGAGCTGACGATCAGGCCGGAGGATATCTCCGAGGTACTCAAGAAGCAGGTCGAGGCGTTCCGTCCGACCGCCACGATGGAACAGGTCGGCCGGGTCACCGAGACCGGAGACGGGATCGCCCGCATCTCGGGGCTTCCCGGCGCGATGGCCAACGAGCTGCTCGAGTTCGAAGGCGGCCTTCTGGGTCTGGCACTGAACTTGGAGGCCGACCAGATCGGCGCGGTCGTCCTGGGCGACGCGACCCAGATCGAGGAAGGCGATCCGGTCAAGGCGACCGGGCGAATCCTGTCGGTGCCGGTTGGCGACGGGTTCCTCGGACGGGTCGTGAACGCCCTGGGGGAGCCCATCGACGACAGGGGGCCGATCCAGGCCCAGGACCGGCGGATCCTCGAGGTGCAGGCTCCCAACGTCGTGAACCGGCAGCCCGTGAAGGAGCCGCTCTACACGGGGATCACGGCGATCGACGCGATGACGGCGATCGGTCGCGGCCAGCGCGAGCTCTTGATCGGGGACCGGCAGACCGGCAAGACCGCCGTCGCGGTCGACGCGATCATCGCGCAGAAGGAGCTCTGGGCGACCGGGGATCCGAAGAGGCGGGTGAAGTGCATCTATGTCGCGGTCGGGCAGAAGTCCTCGACCGTCGCCGAGGTGGTCGAAACGCTTCGCGAGAACGGGGCGCTTGAGTACACGGTGGTCGTGAACGCCCCGGCCTCCGATCCCGCACCGTTCCAGTACGTTGCTCCGTACTCGGGCGCCGCCTTCGGCGCGCACTGGATGTACAACGGCGAGCACGCCCTCATCGTCTACGACGACCTGTCGAAGCAGGCCACCGCATACCGCACCCTGTCGCTCCTGCTCCGCCGGCCGCCCGGACGCGAGGCGTTCCCCGGCGACGTCTTCTACCTGCACTCGCGACTGCTCGAACGCGCCGCGAAGCTCTCGGATGAGCTCGGCGGCGGCTCGCTCACCGCGTTGCCGATCATCGAGACCAAGGGCAACGACATCTCCGCGTACATCCCGACGAACGTCATCTCGATCACCGACGGGCAGATCTTCCTCGAGCCGGACCTGTTCTTCGCAGGCGTGCGCCCGGCGATCAACATCGGCATCTCGGTCTCGCGGGTGGGCGGGAGCGCGCAGGTCAAGGCGATGAAGAAGGTCGCCGGCCGCCTACGCCTCGACCTCGCCCAGTTCCGGGCGCTCGAGGCGTTCGCGCAGTTCGGCTCCGAGCTGGACAAGGCATCGCAGCAGCAGCTCGCACGTGGTGCGCGGGTCGTCGAGGTCCTCA
>DASWHR010000099.1:0-35937 GCA_036398095.1 Actinomycetota bacterium
GAGGGGGTTTTTGGACGAGCTGCGATCGATCCTTCCGGTGCAGCCCGATGCCGAGATCACGCTCGAAGCCAATCCCGAGACGGTGTCGGTCGCGTCGCTGCGCGGGTATCGCGCCGCGGGCGTGAACCGCCTGTCGCTGGGCGTGCAATCGTTCGCGCCCCACGTGCTTGCTGCGCTCGGGCGCGCGCACACCCCGGCGCAGGCCTCCGCCGCGGTCGCATCCGCCCGCGACGCCGGCTTCGGTAACGTCAGCCTCGACCTGATCTTCGGCGCGCCCGGCGAGACGCGCGAGGACTGGTCCTCAACGCTGGAACAGGCGGTGGCGTTGGATGTCGATCACGTCTCTTGCTACGGCCTCACGATCGAAGACGGCACCGCATTCGGGTCGGCCGTCGCGCGCGGCCGGATGCAGCCGCCCGACGAAGACGATCTCGCGTCCAAGTACGAAGCGGCCTGCGACGCGTTGCCGCTGCGGCACTATGAGATCAGCAACTGGGGCGAGCCGAGCCGCCACAACCTGATCTACTGGACGCAGGGCGACTATCTGGGGCTGGGCGCGGGTGCGCACTCGCATCGGGATGGCGTGCGCTCCTGGAATCGCAAGCTTCCGCGTGCGTACGCCGCCGATCCGGCGGCGGCGCGCGACGGCTCCGAAACGCTCGACGACGCCGGCCGCGCACGCGAATGGCTGCAACTTCGCTTGCGGCTGGTCGACGGGGTGGATCTTCCCGAGGCGGCTCGCCGCCTCGGCCACGAACTGGCGACGAATCCCGTGGAGCGGGCCGGTCTTGCGACTCGGAACGGCGACGCGCTGGTGCTGACGCGCCGCGGCATCCTGCTCGAAAACGAAGTAGTCCTCCGACTCGGCGCCGCCTGAACGGAAGAGGTCCTGTCCGGTGGCTTTGACAAAGTGGATACATGCGATCAGACATAAGCCTGTGCGGAGAGTTAAGGGGGCGTCCTGAATGACAACGGCGCGCTTCTCTTTGAAGCGGTACATCAGTAGGTTGGCATTTCTTGCCCTGATCGCGCTCACTGTTGGTGCATGCGGACAGGTCAAGTCCTCCAGCGACGCCTCCAGCGGTGCCTGGACACCAAAGAAACTAGGGCTTCCGGTTGGACATCGAATGGCAACCTTGGATCCAATTCGACATCTCATCTGGTTTGTTAATTGTCCTTTGTCCGACATCAATCGTGATGGTCGTCCAACCCTTGTACGCTTCGAGATCAACTCCGGCGACGTGAGCTCATTCGATGCCCCAGTTCCCTGCTCTGGCCCTTCTGCTCTAGCCCCCTTCGGTCTCAATGGTTCTTTGAGGACGGATTCAGCGGGGAACGTGTGGTTCCTGTCAGGCTGGAAACTCGTAAAGTTTGTGCCTTCAACCTCCGATTTTATCGCTTGGGACGTGCCAGGAAAGCCTTTGATTTCGGCTTCGGCGGCAGACGTTGCAAGCTTCACCTACCCCTCTGGAATCGTCGTCGGGGATGGTGGAATAGTGTGGGTCCGCGTTGTGCAGGCGCCTGCGCTTCAAGGGTTTGTTACATCGGCACAGTCCTGGCGGCCCTTGGCGCTGGGCGGGTCGATGAGCAGCGATGAATCAAAGGGACCATTCTTGTCGGATGGAAGTGGAAGGTTGATCCTGGGAACAGCTTCGGCCATGGGAGCAAGCGCCGTCCGCATAATTGATCCTGCAACAGGCTCTGTGACGGATACTGGTGTTCGATCCGGCGAGTTCGCAATCACTTCCGACGGGAGAATCGCCTTTGTCAATGACAGTGGTCAGTTAATGACGCATTCGATGGCTACTGGCCGAGCCGAGGCCGTTGGACTCCCGCTCAAGGGCTCACGCGGAGAAGAAGCATCTCGGTATTACAGGGAGATCAGGATTCGTTCGGCTCCGAATGGAATCTTGTGGCTACTGGATGGTCCCAACTTCGCAGAAGACGGAATCATCAATTTTAATCGTGTGGATCTTGCATCGTCCAACGTGCAAAAGATTGCCGTACCCGACGTGCAGTTCAATGCGAAGGGGCCCGGGTACAGCGCACCAGGAGGAGCCGGCGGTTTGCTGTTCGATTCGAACGGCACCGCATGGCTACCTACAACTGGCGTGGCGCGAGAAAAGTGGCCCGAATTGTATAGTCTCGCGCCCTGAAATTCCCTAGGCAAGATCCACATCGAAACAACCAGCATTGCCGTATCGCTCGGCGCGCCATTTGGGTTCGATCTGCTATCGAAAGTCGTGGCAGTTAGGGCCGCTGGCAACCGGACAAACTCAGACCGGGATGACTAATCCCACCAGAAACATTCCAGGCTCAAGATGGGAGTTGGTCGGTCACGCCGTTGTTCCGCGTGGAGATAGGCATCACGCTGTTTGGTCAAGCGCCGATGATAACGACATCCACCTGAGGCAACGCGCAACCTTGCCGCCTGGCCAGCTTCAGGACGCTGGGGCTGCTTGCACACTGATTTAGCGCGATCGCTCTACGATTGAGTAGGGTTCAGCGGCTCCCCGGTGCCGTCTTCCGAAAGCGGACAGATCGGTCGGGCCTGCCTAGCACTCGATGCATGCGAGTGCTAACCTCGAAATTCGACATGAATAACCCGACCGAGCCGCTGGGGGACCGCCAGGGAGACATCCTGGTGGCGATCGTGCGCGAGTACATTCGCACCGCGGACCCGGTCGGATCCAAGCATCTGGTCGGCAAATACAACCTGGCGGTCTCGGCCGCAACGGTGCGCAACGAGATGGCCCGGCTCGAAGAACTCGGCTATCTGGCGCACCCGCACACCAGTGCCGGCCGCGTCCCGACCGACCGGGGCTACCGCTTCTTCGTCGACCAGCAGCGTCCCGCCAAGCTCGGCTCTCACGGCCGCGCCGAAATCGAAAGCGCGATCGGCGCCGAGCCGGCCGACATGGACGAGCTGATGAGACGCGCCAGCGACGCGCTTTCGCGCGCGACGAACCTCGCGGCGGCGGCGCTGACGCCGCGGCTGCGCACGAGCCGGCTCAAGCATCTGGATCTTGCGTGGCTGGGGCCTCGCCGCGCCGTGGTGATCGCGATCGCCGACGGCGGCCGCGTCGAGAAGCGCATCGTCGAGATGGAACACGACGTGAGCGAAGCCGCGCTGGAGTCCGCCGGCGCCGAGCTGAATCATCTGTTGACCGGAACGACGGTCGATGTCGCCGAACGCGCCGCGCGCGAGCGAGCCGGCGCCGACACCACGCCCGCAGCCGATGCGGCGGTTGCCGGAGCCGTCGCCTCGGCGCTGGAGGCGTTCCTGGACGAAGACCAGGAAGTCGTCGTCGGCGGCGCGTCCACGCTTGCCGGCGCGTTCGGCGATCAGGACTCGTTCCCGCGCGTGTTCGAAGTGATCGAGCGTCGTATCGACTTGCAGCCGCTGATGAGCGACGCGCAGCCGCCGGCGAGCATCCGGATCGGCACCGAGGTTCCCGTCGAGAATCTGCAGATGTGCAGCTTGATCTTCGCGCCGTATGCCCATGGGGCGGCCGTCGGCGTGATCGGACCGACGCGGATGGAGTATCCGCAGGTGATTGCGGCCGTGTCGATGATGGCGCGGCTGCTGAACAACGCCGTGCAGGATCTGTCGTAGGGTTTCGCGCATGGCCGATCCGTACGCGACGCTCGGGGTTGCGCGCAGCGCCAGCCCGGAGGAGATCAAGAAGGCATACCGGCGCCTGGCGCGGCAATACCATCCCGACACCTCTGCCGAAGCCGACGCCGAGACGCGCTTCAAGCAGATCAGCGCGGCCTACGAGACGCTCTCGGATCCCGAGCGCCGTCAGCGATACGACATGTTCGGCGACGACGGCTCGCGCGCCGCGGGCACGGGCGCCGGCGCGGGCTCGGGCGCCAACGTCGGCTTCGGCGACCTGGGGGACCTGTTCGAATCGTTCTTCGGCGGCGGTTTCGGCGGCGGGGCGCGCCGGCGCGGGCCGCGCAGCGTCGCCGAGCGCGGCGCCGACATCGAAACGACCGTGCGGCTTTCGCTGCCCCAAGCCGTGTTCGGCGTCAAGCACGACCTGGAGGTCTTCGCCGCCGGGCCGTGCGAGCCGTGCGGCGGCGCCGGCGTCGAGCCGGGCACCGGCCACGTTCGCTGCGGCACCTGCGAAGGCACCGGCGAGATCCGTGCGATGCAGCGCAGCATCTTCGGCGCGATGATGACCGCGCGTCCGTGCGGACGCTGCCGCGGCACCGGCCAGGTTCCCGAATCGCCCTGCCGATCCTGCGCCGGCGAGGGGCGCGTCATGCGCTCGGTCACCGTCACCGTCGAGATTCCCGCCGGCGTCGAGCACGGCACGACGCTGCGCGTGCGCGGACGCGGCGAAGCCGGCGCGCGCGGCGGCCAGGCCGGCGATCTGTACGTGCACATCGGCGTCGAGCCGCACGAGACGTTCCGGCGTGACGGCGACGATCTGCTCTGCCGCGTCGAGGTGCCGCTGACGCAGGCGCTGCTCGGCGCGACCGTCGCGGTACCGACGCTCGAAGGCGAAGACGAGCACATCGAGCTGGAGCCCGGAACGCAGCCGGGCGCGGTCCATCGCATTCGCGGCAAAGGCGTGCCCAAGCTCGGCAGCCGCGGCCGCGGCGATCTGATCGCGGCGATCGAGGTGGACATTCCGCGCAAGCTCAGCGGCGAACAACGCGACTTGATCCGCCGCCTGGCCGAGCTTCGCGGGGAAGTCGTCGCCGACAAGCCGCGCAAGCGCGGCTTCCTGCGGTGAGCGCCCACCACTTCTTCCTGCCATCGGTCGAGGGCGACACGCTCGTCATCGAAGGCGACGACGCGCGACACGCGGTTCGCGTCCTTCGCATCGCGCCGGGCGAGACGATCACGATCTCCGACGGCCGAGGCCGCGTCGCGACCGCCACCGTGACCGATGCCGGTACCGATGCCGGCACCGATGCGGGCCGCGACCTTCGCGCACACGTGAACGAGCGACGCGACGTTGCGTCGATCCGTCCCGCGCTGACGGTGTATCAGGCGATCCCCAAGCACGGAAAGCTCGAGCAGGTCGTGCAGACGCTCACCCAATGCGGCGCGGCCGCGATCGTTCCGTTCCGCGCCGCCCGCAGCATCGCGAAATGGGATGCGGCCAAGGCCGCCGCGAACGTGGCGCGCCTGCGTATCGTGGCGCGCGAAGCCGCGATGCAGTCGCGCCGCGCGCACCTGCCGGTCGTCGATGACGTGATCGGACTCGACCAGATTCCCGCCGGCACGATCGCGTTGCACGAAGACGCCTCCGTGCGACTCTCGACTCTTCTGCCGTCTGAGCCTCCGCCGGCGATCGCGTTGGCCGTCGGGCCCGAAGGCGGGTTCTCCGCCGTGGAGATCGCGGAGTTATCGGATCGCGGATGCCCGACCGCGACGCTGGGGGATCTCGTGCTGCGAACCGAGGTCGCATCCGTCGTCGCGGCCGCCGTCACCCTGACTCGATACGGAGCCCTGGGCTAGCCACGCCTTGTGGCTACCGATTCCTCCGCTTTTGTCGGACATTCCTCGCCCGCGAGCAGGACATTCTTGGGCAAAATGATTGTCATCGGAACCGCGCGGCAGTACGCTTCGACTCACCGGCGGTGACGCTGCGTGGCAACACGTTTCCAGGGTGCAGCGGGGGAGGATCCAATGGCCGACGACGCCATGAGTTCGACGTACGCCAAACGAGTCGGCGAGCGCCTGCGCGCGATTCGCTTGCAGAAGGGATTCTCGCTCCACGACGTCGAAGACGTCTCGGGCAAGGAATTCAAGGCATCCGTGCTGGGCGCCTACGAGCGCGGCGAACGCAGCATCTCGGTTCCGCGCCTGCAGCGTCTGGCCCAGTTCTACGGCGTTCCGGTCGATCAGCTTTTGCCCAAGCTCGAAGGCGAGACGATCGTGCTCGACGGCCGCGGCCCGCACGACGGGGGGATCCGGCTGGATCTGGCCAAGTTGCGCGAGGCGAGCGGCGCCGAGACCGATGCGATCTCACGCTTCGCCACGATGATCCAGATGGCGCGCGGCGACTTCAACGGCCGCGTGCTGACCGTGCGCACCGAAGATCTGCGCGCGCTCGCCGCGGCGCTGGACTTGACGACCGACGCGCTCAAGGAGCGGCTCGACGACTTGGGCGTGCGCATTCCCGCGCTCGTCTGATCGGATTCGCTACGCTCGGACGGTCATGCGCGCTCTGGTCACCGGCGGAACCGGTTTCATCGGCGGGCGGCTCGTTCGCCGGCTGGTCGAACGCGGCCACGACGTGACGGCGCTGGTTCGCTCGCCCGATCGCGCCGCCGGGTTGAAAGAGCTGGGTGTCACGCTTGCCGGCGGCGACGTGACCGAGCCCGCCACGCTGGAAGGGCCGGTGCGCAAGGCCGACGCGGTCTTCCATCTAGCCGCCTGGTACGAGATGGGCGTCACCGACCGAACGAAGATGTATCAGGTCAACGTCCGCGGAACCGAGCATGTTCTGAAAGCCGCGATCGAAGCGGGCACGCCGCGCATCGTGCATTGCTCCTCGGTCGCGGCGCTCGGCGGCGGACCGGTCGGCGACATCCTGTCGGAGACGACGCGGCATTCCGGTTCCTTCGGCTCGGTCTACGAAGAGACCAAATGGCAGGCGCACGACGTCGCCGCGCGATTCGCCGCCTCCGGCGCGCCGATCGTGACGGTCATGCCCGGCGCCGTCTACGGGCCGGGCGACCCCAGTGCGCTCGGCGCGATGATTCGTCTCTACGCAAAAGGATGGCTGATCGCCTGTCCGTTCCAGGACGGCGGATTTTCGTGGGTCCATGTTGACGACGCCGCGGAAGGGATGATCGCGGCCTACGAGAAGGGACGCGACGGTCAGGAGTACGTGATCGGCGGCGAGAACGCATCGATTCGCGATTTGTTCACGCAGCTCGCGCCGATCACCGGCATTCGCGCGCCGCGTGTCGAGGTGCCGCGCTGGGCGATCCGCGCCTCGATCCCGCTGTCGCCGCTCGTCGGACGATTCCTTGGCGCCGGCCCGCGCATCGTTAAAGACTCGCTCGCATCGATGCGAGGATCCTGGATGGCGTTTTCGACCAAAGCCGAAACCGAACTCGGCTACCGCTACCGGAGCATCGCCGAAGGCATGCCCGAAACCGTCGAGTGGTTCAAGGAGAACTAGAGGAAAAATGGACGATTGCCTGTTCTGCAAGTTTGTTTCGGGTCAGATCGCACCGGACATCGCATATCAAGACGAGCAGGTGCTTGCGTTCCGCGACATCAATCCGCAGGCGCCGACGCACGTGCTGATCGTTCCGAAGACGCATACGCGCGATGCGTCCACCGTCGAGGCGGCCGACGGCCCGATGCTCGCCGCGATTCTGAACGCGGCGCGCGCGATCGCCGAGCAGGACGGCCTTGCGGGCGGCTACCGGCTGGTCGCGAACGTCGGACCGGATGCGGGCCAGAGCGTCTTCCACCTGCACGTCCACATGCTCGGCGGCCGCTCGCTGGCATGGCCGCCCGGCTGAGCCGCCGATATAATTCGTGGGACCCGAACAGACGGAGACCGGTTGAGCAAGAAAGACATAGACGAGCGGCGCGCGGCGACGCAGGTCAAGATCCTCGTTCCAGGACATCACGCGATGGTGGGTCTGGTGGGGGAACGAGACGAGTTGCTCAAGCTGATCGAAGCCGCGTTCGAGGCGCAGATCCTGGTGCGCGGAAACGAGATCACCGTCACCGGCGACGCCGAGCACGTCGAGCGCGTCTCGACCTTGTTCGAAGAGCTGATTGAGTTGATCGAGCGGGGCACCGTGCTCAACGCCGAAAACTTGGTGCGCTCGATCGACATGATCAAGGGCATCTCGGGCGAGACGGCGCGACCCAGCCAAGTGTTGTCCGACGCGGTGCTCGTCCACCGTGGCAAGGCGATCAAGCCGAAGACGCTCGGGCAGAAGAAGTACGTCGATGCGATCCGCGCATCCACGATCGTGTTCGGCATCGGCCCCGCGGGAACCGGCAAGACGTATCTGGCGATGGCGATGGCGGTGAAGGCGCTGCAAGAGAAGCAAGTCGCGCGCCTGATCTTGACGCGCCCCGCGGTCGAAGCCGGCGAAAAGCTCGGCTTTCTACCCGGCACGCTCTACGAGAAGATCGATCCGTACATGCGGCCGCTCTACGACGCGCTCTACGACATGATGGATCCCGAGTCGCTCGCGCGCTTAACGCAGCGCGGCACGATCGAGGTATCGCCGCTGGCATTCATGCGTGGGCGCGCGCAACCGGTGACCAGCCGCGTGCTTACGCCCGAAGGCTGGCGGGAGATCGGGTCGTTGCAGGTGGGAGATCTGGTGATCGGGTCGCACGGATCGCCGGTGTATGTCCTCGGCGTCCATCCCCAAGGCCGCAAACCTGTGTACCGGGTTTGGACGCAAGACGGCGCGTCCACCCTTGCGTGCGGAGAGCACCTGTGGGCGGTATCCACCGCCGCCGACCGCCGCCGGGGAAAGCCGCGACGCATCCTGCAGACGAGCGAGATGATCGGCCGCGAGCGAACTGCGCACCAGCACCGCTACGAGTTGCCCTTGTTGAGCCATCCGGCTGAGTTTCAGCACCGCCGGATCTCACTCGACCCATACGCCCTCGGCCTGCTGCCGGCCGACGCTGCCGAAGCCGCGCGAGCCGGCGGACGCGGCGGTGTCATCGTGGCCGACCCCATCACCAGGTCGTCCACGAAGTTCATCCCCGACTCGTACCTCTACAACACGCCGTCGGTGCGACTCGCGGTGCTTCAAGGATTGCTCGACAGCGATGGCGAACCCGCGCGGCCGAAGGGAAGGACGGGTCGTATTCAATACACGACTGCCTCGTCCCGACTTCGAGAGGACGTCGTGTTCCTGGTTCGCTCGTTGGGAGGTGTCGCCTCCTCGCGCACGCGCCCCGTTCACCACCGTCATGACGCGCATATCGTGGACATTAGGTTGCCGGCCGGGATTCAACCGTTCCGGCTATCGCGCAAAGCGGCGCTCTACGATGACGACGGCGGCGGACGGCCGATGCGGTTCATCGACCGGATCGAGCCAGCGGGCAACGCGGAGACCGTTTGCATTTCCGTGTCGGCTCAGAACTCTTTGTACGTGACGGATGACTTCCTCGTGACGCATAACACGCTTAATGATTCGTTTATCATCTTGGACGAGGCGCAGAACACCACGCCCGAGCAGATGAAGATGTTCTTGACGCGGCTGGGTTTCGGCTCGAAGGTCGTCGTCACAGGCGACGTGTCCCAAATCGACCTTCCCTCCGGGCAGTCGAGCGGCCTGAATGTCGTGCGCGAGATCCTGACCGAGATCGACGGATTGCACTTCGTCTTCCTCGGCAGCAAGGATGTCGTCCGGCACTCCATCGTCCAGGAGATCGTCGAGGCCTACCGCCGCTTCGACGAGGCCCACTAGACGCGCGCCCCCGACCTTGCTAAAAGGAAGTCACACCTCATGAGTGATCCCGACGATCCCGGCGGACCGGGAAGCCTTCCCGGCGGCCCTGCCACTGTGGCTCTCGCCGACGAGCAATGCATTCCCGTCGACCGCGACGCGCTTCTGCATGCCGCGCGACGCACGATGGACGAGCTGAACATGCGCGGCGAATTGTCGCTCGCGCTGGTCGACTCGACGCGGATCGCGGGGCTCAAACGCGATTACTACGGCGAAGCGGCCGTCACCGACGTCTTGTCGTTTCCGATGGACGGTCCCGGCGGCCCCACGATCGGCGACGTCGTCATCTGTCCCGCCGTCGCGCGGCGTCAGGCGCGCGGACTGGGCCTTTCGCTCGATGACGAGATCCGGCAGCTCACCGTTCACGGCATCCTGCATCTCGCCGGCCGCGACCACGCGACACCCGCCAACGAGATCGCGATGGCGGCCGAGGAACGACGCATCATCGCGGCGATGAGCGCATGACGTGGCTCTGGGGCGTCGTCGTGCTGCTCGTGCTCTCGGGCTCGTTGCTGGCGATGGCCGAAACGTCGATCTCGCGGATGAATCGCGTACGCGCGATGGCGCTTCGGGAAGAGGGACGAAAGAACGCCGTCACGCTCGAGCGAATCGAAACGGATCCGGCTCGTTATCTGAACTCGGTGTATCTCGCGGTCATGTTCGCGCAGAACGGATCCGCGATCCTGGTTGCCACGCTGGTCGAGCGGCGCTTTTCGAGTGTCTGGGTCACCGTTGCATCCGTGGGTTTCACGATCCTGTATTTCGTGATCGTCGAGGCGATGGCCAAGACGTTCGGGATCTTGCATTCGGATCGTGTGGCGCTGGCCCTGTCGCCGTTCGTCGCATTTCTGTCGCGTCTATTGTCGGCGCCGACGCGCGCCCTGATCGGCTTGGCGAACGTGCTTCTGCCCGGCAAGGGGTTAAAGCAAGGACCGTTCGTCTCGGAAGAAGACATTCGGTCGATGGCCGATGTCGGCCACGAAGAGGGTGCGATCGAAGAGGGAGAGAAAGAGCTGATCCATTCGATCTTCGAGTTCGGCGACACGGTCGTTCGCGAGGTGATGGTGCCGCGCCCCGACATGGTCACGGTCGAGGTCACGATGACGCCGCGACAGGCGCTGACCTTGATGCTCAAGCACGGATTCTCGCGGGTCCCGGCCCACGAAGGAACCGACGACAACATCGTCGGGCTGGTCTACGCGAAAGACATCATGCGGCGCTTGTCGGGCCGCAAGAAGGACGTGAAGCTTGCCGACATCTTGCGACCCGCGATCTTCGTGCCAGACTCCAAGCGCATCTCTGAACTGCTGCGCGAGATGCAGAAGTCCAAGACGCACATGGCGATCGTCTCCGACGAGTACGGCGACGTCGCCGGGCTGGTGACGATCGAGGATCTGCTCGAAGAAATCGTCGGCGAGATCGCCGACGAGTACGACCGCGAAGAGCCGTCCGTGCAACCGGTGGACGAATCAACGATCCGCGTCAACGGTCATCTGACGATCGAGGATCTCAACGAGGTGCTCGACACCGAGCTTCCGAACGACGAGTGGGATACCGTTGGCGGCCTGATGGCCGGCATTCTGGGCAAGATCCCGCAACTCGGAGACGAAGTGACGCTCGCCGGGATCACCTTCCGGGCCGAGCGCGTCCAGGGACGCCGGATCGCGAAGGTCTTGATCCATAACCCGGACGGCCTCCCGGAAGCCGCCGGGGAATAGCGTGCTCGCCGCCGAAGGCCATCGATCGGGATTCATCTCCATCGTCGGACGTCCCAACGTCGGCAAGTCTACGTTGCTCAACGCGTTCATGGGACGCAAGATCGCGATTACCTCGAACAAGCCGCAAACGACGCGCAACGCGATCCGCGGCGTGCTCACCGGCGAAGGCTGGCAGATGATCTTCATCGACACGCCCGGTCTGCACAAGCCCAAGACCCTGCTCGGCGAGCGGCTCAACGACGTCGTCCGCGGCACGCTCAAAGAGGTGGACGCGATCGTGTTCATGCTCGACGCCACGCAGCCGGTCGGATCGGGAGACATGTTCGTCGCCCGGCAAGTGCTGGCGGCCGGGACGCCGGCGATCTGCGTCGTGAACAAGATGGACATCACCGGTCCGGACAGGATGGTTCCGCAACTTCAGGCCGCGCAAGCGTTGGGTGAATGGCACTCGATCATTCCTATCTCGGCCGCGCGCGGCACGAAGGTCGACGAGTTGCAGGCGCTGCTGGTCGGACTGCTCGAAGAAGGGCCGCAGTTCTACCCCGACGACGTCGTCACCGACCAGCCGCGCGAGATGCTGCTGTCGGAGATCATTCGCGAGAAGGCGATCACGCTCACGCATCAAGAGGTGCCCCACTCGATCGCGGTGGGCATCCAAGAGATCACCGAACGAGACGACGGCATGATCGAGATCTACGCGACCGTGTTCGTCGAGCGTGACAGCCAAAAAGGGATCCTGATCGGCAAGGGCGGCGCGATGCTCCGCGAGATCGGGACCCGCGCCCGCCTGGAGCTGGAATGGCTGCTCGGGGGCCACATCTTCCTCAAACTTCAAGTCAAGGTCGCCAAGGACTGGCAGCGCGACCCCAAGAACCTGCAGCGCATGGGCTACTAATTCGCGCTCGACTTCGCTTGATCCGATCGAACGGTCCCACGCGGCCGTAGGATGACGGGCGATGGCGCTCTATAAGGAACAGGGGATCGTGCTGCGCACGATGCGGCTCGGCGAGTCCGACCGGATCGTGACGCTGATGACGCAAGGATCCGGCAAGATCCGGGCGGTCGCGAAGGGCGTGCGCAAGACCAAGTCGCGCTGGGGCGCGCGGCTGGAGCCGTTCACCCATGTCGATCTGGTGTTGTATCGCGGCCGGGACTTAGACATCGTCACCCAGGCGCAGATCCTGTCCCCGTTCACGCCGATCCGCTCCGACTACGCGCGCTTCGCGGCCGGCGAGGTGGTGATGGAGGCCGTGGACAAGGTCATGCAGGACCGCGAGAAGTCCGTGCGCACCTTCATGCTGTTGCTGGGGGCGCTCCGCGCGCTGTCGCTTCCCGACGAGGATCCGCTGATGGTCGCCGACTCGTTTCTGCTTCGCTTGGCCGCGCTTGCCGGGTTCCGGCCGGCGCTTGCCGCATGCGCCGTCTGCGGCCGTCCCGGTTCGCACGGCAAGTTCTCGGTCGCGCAAGGCGGGATCGTGTGCGAGTCGTGTCGCACCGGCGCGGTCGTCACCGTCGGCGAAGACGCCGTGCCGTATCTGGACTCGCTCCTCAACGCCGACTGGTCGGCGGAAACGCCCGAGGGGGTCCGGCGCGAATGCTCCGGGCTGATTCGCGCCTACGTCGAATATCACTTCGACCGGCCGATCCGCTCCTGGACGCACATGCCGCGGTAGGCGCGGGTAGCATTCGCGATCGTGGCGCGGGCGAAGAAGACGGCTCCGGCGGGTATCGATCCCGCCGCGTTGCCACGTCACATCGCGATCGTGATGGACGGCAACGGCCGCTGGGCCGCGCAACGCGGCCTCGCTCGAACCGAAGGGCACATGGAAGGGCAGCGCACCGTCGTCAAGATCGTCGACGCCGCGCTGGAAATCGGCGTGACCTGGCTCACGCTGTATGCGTTCTCGACGGAGAACTGGCGCCGGCCGCCGAGCGAGGTGCGCTACCTGCTGGGCGACACCGAGCGGTTCGTCCGCGAGAACCGAGACGGGTTCCACGCCAAGGGCGTGCGGATGCGCTGGATCGGACGTCCGACTCGCGTGCCCCGGCGCATCCTGCGCCAGATCGAAGAATCGGTCGAGATGACCAGGCGCAATCGAGCGATGACACTCACGATCGCCTTCAACTACGGATCGCGGGCCGAGATCGCCGACGCCGTTCGCGCGGTCGCGCGCGAAGCGCGCGCCCGCCGGCTCGATCCCGACACGATCACCGACAAGACGATCGCCCGGGCGATGTACGACCCGGAGATGCCCGACGTGGACCTGTTCATCCGGACCTCCGGCGAGCAGCGAATGTCGAACTACCTTCTGTGGCAATCCGCGTATGCGGAGCTGCTGTTCTCGCCGGTGCTGTGGCCGGACTTCACTCGCGACGATCTGATCGCCGCCGTCGCGGAGTATCAGCGTCGCGGCCGCCGCTTCGGAGGCGTCTGATGCGTGTCGACGGCGATCTGGTGTACCTGCGTCAACTCACCGTGGCCGACACCGACGAGTTCCTCGCGCTTCGCACCCGAAACCGCGCCTTCTTCGAGCCCTACGAGCCGCTCGCGACCGACCAGGATTTCACCCGCGCGGCCGTGCGACGCCAATTGGAGACCGCGATGGACGAGGATCGTTCGGGCGTGTCGTATTCGTTCGGGATCTTCGAGCGCGACGGCGACGCGATGGCCGGCCGCATCCGGCTCAGCAACATTTTCCGCGGCGTCTGGCAGAACGCGAACGTCGGGTACTACGTGGACGGCGAACGCGGGGACCGCGGCTACGGCACCGAAGCGCTCCGGCTGGTGTGCCGCTTCGCCTTCACGAAGGCCGATCTTCATCGCGTCCAAGCCGGCGTCATGACCGACAACGAACGCTCGATCCGCGTCCTGGAGAAAGCCGGGTTTCGCCGTGAAGGACTCGCGCTCCGGTACTTGCGGATCAACGGCGAATGGCGCGACCACTATCTGTATGCGATCACGGCCGACGAGGTCTAGTACCGGCGTACATTCCGCGATTCGGGAGCCCTTCATCGACGAGCCGTTCCAGCGTCACGCCGGCGCCGGCGAACGCAGCGCGATATTCCTCGTCGGTGAAGAGCCCCAGCGTATGAAGCTCTTGCACATGCTCGGCGCCCTTCGGGGTGCCCACGAGATAATCGAAATGAATATGGGACGCGCGCCCGTCGCGTTGCGTCCGTCCGATGCGCGCCACCTTCAGATCCGGCTGGTCCACGGTGTCCATCGACAAGTGGCCGTCCTGGAACGACTCGGGCGTGAGCCACGGCTCGACGATCAGCGTCCCGCCGGGCGCCAGATGACGCACCATCGCGGAAGCGGTCCTTCGAAGCCGATCGATCGTCTGTGCGTATCCGATCGAGCTGAACAGGCACACGACCGCGTCGAAGGTGCGGCCCAGATCGAAGTCGGTCATGTCGGCGTGCGCGAATTCGGCCCCAGGACAGCGCTCGCGCGCAATCGCCAGCATGGTGTCGTCCAAGTCCACGCCGGCACATTCGAAGTCGCCGATCCACGATTGGATGTGCATGCCCGTGCCGCACGCGATGTCAAGCAGCGTCTGCGCATCAGGCTTTCGCTCGCGGATTAGCTCGGCCACTCGCATGGCTTCCGCGGGGTAGTCCTT
This sequence comes from Actinomycetota bacterium, assembly GCA_036398095.1. Taxonomy (GTDB): domain Bacteria; phylum Actinomycetota; class AC-67; order AC-67; family AC-67; genus DASWHR01. The sequence continues at coordinate 14,810 of DASWHR010000099.1, forward strand.
GAAGCCGTAGACGGCGTCGTAGATGCGAGCGGTCTTGTCGAACATCAGCGGCCGAAGCGGCGGTGCCGCTGCTGATAGGCGCGGACGGCGCGCAAGAAATCGATTCGGCGAAAGTCGGGCCAGTACGGATCGCAGAAGTAGTACTCCGAATGAGCCGACTGCCAGAGCAAGAATCCCGACATCCGCACCTCTCCCGACGTGCGGATCACCAGATCCGGATCGGGAAGGCCGGCGGTGTAGAGGAATCGCGAGATCTCGTCGGGGCTGACCTTCTTCGCGGCTTCGTCCAGCGACACGCCTTCGGCCGCATACGCCTCCAACATCTGTGCGATCGCGTCGGCGATCTCTTGCCGGCCGCCGTATCCGACCGCCACGTTCAGAATCCCGCCGTCCCCGCCGGAGTCGCTCGCCTCGGCGGCGTGCAACGCCTCCACCGTCGAATCGGGCAGCATCTCGAGACTGCCGAGCGCTCGAATGCGCCAGCGGCCCGCGCCGGCGAGCGAGCGAACGGTCTGCTCGATGATCTCGATCAGCACCCCGACCTCTTCCGGGCTGCGTCGAAGGTTTTCGGTGGAGAGCAACCAAATCGTCACGACGCCGATGCGAAGCTCTTCGCACCAGTCGAGCAGCTCGGCGATCTTGGCGGCGCCGCGGCGATGTCCTTCGGCCGCGTCGGCGTAGCCCATGGCGGCCGCCCAGCGGCGGTTTCCGTCGAGGATGATTCCGACGTGGCCGGGCATCGGCCCGGCGCGAAGTTCGCGAGCGAGCCGCGCCTCGTAGTAGCGGTACAGAAGCTCGCTCGGGCGCCAAGGCATCGAACCGAGACTAGCACTCGGCCGGAATCCGCGACCGCGGCGATCGGATCGGCCGAATCCGGACGACTCGGGATGGACTGTCGTCGAGAATGGTCCCTCCGGGCCATACTCCCGGCCGGGCGGTTGCCGAAGAATGGGGTATCCGCCGCACGCCGGCCCGCAGGCGAGCGTTCCCCCGTCTGTGCGAGGTTGAGTTCTATGATCGACCATCCGATTTACGATGCCGGCATCGCCGGCCGCGCGAGCCTGCTGACCGACATCTGCCGAGCGGCGTTGGAAGCGAGCGATACCACCGAATTGGAGGCGGAAGCGTGCCGGCTGCTTGCGGCCGGCTTGGGCGTCGGCGTGAGCGGATCGGTCGAGCCGTCGCCGCCGCCCGATGTCCGCGACGTGATCGCCGCCCCGATCCCCGAACGCGACGGAGAATCGTTGGTCGCGCGAGGCGCGACGCCGTTCGCTGCCGAAGATGAAGCCTTTGTCGCGTCCGTCGCCGGACTGATCGGAGCGGCGATGAAGCGCCTGCGTATGGAAGCGGAACTGCGCGCAAGCGAGCAGCGCATGCTCATGGCCCAGCACATCGCACAGATGGGCTCCTACGATTGGGAGATCGCGACCGATACCAACACCTGGAACGACGAGCTGTATCGGATCTACGGCACGGAGCCGCAGTCGTTCAATGCGAGCTACGAGAAATTCCTTTCCTTCATCCACCCGGACGATCGCGAAAGCATTGCGGCGATTCACCGCCGCGCCTACGAAACCGGCGAGCCATACCAGATGGAGGAACGCATCGTGCGGCCCGACGGAGAGACCCGCATTCTTCGCTCCAACGGCGAAGTGATTCGCGACACGGAAGGTCGGCCCACTCGAATGATCGGCGTCTGCATGGACGTGACCGATCAGCGTCGCGCCGAAGAAGCGTCCCTCCGAAGCAGCGAACGGTTCCGCGCGCTGGTCGAGTCGGCGCCGGATGGCGTGCTCGTCGTCGAGGCGGACGGGCTCATCGTGCAAGCCAACCGGCAGGCCTCGGTCCTGTTCGGGTACGACGTGGACGAGTTGCTTGGCATGAACGTGGACGAACTGCTTCCCCCGAATGTCCGCCGCGGCCACGCGGCGCACCGCGCGACGTTTCTGAAAGATCCGAAGCCCCGGCCGATGGGAACGCAACTGGACATCTCGGCCCGGCGCAAGGACGGTTCCGCCGTCCATCTGGACGTCGCGCTCGGCGTCATCCGGACCGGCGACACCCAGCTCGTCGCCGCCTTTGCGCGCGACGCGACCCCGCGACGGGAAGCGGAAGCCGCCAAGCGAAGCTTGTTGCAAGTGGACCAGCGGCGCCGGCAGGCGCTCGAGATCAACGACAACGTCGTGCAAGGGCTGGTTGCGGCCCTCACCGCCATCGAGGCCGGCCGTTTCGATCTGGGAGCCGAAGCGGTCGCGCGCACCCTGCAATCGGCTCGTTCGATGATGAACGATCTTCTGGGTGAGGGGACGGCGATGCAGCCGGGCGAGCTGGTGCGCCGGACGCCGGCCGAGTCCCATCTGGCGTCCCCGCGACACGAGCCCGCCGCGCCCGAGCGAACGGACCCGCCCGAGGCGCCCGGGGCGCTCGATCCGATCATCCCGGAACCGCGACGGGTCGTGATCGCCGACGATTCCGACGACCTTCGGTTCTTGCTTCGAATGCTGCTTTCCCGCTCGGACGTCTTCGACGTCGTCGCCGAAGCGGCCGACGGGCTTGCCGCCGTCGACGCGGTGAAGATGTGGCAGCCCGACGTGATCCTTCTGGATTTGGCGATGCCGCGCATGGACGGGCTCGAGGCGGTGCCGGCGATCCGCGAGGCGTCGCCGAACACGCGCATCGTGGTCTTGTCCGGCTTCGATTCCGCCCGGATGAGCGGCGCCGCCACCGACGCGGGCGCCGACGCCTACTTGGAGAAGGGCACGTCGATGACCGACATCGCGTCGACGTTGGTGCAGATCTGCGAGCGCGGCCCAGTGGCGCGAGCTTCCTAACCGGTTGCACCGCACGCGCCGCTCGTATGTCGCGCCGCGCGACGCTTCGCTATGATTGCGCGACTATGCCTCCCACGATGGACTCGATCGTCAACCTCTGCAAGCGGAGGGGCTTCATCTTTCCGTCCTCCGAAATCTACGGCGGGCTCCGCTCGACCTGGGATTACGGCCCGATCGGCGTCGAACTGAAGCGGAACGTCAAGAACGCGTGGTGGCGGTGGATGGTCCAGTTGCGCGACGACATCGTCGGTCTGGACGCGGCGATCTTGATGCATCCGCGGACGTGGGAAGCCTCCGGCCACGTGGAGACGTTCAGCGACCCGTTGGTCGAGTGTCTCAACTGTCATCAACGGTTCCGCGCCGATCACCTGACCGGCAACTGCCCGAACTGTGGTCTGGACAAGTTCACCGATCCACGCAACTTCAACCTGATGTTCAAGACCTACATGGGTCCGGTCGAAGACGCGACCTCCGTCGTGTGGCTGCGACCCGAGACGGCCCAGGGCATCTTCGTCAACTTCGCGCAGGTCCAGACCACGACTCGCAAGAAGATTCCCTTCGGGATCGCGCAGGTCGGCAAGTCCTTCCGAAACGAGATCACGCCCGGCAATTTCGTCTACCGCACGCGCGAGTTCGAGCAAATGGAGATGGAGTTCTTCTGCGAGCCGGGCACCGACGAAACGTGGCATCAGTACTGGATCGACGAGCGCCTTGCCTGGTACAAGCGATACGGGATCCGCGACGACAATTTGATGCTGCGCGAGCATGCCGCCGACGAGCTGTCGCATTACTCGAAGCGGACGGTGGACATCGAGTATCGGTTCCCGTTCACCGATTGGGGCGAGCTGGAAGGCATCGCGAACCGCACCGACTTCGATCTGAAGCGGCACAGCGAGTTCTCCGGCGAGGACCTGACGTTCTTCGATCAGGACCGCAACGAGCACTACGTTCCCTATGTGATCGAGCCGGCCGCCGGAGCCGATCGTGCGACGCTCGCATTCCTGATCGACGCCTACACTGAAGAGGAGACCACCAGCGCGGCGGGCAAGTCCGAGACGCGCACGGTGCTCAAGCTCCACCACGAGCTGGCTCCGATGAAGGCGGCGGTGCTGCCGCTGTCGCGCAACGAAAAGCTCGTGCCGACCGCGAAAGAGGTCGCCTCGCTTCTGCGGCCGCTGTTCCCGATCGACTACGACGATGCCGGATCGATCGGCCGCCGCTACCGCCGGCAGGACGAGATCGGCACGCCTTACTGCATCACGGTGGACTTCGATTCGATCGACGACAAGGCCGTCACCGTCCGGGACCGCGACTCGATGACGCAAGAGCGCATCGCCATCGCCGACGTCGCCGGCCACTTGGCCGACAAGCTCAAACCGGTCTAGGTAACGTCGCGCGCGCGGAAGATCGCGGTCGCGAGCGCCGAGACGCCGGCCGCATACGCGGCGAGCAGGAATCCCGCCGCGCCGACGGATCGCCCGATGATCTCCCGGCTGCCTTCGCCCGACACCCAGATGATCGCGTTGCCGACCATGGACCACGGACGGAACCACGGAAGAAAGCCGGTCAAGAATCCTTCGATGACCGCGACGTAGACGAATCCGACGCCGAGCGCGGCCGCCGTGTTGCGGCCGGTCGCGCCGATCGCGAACCCGATCGCCGATGCGACCGCGAACATCAACGTTGCCCGTCCGAGGCCGCCGAACAGCGATCCGAGGAACGCTCCGTCCACTCCGACGGTGCTGCCGCGGATTGCGGCCACGGGAAGCATCGCCAGCAAGAGCAGCGCTTGAACGGCGAGCGCGAACCCGACGCAGACGGCGACGGCGACGATCAGCTTGGTGACGAACAGGCGAAGCCGGTTGGATTCCCAGGTGAGCATCGTCGTGATGGTTCCCGCTCGCCATTCGGCGCCGATCAGGGAGGCGCCCAGCAGGAACGACAAGATGATCAGCGGAACCGAAGTCCCGAGCACGACCCCATCCATGTTCGCGTACGAGAACGTCTCGCGCGAGGGCCCCTGGATGAAGCCGGAGTAGCGACAGAAATCTTCGCGCTCGTTCGGGGGTATCTCGAGCGGCCGGCCGAACTCTTCGGGAAGTCCGGTTGTTCCGTCGATGCACGCCTGCACCGCGGCCTCATAGGCGCGCAATTCGGCGGTCGCGGCGGCGGACGGCTTCTCCGACTGGACCGACACGGCGACGACGGCGATCAAAATACCCAACACGGCGAGCGCGCCGAACAGCCGGATGATGCGGCGCGACAACGACCGGCGGATCTCGGAGATGATCAAGCCGCTCAGCCGGGCGCTCATTCGGGCGACTCCTGCGGGCCGGTCAGCTCGAGGAAGACGGTTTCGAGATCGACTTCGTCGGGGCGCATCTCGCTCAGGTAGATCCGCTTCGACGCGAGGGTCTTCGTCACCGTCGCGGCATCGTCGGGATCGACCGCGACCGCGACCAGATCGCCGCGCACGGTCGCCTCGAAGCGGGCCTTGCCGAGGACGTCCGCGGCTTTGGCCGGATCCTGGACGCGCACCAGGACGCCGCGCCGGCGTCCGGCCGTGAGCACTTCGCCGACCGGGCCGGCGGCGACGCATCGGCCGCGGGCCAGGATCGCGACGCGGTCGCAGGTCTGCTGCACCTCCGACAGGATGTGGCTGGAGACGAACACGGTGCGTCCTTCTTCGGCGAGGGTGCGCATCAGGTCGCGTACTTCCTTGATGCCGGCGGGGTCCAAGCCGTTGGCCGGCTCGTCGAGGATCAACAGCTCCGGATCGCGCAGCAGTGCCGATGCGATCCCCAGGCGCTGCTTCATGCCGAGCGAATAGTGCTTGACGATCTCGTCGGCGCGCTCCGCCAGGTCGACGCGTTCCAGCACGACTTGCACACGGTCGCGGCCGATGCCCTGGATACGGCCGAGCAGCTCGAGGTTGCGACGGCCGGTGAAGGTGGGAAACAGCGTCGGCGTCTCGACGATGGCTCCGATGCGTCCGAGCACGCGATCCAATCGCGCGGGCACGTCCGAGCCGAGCATCCGGGTTCGTCCGCCGCTGGCGTTGATCAGCCCGAGCAGGCAGCGGATCGTGGTGGTCTTGCCCGACCCGTTGGGTCCGAGGAAGCCGAAGACGCCCCCGGCCGGCACCGACAAGTCCAGCCCGTCGATCGCGAGCGTCGGCGCGGCGCGCAGCCGCCGATACTCTTTGCGGAGCCCTTCGATCTCGATGACGGCGCTCATGGCGGCGCGAAGCGTACTCGCCCGCTAGGGGCGCGGGTCGGAAGCCAGCATCCCGTAGAAATGGCAGTCGTAGTGGGCCGCCGCGCCCGAGCCTCCCGCCCGCATCGTTCCTTCGCGCGTGAATCCGATCTTCTCCGCGACGCGCTGGCTGGGAATGTTCTCAGTCCCGGCGCGCAGGTTGAGACGGTGACGGCCGGCGGTGTCGAAGGCGAAGTCGCGAATCGCCCGCGCCGCCTCGGTCATCAAGCCGTTGCCGGCCCGATCCGACCGAAGCCAGTAACCGACCTCGCCCTGCGTCAGATTCTGATTGTGGATCGCGAGCGAGCAGGAGCCGATCAGCTCGTCGCCGTCGAAGACGCCGAAGGCGAACGCCGATCCGGCGCGCCATGCATGCGGACAGCTTCCGATGAAATCGGCGACGGCGCGCCGGGACGTCGAGCCCGTCCACACCAGCCACGGACGCAGTTCCGCCAGGGACGCCTCGATCGCCTCCCACGCCGCCGCGGCATGCTTGTCGTCGAAGGGCACGAGCGTGAGCCGCGGCGTGTGCAGCGGGACGCGATCCAAGCGAAGACCCATCGCCGGCGAGTCTAGCCCTGCTTTGCCAAAGGCGGGTATGTTGGATGAGACAACCGCGCCGTTTGGAGGGACCCGTATGCCGAGTGCACGCCGGAGCAAGCCGAAGACCTCCGCGGCGAGGAAGCCCGCGAGGAAGCCCGCGAAGAAGCCCGCAAGGAAGCCCGCGAAGAAGCGGGCGGCGAAGTTCGTCTACGCATTCTCCGAAGGATCGAAGGAGATGAAGGATCTGCTGGGCGGCAAGGGCGCGAACCTTGCCGAGATGACCGGCATGGGCTTGCCCGTCCCACACGGCTTCACCATTACCACCGGCGCGTGCCGCGAATACATGCACACCGGCGCGTTCCCCCCCGGGTTGATGGGCGACGTCGCGAAGCATCTCGCCAAGCTCGAAAAGGCGATGGGCCGCAGGCTCGGCGACCCCGACGACCCGCAGCTCGTCTCGGTCCGTTCGGGCGCGAAGTTTTCGATGCCGGGAATGATGGACACGGTGCTGAACCTCGGCTTGAACGACCACAGCGTGAACGGCTTGGCGCGCGTCAGCAGCAATCCGCGGTTCGCGTGGGACGCCTACCGGCGCTTCATCCAAATGTTCGGCAAAGTTGTCATGGGCGCCGAGGGCGATCGCTTCGAGCACGCCATCGACGAAGCCAAGAAGCGCAAGGGCGTCCCGGTGGACACCGACTTGGACGAGCAGGACTTGCGCGAGCTGGTGGACGAGTTCAAGGTCATCGTCAAGGAAGAGACCGGCGAGCAGTTCCCCGACGACCCGCGCGCGCAGTTGGAGCTGGCGATCAAAGCCGTGTTCGACTCGTGGAACGGCGACCGCGCCAAGCTGTATCGCAAGCAAGAAAAGATCTCCGACGAGCTTGGCACCGCCGTGAATGTGCAGGCGATGGTGTTCGGGAACTTGGGCGCCGACTCGGGCACCGGCGTCGCGTTCACCCGCGACCCGGCGACCGGCGAGTCGGGGCAGCCCTACGGCGACTATCTGGAGAACGCGCAAGGCGAAGACGTCGTCGCCGGCATCCGCAACACGCTGCCCATCGCCGAGCTTGAACGCATCAATCCGAAAGCCTTCAAGCAGCTTCTGGCGATCATGAAGAAGCTGGAGCGCCACTACCGCGATATGTGCGACATCGAGTTCACGATCGAACGCGGGAAGCTGTGGATGCTGCAGACGCGGATCGGCAAGCGCACCGCGGCGGCGGCCATCCGCCTGGCGGTTCAGATGCGCAAGGAGCGGCTCGTCGACGAACGCGAGGCGGTGCGCCGCGTCACACCCGAACAGATCGATATGCTCCTGCATCCGCAGGTGGACGAAGATCGGTTCGAAGGGCCCGTGCTCGCGAAGGGTCTCAACGCATCGCCGGGTGCTGCGGTCGGCGTCGCCGTCTTCGACGCCGATCGCGCGGAAGAGCGCGCCGCCACGGAGAAGGTCATCCTGGTCCGGCGTGAGACCAACCCCGACGATCTGAACGGCATGATCGCCGCGCAAGGGATCCTGACCAGCCGCGGCGGCAAGACCAGCCACGCCGCCGTCGTAGCGCGCGGCATGGGCAAGCCGTGTGTGTGCGGGGCCGACGCGCTCGACGTCGATCTATCGGCGCGGCAGTTCACGGTGGGCGGGACGGTGGTGAGGGAAGGCGATCTGATCTCGATCGACGGCAGCACCGGCAAGGTCTTCCTCGGGCAGGTTCCGCTGAAATCGGCGCAGTTATCCGGCGATTTCTCGACGCTGCTGGGATGGGCCGACAAGGTGCGCCGGATGAAGATCCGCGCCAACGCCGACACGCCCGAAGACGCGATCAAGGCACGCGAGTTCGGCGCGGAAGGCATCGGGCTGGCCCGGACCGAGCACATGTTCCTCGGCGACCGTCGGCCGCTGGTCGAGCACTTGATTCTTGCGACCACAGCCGCCGAAGAGCGCGCCGCGCTCGACGCGCTGCTGCCGCTGCAGCGGCAAGACTTCAAGGGCATCCTCGCCGCCATGGACGGTCTGCCGGTGACGATCCGGCTCTTGGATCCGCCACTGCACGAGTTCCTGCCCGACCGCGTCGAGCTGGCGGTCGAGATCGGCAAGCTCGAAGCGAAGAGGAAGAAGGTCCCGGCGGACAAGCGCGCGTTGCTGCACGCCGTCGAGCGGCTTCACGAAGCGAACCCGATGCTCGGCATGCGCGGGGTTCGACTGGGGATGATGAAGCCGGATCTGTACACGATGCAGGTGCGAGCGATCATGGAAGCCGCGTGCGATCTAAAGGCCGAAGGCCGCAACCCGATCGTCGAGATCATGATCCCGCTGGTCAGCGTCGGCGAGGAGATCCGCCGAAGCCGCGACGACGCGGATCGCGTCGCTCGCGAGGTCATCGAAGCGCGCGGGGTCACAGTCAAGTATCTCATCGGCACGATGATCGAGCTGCCCCGCGCCGCGCTGGTCGCGGGCGAGATCGCCCAGGTCGCCGAGTTCTTCAGCTTCGGAACCAACGACCTGACGCAGACGACGTTCGGCTTCAGCCGCGACGACGTGGCGCGCATCCTGGACGTCTATGTTACGCACGGGATTCTGAAGGTGGATCCGTTCACCACGATCGACCGCGAGGGGGTCGGCGCGCTGGTGCGGATGGCGACCGAACAGGGTCGCGCCGCGCGGCCCGGACTAAAGGTCGGCATTTGCGGCGAACACGGCGGCGATCCGGACTCGATCCAGTTCTGCGACGAGATCGGATTGGACTACGTGTCATGCTCGCCGTTCCGGGTGCCGGTCGCGCGGCTCGCCGCCGCGCACGCGTCGATGGGCATCGTCGACGCGGCGTCGAAGTAGGTTACGAGCCCGGCGGCGGGCAGGGCTGGGTTTCGTACTGGCACGAGTCGATGACGACGCCGCGCCCGTATCGGCCGAGCATGCCGTCGACGATCGCGTCCCCGACGATCGAGCGGACCGTTCCCGACGCGATCACCGTCGTCTCCAATCCCGCGCGGAATGCGATCCGTAGCGCCGGGTTGCCCGACGTTGAATGCCGCTCACCGGGGGCCGGCTCGCCGGTCGCGACGAAGTGCAGATTGAAATCGATGAGGGCTCCCGGATAGCGCTCCGACGGCGCGGATCCTTGAACGGCGACCTCGCGCATCGCCGGGTCGGTCAGGCTCGGCGGGAGCCGCAGGTCGTGCACGCATCCGAAGTCGGATCCTTGCGGCGTCGTCACCGACAGGCAGCCCGTGAACGAGTCGAGTCGAACGGTGCGGCTTGTGGCGTCGTCGGTCGCCGAAGCCGCGAGGCCCCACGCGAAGAATCCTTGCACCGATGTCTCGGGGCCTTCACCGTGGGCGCCGGCGGCTCCGGCGACTGCGGCCGAAGCGACGGGGAACGCGATGAAGTCTCCGGCCACGCCAAAATGCTGGCCGGCGCCCGAAGGAAGCACAGCCGAAGCCATCGCGGACGCGATGCCGACGATTCCGATCCAGAGCTTTCGCACGATTCCCCCCGATTCACGGCTTGCTCGTTCCTATGATTCTCCATCGACCCATCCGGTCCCTTCTGCGTCCTTTTGCACACAGGGAAAAGGTCCCAGTTGCGGCCGCCGCTTTCGGCGGTGAAGATGTGCTTTCCCGCGGGTTCGAGCCTGTCCGCTTGCTCCGCCGGGTACGGAATTCTCCCGACCTCATCGTCGAATGCGTCGAACCGAGGGACGCTGCCGTCGTTCTGGCTCAACGAATGCATCGGGCGAGCCGATGAATGAGGGAGACCGCCCGCCAGGAGGCACGACGTGACCAGCGCCACCCCGACCGTGAAACGCCGCCTTCCCACCCTTCGCGCTCTGATGCGCAATCCCGACTTTCGCCTCTTGTGCTCGAGTCAGATGCTGGCCGGGCTGGGGGAGTGGCTCGCCACGATGGCACTCGTCGCATTGGTGTGGGAACGCACCCATTCGGCCGTCGCCGGCGGCCTGGTGCTCGTCGTGCGGATCCTTCCCGCGGCCGTCCTTGGAACCGTGCTCGGGTCGGTCGTCGACCGGTTCGACCGCAAGCGGGTCATGGTCGCCTGCAACGGCGGTCGTGCCGTTGTCTATGGCGTGCTGCCCTTCATCGCCGGCACCGCACCCGTCATCGCGCTCGCGCTGGTCGCCGAGATCGGCGCGATCGCCTATGCAACCGCGCGCGACGCGACGCTGCCGCGCTTGTGTTCACGCGAATCCCTGCCGACCGCCAACGCGATTTCGATGGCGTCGGCGTTCGGAATGATGCCGGTCGGCTCGGGCATGTTCGCGCTGTTCGGTCTGGCCGGACGCCACGCGATCACGCTGGCGCTTGCCGTCGCGGGCGGCCTCTGCGCGATCGCGACATTGATCGTCGGCCGGGTCAACGCCCATGCGGTTTCCGGAGGGACCATCGAGCGGCCCGAGAAGGTCTCGTTCCTCGACGGCCTGCGCGCCCTGCGCGAAGTCTTCCGCGAAGACGCGATTCTTCGCCGCGTCGGACTGGGCGCCGCGATCGCCGCGACCGGCGGCGGCGCGGTGATCACGCTCGGCCTTGCCTACGTCCGCGGCACGCTGCACGCAGGCTCGACCGCGTATTCGATTCTGCTCGTGAGCTTCTGCGCCGGCGCGGTCGCCGGGGTGGTGTCGCTCCAGAAGTTCCGCGGCGTGCTGCACCATGTGTTCCACGGCGGCGTCGGCGTTATGGGGTTGATCTTGGTGCTGATGGCCTTGTTCCCCTCGACCGGGATCGGCGTGGGGATGGCGTTTCTGTTCGGCGGAGCGTTCGTCGCCACGTTCCTCGGCGGGATCACGATCCTGCAGGACCGCGTCCGCGACTCGCTTCGCGGCCGGGCGTTCGGGCTTGCGCATTCGGTGCTTCGCGCCGGTGCGGTGATGATGGGCTTGCTCTCGGCCTGGGCCGCGCACGCGATCGGCGAACGTCAGCGGGACTTTGGAATGTTCAATCTGGACGGAAACCAACTGGTGCTCGCCGCCGCCGGCCTGCTCCTGTTCGCCGCCGCCGCCACCCTGCTCCGCCCCGCCCGCGTCCGCGCCTAACGTCCCGGCTCCGAAGTCTCCGGCCATCCTGCGGCCATCGTGTCCAGGGACCACGTCGAAGACGCAACGCGAGCGCTCCCGACGAATCGATGCGGTAAGAACCGGCCGGTTTCCGGCCGCTTGTTACCGCATCGATTCGGCCCACGCCCCGACGCGAAGGTTCGTGAACCGCTTGACCGCCCGGCCATCGACCCAGATCACGAGCCCCTTGCCGTCCTCGGCCGCCAACAAGTATGTGCCGGTCGAGTCGTAGCCGCAGAGCTCGATCGCACGGCCGTCCTCGAAGACCTGCCCCAGGATGCGGCCCGAGCGGTCGAACTCCAGCGTCGGAAACGGACCGGGCGCTTCGCCGAGGTCCGCGTACGAGATGGTGCCGACGAAATGCGATCCGCGGCGCACCACCTTCTCGAGCGAGGGATAGGGGCCGTCGGGGTCCTCCTTCCCGTCGACTTCTTCGGTGTGGATGAACGTCCCGTTGTGCCAGTCGGGGGCGTCTGCGTCGACGATCTCGGGATCGCAGCCCACGCCAGAGCAGAGGAGCCGGTAGACGTGGCGCGAGTCTTCGGTCCATTCGATGCCGGCGAAGCCGGCGTCCACGTGCTCCATTCCCCAATGCCGCACGGCGCCGCTCCGGAGTTCCTTGACGTACATGTCGAAGCCCTCGTGTCCGCAGTCCCACGAGCGCACCCATGCCAGACGCCGTCCGTCGGGGCTGACGGACGGGGAACGACCCTCCGCGAGCCGGGATATGCGTCCACCCGTCAACGAAACGCTCTCGATGACGTCGCAGTCCTCGGACAGGCCACGCTGGATCCAGACCAGGTCGGCGCTCACGGCGATTGCGGAGACGCCGGTCGCTTTCGCGATCTCACGCACGATCGCTCCCGTGGCGGACTTGACGATCACGATGCGGTCGCCGGTGGTTGCAGCGACGAACATCGCCGGCATCGGCGGCGGGGGAAGTGGGGGCAACGAGGGAGGCGCGAGGAGGGAGGGAAGCGAGGGTCCGGTTGAGAGTTGCGATGGGAGTTGCAATGGGCGCTGCGATGGACTTGCGCACGCGGCGCCGATCATCAGGAGAAGAACGAGAAATGAGCGCATGCCCCCTACCATGCCGCGCGGGCCGACCCGCCCGCTATGCCCGAAAGGGCAATGTTGGTGCCCGCGCGCAACAAGGGGCCGGAACGGCGGGATTGGCGAGAGGGCACGGCGTGGGCGCTTCGTCAAGCCCTTCGCGAGTTTCCCGCTCTTGCACTCGGCGTGGCCGGGTTCCTAGCATCCTTGCTTCTTCCTCGGACTCTGTCGGTGCGTGCGGATACGCTGAGTACGGAGAACTGTTGCCTACGATCAGTGAAGAAACGGAACGCATCGAGCGCGAGATTCTTTCGCCGCACGCCCAGCTCGCATCGGCGAGCAAGGGACGGGAACGCGCGGAAGAGCCCGACCCGCTTCGCACCTGCTATCAACGAGATCGCGACCGGATCGTCCATGCGAAGGCCTTCCGGCGGCTCAAGCACAAGACGCAAGTGTTCTTCTCGCCGCAAGGCGATCACTACCGCGTCCGCCTGACCCACACGCTGGAAGTCACCCAGGTCGCGCGCACGATCGCTCGCGCGCTCCGGCTAAACGAAGACTTGGCCGAGGCGATCGCGCTGGGTCACGACCTCGGCCACACGCCGTTCGGCCACATCGGCGAGGGCGTCCTGTCCCGGTTGCTCGGCCGGCCGTTCAAGCATTCGGAGCAGTCGCTGCGGATCGTGGATCTGCTCGAGGACAACGGCCGGGGCCTGAACTTGACCTGGGAGGTTCGCGACGGCATCAAAGCCCATACCTGGTCCCAGCCCGAGCCGTCCACGCTGGAGGCGCGCTGCGTCCGTTTCGCCGATCGCATCGCCTACCTCAACCATGACGTGGACGATGCGATTCGCGACGGGATCATCACGCCGGCCGACGTTCCCGACGGGGTCCTTGAGACCCTCGGCGACACGCATTCGGAGCGGATCAACAGGCTGGTGACCTCCGTCGTCGAGGCGTCGCAGGGCCGGCCGGTCGTCGAGATGCGCGAACCGGAGGCCGCCGCGATGGAAGCCCTGCGCGACTTTCTGTTCGAGCGCGTCTACGTCATCCCCGAAACGGCCGCGGCCCGCGCGCGCTACGAAGCGATCGTCGAGGACCTGTTCCGCCATTACGTCGCTCATCCCGATGAGATCCCCGACGAATACCGCGCCGCAGACGCCGGCGTGGCCACGCGCGCGGCCGACTTCGTGTCCGGCATGACCGACCGCTACGCCCTGACCAAGCACGAAGAAATCGGGGCGTCATGAGCGGGGGGACCGGCAAGGGGCGCATCGCCGACGCGGACCTGGATCTGCTCCGCGACAAGGTCTCGATCGTCGAGGTCGCGGCCGACTATATGAAGGTCCGTCAGGCCGGCCGCATCTTCAAAGCGCTCTGCCCGTTCCATTCCGAGAAGACGCCATCGTTTTCGATCGATCCGGCGAAGGGGGTCTTCTACTGCTTCGGCTGCCAGAAGGGCGGCGACGTGATCACGCTGGTGCGCGAGCTGGAATCGCTCGACTTCGTCGAAGCGGTCGAGCATCTGGCGCGCAAGACCGGCATCACGCTCCACTACGAGCAACTCAGCGCCGCCGACCGCGCGCGCTCGAAGACCCGAAACCGGCTCATCGACGCGCATCGCGAGGCCGTGGACTACTACCAAGCGCTGCTGAAGTCGTCGGCCGGCGCGAAGAAGGCACGCGACTATCTCGCGTCGCGAAAGCTGCAACCGGAAACGCTTGAGAAATTTCAGGTGGGATGGTCGGAATCGAACTGGGACGGCCTAACGAAACATTTGAAATCTCGCGGCTTTAGGGACGACGAGCTCACCACTGCGGGTCTGTCGCTGCGCACTGAGCGTGGCGGATTGATCGACCGGTTCCGCGGGCGCGTCATGTTTCCGATCTTCGATGTGACCGGCGATCCGCGGGCGTTCGGTGCGCGCAAGCTGCTCGACGACGATGACGGGCCGAAGTATCTCAACAGCGCGGAGTCCCCGATCTACAAGAAGGGAACCGTTCTGTACGCGCTCAATTGGGGGAAGGCCGAGATCGTCAAGGCCGACGTCGCGATCGTCGTCGAAGGCTACACCGACGTGATCGCGTTGCATCAGGAGGGCATACCGCTTGCTGTTGCCACATGCGGCACTGCCCTCGGCGTGGAGCACTTTCAATCGCTTTCCCGCTTTACCAAGAACGTGGTGATCGCGCTCGACGGCGACGCGGCCGGCCAAAGCGCGGCCGAGCGAGCGGTCGAACGAGCCTATCTCGAGGCTCAAGGCCGCGATATGAGCTTAAGAGTTCTCACACTTCCGGCAGGAAGCGACCCTGCGGAACAGGTAACTGCAAGGGGAGGCGAGGAGTTCCGTCGAACTCTGCAGGACAGTGTCCCCGTTGTGGAATTCCGGCTCCGCGCACGGCTCCAAGGGTTGGACCTTTCTGAACCCGAGGGCCGGTCGCGCGGGCTCCGCGCGTGCCTGCCGGTCCTTGCGCAAGTTTCAGATCAGGTCGTTCTTCGCGACTACACCCGGTGGGTCGCCGACCGATGCGGACTCGACTACGACATCGTGTTCCTGGAGGTCCGCAAAGCGCTCCGGGGTGCCTCGGCGCCCGGGCCGGCTGGGATAAAGCAAGCATCCTCGCAGGTCTCCAAGGAGCGGGAGGCGATCAAGTTGGCGTTGCAGTTCCCCGACCTGATCGACGAGCATCTTGAGCGGCTCGACCCGGACGACTTTCAGGTTCCCGTGCACCGAACCGCATGGGTGCAAATCCGGCGAGGCGATACCGATCCCGCGCACGCTCCGGAAGATCGAGTCCGCGACCTGATGACTCGATTGGCGATCGAACCGGTCGAGGGGGTGCCGGACGGCGATCCGGGCGATAGGCTGATCGACGAGATCTTCACCCGCTTGGAGGAATTCGCCGTCACGCGGCAAATCAACGAAGTACGCAGTCGACTGGAGAAGCTGAATCCCGTCACCGATCCGCAGGCCTACGATGCGCTGTTCAAAGAGCTCGTCGGGCTGGAGGCGGCTCGACGGCGAATGACGATCGACGAGCCGGCAGGAGCGTGAAAACCGTGGGCCTTCCCAGCGAGACGCGACCCGACGAGGTGCTTCAACTCGTCGCGAAGGCGCGCGCGCACGGCGGCTTCATCACCCAGGAAGAGCTCGACGAGTTTCTCGCCACGCAAGACCTGACGCCCGAGCAGATCGAAGCGGTCCAGACCGCGCTGACCGAAGACGGCATCGAGATCGTCGAGATGCCGTCGGGCGCGGACCTTGAAGAGGTCGCCGAACTGGAAGCCGAGGCGCGCGAGATCGAAGCCGCGCTCGCGAAGGCGCAGACGTCGGATCCGGTCCGGATGTATCTGCGCGAGATCGGACGCGTTCCGTTGCTGACGGCCGAACAAGAGGTCTACCTCGCGATGCGGATTGAAGCCGGCTTGGAGGCCGGGCCGTTCTTGTCGGGCGAGAAGCGCGGGCCCGATGCCGCCGAGGTGCGCGAGCTTGCGAAGAAAGCCGACGTCGCATCGATGCTTCCGGCCGGCGTGGCGTCGCCGTCGGTGACGCAAGAGATTCTTCGACGCATCGAACTGGAAGGGCAGCTCGCGAAGAAGAAGCTGATCGAATCGAACCTGCGCCTGGTCGTGTCGATCGCCAAGCGCTACATCGGCCGAGGCATGCTGTTCCTGGACCTGATCCAAGAGGGCAACCTCGGGTTGATCCGGGCCGTCGAGAAGTTCGATTACTCGAAAGGATTCAAGTTCTCGACGTATGCGACGTGGTGGATCCGGCAGGCGATCACCCGCGCGATCGCCGATCAGGCGCGAACCATTCGCATCCCGGTCCACATGGTCGAAACGATCAACAAGCTGATCCGCATCCAGCGGCAGATGATGCAGGATCTGGGCCGGGAAGCAACCCCGGACGAGATCGCCCGGGCGATGGAGCTGCCGATCGAGAAGGTGCTCGACATCCAGAAGGTCGCCTTGGAGCCGGTCTCGTTGGAGACGCCGATCGGCGAAGAGGAAGACAGCCATCTGGGAGACTTCATCGAAGACCAGGGGGCGATCGTTCCGGCCGACGCGGCCTCGTTCATTCTGCTGCAAGAGCAGCTCGAAGGCGTGCTCGGCTCGCTGTCGGACCGAGAGAAGAAAGTCATCCAGATGCGCTTCGGCTTGTTCGACGGCCATCAGCGAACGCTCGAAGAGGTCGGCCGCGAGTTCGGCGTCACCCGCGAGCGAATCCGCCAGATCGAATCCAAGACCCTGTCCAAGCTGCGCCATCCGTCGCGGTCCCAGAAGCTTCGCGACTACCTCGACGAATAGCCCCGCCCCGCGAATAGACTGAGCGCCATGCGCGCTCCGTATCGTGTTGTCGTCGCCGCGTTCGCGCTGGCGTTCGGCTTGTCCGGCTGCATCGGCTCCGAGCAGGAGCCGACATCGCCGCAGACGCCCGGTTCGTTCGCGTCGCTGGTCACGCCGGGGACGCCTCGCTGGCGGGCGCTGGCCGAAGCGCCCGAGCCCCGCCAAGAAGTTGCCGCCGCGTTGCTCGACGGCAAGGTCTACGTCGTGGGTGGACTGACCGCGAGCGGCGCCACCAACCGCGTCGACATCTACGACGTCGCCGCCGACACATGGGCCGACGGCCCGCCGCTTCCGGTCGCGTTGCACCACGCGATGGCGGCCGCGTTCGGCGGAGCGATCGTTGTCATCGGCGGGTTCGACGCGCAGAGCCGTCCGGTGGACAGCGTGTTCCGGTTGTCTGGCGGAGCATGGGTCGAAGATCGGCCGCTGCGTCGTCCCCGAGCCGCCGGCGCCGCGATCGTCGAAGGCAGCCGGTTGTTCGTGTTGGGCGGGCAAGGCGCGGGGTCGCTTGTCGCGCCGGTCGAGGAACTCGTGGCGGGCACGTGGGTTGATCGCGCGGCGATTCCGACGCCCCGTCATCACGTCGCCGCCGCGAGCGACGGAACTTGGATCTACGTCTCGGGCGGGCGCACACCGGCCGGCGGTAGCGGCCCCGACCGGAACGTCGCCGCGTTCGAACGATTCAACATCGCAGAAAACCGCTGGGTGCAGGCACCGCCCGTTCCGACGGCGCGCAGCGGCCACGGCAGCGGCTTCATCGACGGCTCGGTGATCGTGACCGGGGGAGAAGATCCCGCGGCCGGCTCGGGTCAGCCGTCGATCGCATCGACGGAGCGCTACGATCCGGCGAAGGGCGTCTGGCTGAAGGATCTGCCGGGCATGTTCCGCGCTCGGCACGGCGTCGGCGCCGTCACGATCGAGGGCAAGCTGTACCTGTTCCTCGGCGGGTCGCGCGTCGCGCTGGCGCCGACGGCCGACTCGGACGTGTTCGTCATCCCGTGACCCGCGATTCCCTGACCGCCGTCACGGCCGAGATCGAATCGTGCGTCGCGTGTCCGCGGCTGGTCGCCTGGCGCGAGCAAGCGGCGCGCGAAAAACCGGCGCGCTATGCCCGCGACGAGTATTGGGCACGGCCGGTCGCCGGGTTCGGCGACCCGAAGGCGCGGCTGCTGATCGTGGGATTGGCGCCGGCGGCGCACGGCGGAAACCGCACCGGGCGCGTGTTCACCGGAGACCGCAGCGGCGACTGGCTGTTCCGCGCGCTTCACAAGGCCGGCTATGCGAATCAGCCGACATCGGTGTCGCGCGGCGACGGCCTTCGGCTGCGCGGCGCCTACGTCGCGGCCGTGGTTCGCTGCGCGCCGCCGGCGAACAAGCCCACGACGACGGAACGCGACACCTGCATCGGCTACCTAGAGCGCGAGATGCGGCTGCTTCGCGATCTGCGCGTGGTCGTGGCACTGGGATCGTTCGGATGGGACGGGGTTGTGCGCGTCGCGCGTGCGGGCGGCCACGCGCCGGCGCGCAAGCCGCGGTTCGGTCACCTGGCCGAAGCGGCGATCGGGCCGTGGACGCTGCTCGGCTCGTACCACCCGAGCCAGCAGAACACCTTCACCGGCACGCTGACCGAGCCGATGTTCGACGCCGTCTTCGCCCGCGCCCGCGCGCTCTCGCCCGAATAGAGACGAGGCCGCAGCCGGGTTGCGGCTGCGGCCCCGCGGGGGGATTGCACAGGGACCTATTGCCGAAGTGAGATCTGCTCGATGGTTGCGTTTACCTCGGAGCGGGCGCGACCCGAGGCAGACGGCGTCGTCGAGGCCGTCGCGCGGACGCCCGCGGTGATGGAGCTGAGCGTGTCGCACCCGTCGTAGTCGAGCCACACCTCGAACAGTTGGTTTTCGATCTCGTCGTTTCCGTCGAGAGGAATCGCTCGCGCGGACGTTGCGCGGGCGCAGTTGCTGTCGGCGAGCACCCAGAGCTCGAGGGAGCCGCCGGGGCCGCTGGTGGCGGGCAGCGCGGGACTCGTTTCGATCGCTGCGCGTTGAACCCGGAACCGGACCAGGATCCGCGCCGGACCCGTGCGCAGAGACTGGATCACGCCGGCCGAAGCGTCGGCGTCGGCCAGGGTCGCCGGGCTTCCCTCGGACGGAGTGATCGCGGCCACGGCGCTCGCCGCTCCCGATTGCGGATCCGCCTGACCTTCCGCGTAGCACGGGGCTTGCGCTCCGGCCGGCAGGAACGTCGAACAGCGTTGCCGGCGGTAGCGGCCTTCGTACGGTGGAGTCAGCTCGACCGGTTCGGGTGTCAGCGTGGCCGTCGGTGTCGGAGTGGGAGTCACCGTAATCGTCTCGGTCGGCGTTGGGGTCCCCGTGAGCGTCTCGGTGGGCGTTGCGGTCGGGGACGTTGTGGGGGACGTTGTGGCGCTTGCGGACGGGGAAGGACCGGGATCCGCGCAGGCGTCTTCGGGTTCGGGATCGACGCCCGGCGGCGGATCCGATGGTGTGGCCGGCTCCCGGTACACACCGACCGCCGTGATGCGCAGCGCCTCGGTCGCATTCGGTTCCGGGGTGCATCCGGGCTGCATGACCGGCCCTTCTTGCGTGTCGATGAGCGCGTCGCCGGAGGCGATGTAGACGCGAATCGAGTCTCCGGCGGACGGAGCGAAGAAATACAGTTCTAGCGTGCATCCGAAGTCGCCGGCCGGAACGATGCAGGACGCGTCCGGCGAGCCGTACGAGATGTCCCAGGACTCCACCAAGTTGTCCGGGTCGTTCGGTCCGGCTTCGTATTCCGCTCCGATCACGACTTCTCCGTGAGCATCAATGACAACAACTTCGACCGAGTGCGTCGTGCCGGTCAGCGCAACGCCGACCTTCGAGCTCGTCCCGACCGCGATCGACGGAGGGATGTGGGAGACCGGGCGAACGCGAGCGGTGGTGGCGAGGCCGGCGGCCGCGGCCAGCGACAACGCGAGCGTCGCGAAGCCGATCCGGCGAAGGACGTGAATCCGAGTCGATGCCATTCTTTCCCCCCTGGACAGTGTGGCTCACCCGTCCGACTCGGACGGGGGGCTGATCTTTCACTCGAAGACGATGTCGATTGGGCGGTCAAAACCGATACGGTCGGCCCGCAAAGCGGCAGAAGGAGAACTCGGCGGCCAGGACGGGAGCGGTGCGCGGCGAAGTTCTTGCGGGATGCGCATCGGTCGAGCGGCTCTTGCGATCGTGACGCTGGCGGCCGGAACGGTGGTTCCGGCGGGGCCGGCGCGCGCCGCCGCGTCCGAGATCGGCCGGCTGGTCGCGGCGAAGCCCACCGCGGTGGCGGTCGATCCGTCGATCAACGCGATGTACGTGGCCCAGCAGGACGGTGACCTGAAGATCTACGACACTCGCACCTACACGTCCCGGACGGTCGAGCTGACCTGCTGCCTGTCCGCGATCGTCGCCGATGCCGCAACGCATCGTGTGTACGTATCCGGCAACGGTCTGATCGCGCTCGACGGCGCGACCGGCGTGGTCGCGGCGACGGTGTCGCTGGCACCGGGCACGCCGGACGCGCTCGCGCTCGACACGGCCGGCGGCCGGGTGTTCGCCGCCGATCCGCCGGGTGACCGGGTCGTGGTGCTCGATGCGGCGACGGACCAGATCGTCTTGTCGCTGCCGGTGCGCGACCGGCCCGCAGGCCTCGCCTACGACGACGCGTCCGGCGCGCTCTACGTCGCGAGCGGCGGGGAGAATGTCGTCGACGCGATCGATCCGGCGACGGGGAGCGTCCTGGCGACCGCACCTATTCCTTCGCCGTCGGGGATCGCGGTCGGCGACGGCGAGATCTTCGTCGCGTCCGGCGCCGGCGTGGTCCGCGTGCTCGACCCCGTCACGCTCGCCGACATTCGAAGCATCACCGTCGGGCAGAGTCCGCGCTCGCTCGCCTACAACCCGGTGAGCCGCCGATTGTGGGTGGCGAACTGGGGCTCGGAGACGGTTTCGTTCGTCGATACCACGACCGCAACGGTGCTGGGCACGATGCC
>DASWHR010000100.1:0-3239 GCA_036398095.1 Actinomycetota bacterium
CAGCGCCCCCGGCCGCTTCCCTTTGAGACGTGCGCCTATTGCGTTCGCTTCTGGGCGATCCAGGGCATCATCGAGCGAAGCTCCTTGCCGACCGTCTCGATCAGATGGCCGGCTTGTTCGGCGCGCATTGCTTCGAAGCCGGGACGGCCGGATTCATTCTCGGCGATCCACTCCTTCGCGAACTCGCCCGAGGTGATCTCACCGAGGATCGTGCGCATCTCGGCGCGCGTCGCGTCGGTGACGATGCGCTTGCCGCGCGAGTAGTCGCCGTATTCGGCCGTGTCGCTGATCGAGTAGCGCATGTACTCGAATCCGCCTTCGTAGAGCAGGTCAACGATCAACTTCAGCTCGTGCAGGCACTCGAAGTAGGCGATCTCCGGCTGATAGCCGGCCTCGACCAGCGTGTCGAACGCGGCTTTGATCAGTTCGCTGGTGCCGCCGCACAGCACCGCCTGCTCGCCGAACAGATCCGTTTCGGTCTCTTCCTTGAAGGTCGTTTCGATCACGCCGGCCCGCGTCGCGCCGATGCCCTTCGCGTAGGCGAGTCCGATGTCGCGCGCCTTGCCCGTCGCGTCCTGATGGACGGCCAGCAGCGACGGCACGCCGCCGCCCTCGGCGTACTGGCGGCGAACCAAGTGCCCCGGCCCCTTCGGCGCGACCATGAACACGTCCACGCCGCCCGGCGGCGCGATCTGACCAAAATGAATGTTGAAGCCGTGCGCGAACGCGAGCGCTTTGCCGTCGGTCAAGCCGGGCGCGATCGACTCGTCGTAGACGGCGCGCTGCGAGGTGTCGGGCACAAGGATCATCACAACGTCGCCTTCGGCGGCGGCGTCTTTGACCGGAAGCACCGTGAGGCCGGCGCCCGCCGCCTTTTCCCGCGACTTCGAGCCCTCGGCCAGGCCGACCCGGACGGTGACGCCGGACTCGCTCAGGTTGAGGGCGTGCGCGTGCCCTTGCGATCCGTAGCCGATGATCGAGATGGTCTTGCCCGTTAGATGCGCAAGGTCCGCATCGTCGTCGTAGAACATCCGTGCCATGAAGCTCATGCCCCCTTTTCGAGCCGGAGTTGCCGGTCGGCCATTCCTTTGTCGCCGCGCGCGAGCGCGACAAGGCCGGTGCGCACGAGTTCGCGAACGCCGTGCGTTTGAAGCAGGTCGGTGAGCGCCGCCAGCTTGTCGGGCGAGCCGGTCGCTTCGATGGTGAGTGAATTCGGCGCGACGTCGATGATCTTCGACCGGAAAATGTCGGCGATCTCGACGATCTGCGCGCGCGTGCTCGGATCGGCTTTCACTTTGATCAGCAGCAGTTCGCGCTCGACCGAGGAGTCCTTTTCCAGCTCGACGATCTTGACGACGGGAATCACTTTGTTGAGCTGCTTGACCACCTGCTCGAGTGGCTGCATGTCCACGTTCACGACGATCGTCATCCGCGAGATCCCATCGAGCTCGGTCGGGCCGACCGCGAGGGAATGGATGTTGAAGCCCCGTCGTGCGAACAGCCCCGAGACGCGTGCGAGCACGCCGGGCTTGTTTTCAACGAGGACGGACAGCGTATGACGCGCCATTAGAAGATCGCCTCCGGTGAGTCGTGCATGTGCTTGGGCGGCTCCTGCCCGTCGAATTCGGGGCCGAGGATGATGTCGTCGTTGGACGCGCCGGCCGGCACCATCGGATAACACTTGGCCGTCGGGTCGACGCGGAAGTCGATCAGAACCGTGCGGTCGTCGATCTCGGCGGCCTTGGCGATGGTGGCCTCGACTTCGTCGGGCGTCGAGCACCGCAGGCCGATCGCACCGTAGGCCTCGGCGAGCTTGACGTAGTCGGGGACGTCGGCGTCCAGGTACACCTGGCTATAGCGCTCCTCGTAGAACAGTTCCTGCCATTGGCGCACCATGCCCAGGTTTCCGTTATTGATGATGCAGATCTTGACCGGGATCTTCTCGGTCGTCATCGTCGCCATCTCTTGCGACGTCATCTGGAAGCAGCCGTCGCCGTCGATCGCCCAGACCTGGTCCCCCGGCCGGCCGACTTTGGCGCCCATCGCAGCCGGGACCGCAAAGCCCATCGTTCCGAGCCCGCCCGAGTTTATCCAGGTGTTGGGCCGTTTGAAGCGAAGGTATTGCGACGCCCACATCTGATGCTGGCCGACACCGGCGACGTAGATCCCGTCGCCGCGCGTGATCTCACCGATCTTTTCGATCACGAACTCGGGCTTCAGCGGACCGTCGGGCTGCTGCGTGTACCGGTAGGGAAACTTCGCGCGCCACTCGTTCACCGTCGCGATCCACTTCTCGTAGTTCGCGGGACCACGGTCTTCGATCGCGGCGGCGAGCGCCTCGCACAGGTCGTGGATGACGCTGCGCGCGTCGCCGACGATCGGCACGTCCGCCGCGCGGTTCTTGCCGATCTCGGCCGGGTCGATGTCGGCGTGGATGATCTTGGCGTGCGGTGCGAACGCGTCGAGCTTGCCGGTGACTCGATCATCGAAGCGCGCGCCGAGCGCGATCAAAAGGTCCGTCTTCTGCATCGCCGTGACGGCGGTGTAGTTGCCGTGCATGCCCGGCATGCCCAGACACAGCGGATGATCGTCGGGAAGCGCGCCGCGCGCCATCAGCGTCGTGACGACCGGAACCCCCGACAGATCGGCGAGACGCCGCAATTCGTCGGCCGCGCCGGCTTTGATGATCCCGCCGCCCGCGTAGATGACCGGCCGCCTCGCCGCCAGGATCAGCTTCGCGGCTTCGCGGATCTGCTTCATGTTCCCCTTCGTGACCGGCTTGTAGCCGGGCAGGTCCACCGACTCCGGATACCACCAGGCGACTTCGGCCTGAAGAATGTCTTTGGGGATGTCCACCAGCACCGGCCCGGGCCGGCCGGTCCGCGCGATGTGGAAGGCTTCGTTGATCACGCGCGGAATCTCTTGCGGATCCTGGATCAGCCAGTTGTGCTTCGTCACCGGCATCGTGATGCCGGTCGCGTCGCACTCTTGAAATGCGTCGCCGCCGATTGCCCAGCGCGGCACCTGTCCGGTGATCGCAACCATCGGCACCGAATCCATGTACGCGTCTGCCAAGCCCGTGACCAGGTTCGTCGCGCCCGGACCGCTCGTCGCCATGCACAAGCCGACTTCACCGGTCGCTTGCGCGAACCCGCTCGCCGCGTGCGCCGCGCCCTGCTCGTGGCGGCACAGGATGTGGCGGATCGTCGAGTCGAGCAGCGGATCGTAGGCCGGCAGGA
>DASWHR010000101.1:0-4701 GCA_036398095.1 Actinomycetota bacterium
GAAGCGAGCGAAGAGCGCGACCGGCCCCGCGGCGGCGACGATGAGCAGGCCGAACCAGATCGGCCGGGTCAGCCACCAGGCGGCTGTGCCGGCGCCCGGTTGCGGAAATCCGAGCGGAAGGGCGATGGGCACGACGATCAGGAGCGCGGTGAGATGCCACAGAAAGGCGGTCATAACCGTGCCGGCGGCCGCGACGACGGCGGTCCACACGCGTGGGCGCCGAAGCCATGCGGCCAGATGCGGCCGGGACAGCATGACCGCGCCGATCATCCAGACGGCAAGCGCGACCAACGTGATGCTCGGCGGTGAGTTGTTCGACACGCGGCCGTCGGCGACGCCGACCATGCTTCGCGAGTAGACGCCGGATCCGACCAGCATCGCAACCGCAGCCAGTCCTCCGGCCGCGAGCAGGGCGTGCACGCGGCGGCCGGCGCGGACGAGCGACCCGTCGGCGTAGAAGAAGCCGAGCTGATGCGGCAGCAGCCACACGAACGCAAAGTTGAGCCAACCGATCGCCGGAACGTCGAAGGCGATGCGCGCGATATCCACGACGACGGCCGCCGACGCGAGCGCGACCGGCACGATCAGGCGATACCTGCGGTGCGCACGCAGCATGACCGGCGCGGCCGATACGACGATCACGTAGACGGCGAGGAACCACAGCGGCTTGGCGACGATCCGCACGCCCTGCTCGACGGCGCCGCCCAGACCCGCGACGGAAAGGACCGCGGCGCCGGCCAGCCACGCGGCCGCGAACGCCGCCGCCGGGCGCATCAGACGCTCGAGCCGCGACGAAAGATACGAGCCGTAGCCTTCGCCGCGCCTGCGCCGCGCGTCCCAAGCGACCGCGTTGGCGAAGCCGCCGACGAAGAAGAAGACCGGCATCACTTGCAACACCCACGTGAGCAGCCACGCATGGGGCAGCGTTTCGAGCGCGTTGACGCCGCTGAAAGTGCCGTCTTGCCAGGTGACCACGGCCATGAGCCAGTGGCCGGCCACGACGACGACGATCGAAGCGAGTCGGAGGAAGTCGACGACGCGGTCGCGAGAATCCGGGGTCGCTGCGGCAAGCTTCGCGGCCGAGAGTTCGGTGGGTTGGACCATGGATGCGCTCATGGGCACATCGTCGTCGCCCCCGGGGGGCCGCGACAGATGGCTTCGGACTCAAAAATCGGGGTGAGGATGCTCAGGTCCGTCTGGGTAGTTTCGGAACATCCGTCTCCGCCGGACGGGCAGGAGGCCGCGCCCGGCGCGGCGAAAAGAGCGGGATGCCGTTTCGCATCGTCGCGCTCGTCGCCGCCTTGATCGGCTCTGCTTTGGCGCCCGGCTCGGGGACGGCCGCCCCCGCCGGTTCGCAGGTGCTGGTGTCGAGCACGCTCAACGGGACGCTGCACGTCATCGACGCGTCCGCGCTGACCGAAACGCAGCCGCCGCTTCCGGTGAAAGGCACCTCACCGGTTCGGTTGTGGGTCGAGCGGTTCGGGTCGCGAACGCTGCTGCTGTCGGCCAACCACGGAATTCAAGGTTCGCTCGGCGTCTACGATCTGGATGGGCCGCTCGTGACCGAGCTGCCGCTGTCGCCGTTCCCGTCGGGCGGACCGGGAAGCGTCGGCATCGCGGCCGGCACGTTCGGCGCCGGCGGCACCCCGATGATCTTTCTGACCGACACCGTGCAGGCGCTCGGCGGCTGCGGGCTCCCGCAGGGAACGGTCTCGGCCTTCGACGCGAGCCTGCTTGCCACCGCCGGGGTCGCGACGCGATTCGCGACCGTCTCGACGCAGGGAACGATTCCCTACGCGGTCGCCTTCGACGGCGAACGCGGCGACGTCCTGGTCAGCAACACCTGCGACGACACGCTGGTGCAGTTCACCGTCGCCGCGAGCGGCGGGCCGCTGCCCGGCTACGGGATGACACCGACCGGCGTGGCCACGACCGGCGCCGGACCGGATGCGGTCCTCTACGACGCCGGCGCATCTCGCACCTACGTGACGAACATCGGCGGAGATTCGGTGAGCGTGTTCGCGCGCGGGCTCGGCCCGGTCGCCGCCACGGCGCAAACGACGGTTCCGCTCTCCGGCGCGGGACCGATCGACGCGACGCTCGCCGACTCGACGAGCGGCGCGCGCTGGATGATCACCTCCAACGGCGAAGACGACACGGTCAGCGTGATCGATCGCACCGCGATCGGGGCGTGCATCGCTGCCGGCATGGCCGTCTGCCCCGCAGAAGCCGCGCGAATCTTCGCCGGCGTCGACGGCGGCGCGCCGGAAGGCGTCGCCTACGATCCGGCGACCAACCGCGTGTTCGTGGTCAACAAGACGATCGGATCGCCGGCGCTTTCGGTGATCCAGTTGAGCGAGTCCGGCGGAACCGTGTCGGGATCGCATATCGCGACGATCCCCCTCCGCGTTCTGGGCGAGGCGGCACCCGTGCCGGACCTGATCGCCTTCGATGTCGTCGTCCGCACCCGCTGAGCGCAGAACCTCCGTGACGTCCGTTTCGTTCCGTCCAGCCGTGGCCGCCGAAGCCGCGACGCTTGCCGCGCTGATCAACTCGGCGTACCGCGGCGAGTCCAGCCGCGCGGGCTGGACGACCGAAGCCGACTTTCTCGAAGGGATCCGCACCGACGAAGACGAGATGCGCCGGCTGATCGAAGGCGACGGGTCGGTCGTGCTGCTGTGCGTGCGCGATACCGAGATCGTCGGCTGCGTGCATCTTCGACGCGACGGCGACTCGGCGTATCTCGGTATGTTCGTCGTCCGGCCCGACTTGCAGGGCGGCGGCCTCGGGACACGATTCATGCAGGCCGCCGAAGATCTGGTCCGCCGGGAGTGGGGCGCAAAGCGCATGACCATGACGGTTATCTCGATCCGCGACGAGCTGATCGCGTTCTACGAGCGCCGCGGCTATCGCCGGACGGCCCGCTTCACGCCGTTCCCCCCGGATGCGCGCAGCACCCCGCTCGTCGAAGGCCTCCGCTTCGAAGAACTCGAAAAGCACCTCACCGATCCACCCTCCTCGTGACCGGGGCCGGCTAAGCGGCGGACGGGCTCGCGGTGGGCGCCGGCTCCGGCGTTGCCGTCGGGTCCGGGGTTGGCGTCGGGTCCGGGGTTGGCGTCGGATCCGGAGTCGGCGTCGGGGGGGGCGGGGGCGGCGGGTCGTTGCCGGGAATCACGCGACGGCCGAAGTAGAACGCCTGACGCCAGAAGCCGTCGCCCATCCACGAGATCGTTACGCCGCCGCGTCCGCCCGACGAATGGATCATCCATCCGTTGCCGAGCGCCAGCCCGGCGTGATCGATCGTGCGCCAATCGCCGCCGGACCTATCCGAGTCGAACAGGATGATGTCCATCGGCGTGAGCTGCGTCGAGAACAATCGTCGCGGCGCGTTGCCGCCCATCTGCGCGCTGGAGCGGTCGGGCAAATACCAGCCGTTGTAGGCGCGCGGCGGCGCGAAGCCCTTCGCCTTCGATCGCAGCACCCACCACACGAACCCCGAGCAGTCGGTGCCGCCTTGCGGTTGCGCCCCGAACGGAAAGCCCGAGGGAGTGCGGCCGCTGGCCCATTCGCCGGCGTAGATGTAGGGAGTGCCGACCCACGCGAGCGCCCATTCGGTGACGGCGCGCCGGTTCCCGTCCATCGCCGGCAGCGTGATCCCTTCGTATCGCTTCATCGAGCGGATCTGCCACGAGTCGCGCGCGCCGGCCGCGGCTGCGAGTGCATGGGCGATGTCGCTGCGACGCGGCGCGCTCCAGGGAAGCAGCTCGCGCCATTCCTGCGAATGGTTCGCGTGAAAGCGCATCTCCGAGGCCATCACCATCTCGCCGAACCCGTAGGGGACTTTGAAGCGGTATCCGTCCGCGGTCTTGATCTGCGCGAGCGACGCGGCCGTGTCGCCCAGCCCGAGCGCACGGATCAGCGCCATGTCCATCTGCACCTTGGTCAGCGCGG
Organism: Actinomycetota bacterium; assembly: GCA_036398095.1. Taxonomy (GTDB): domain Bacteria; phylum Actinomycetota; class AC-67; order AC-67; family AC-67; genus DASWHR01. The sequence goes on from DASWHR010000101.1 coordinate 3,952, forward strand.
CATTCGGGTTGAACGTCCCGCCGGGCGCCGGCATCCATCCGCGTTCGACGACGAGCCTGATCGCGGTCGCGTCCCAACGCGAGTCCGTCACGTCCTTCAGGGTCACCGGACCGATCAGCGTGCCGAACCGGTCGAAGGCCCGCACCAGCGCGACCGCAAAGCGAGCGCGCGTTTCCAAAGCGTCCGGTTTGAAGGCGCTCGTGCCGAACGCGCGCATCCAATCGTTATCGGCCGCGACGGTGCGGATTTGCCTCGCCGCGAACGAGCCCGCAGGAACGTCACCGAACACGATCGCCGCGGCCGCGGCCGGTGCGACCGGGATCAGCAGCGCCGCGGCCAGACCCGCGGCAACGAAGGAGCGCCTCATCCCCATGATCTGCTCTGTCGGCGGGATCGCAAAAATCCTTGAACGGACGCCCTTTTCGGCCTTTCCGCAATACAAGCGCCCGTCCGCGCTACATTGATGACGGTCTGCGGCCCCCGTAGCCCAATGGACAGCGCACCCGCCTCCTAAGCGGGAGATGCAGGTTCGATTCCTGCCGGGGGCACCTGTGAGTGGGTGCTTGAACGTTACGTCGTCTGAGCTACGGCGCTTCGGGTTGCGCGAAGCAATGCAGGAGTACGCCCGCACCGGCCGTGAGCACGAGCGTCCGGCACGTCTTGCCGGCTCCTCCATTGGCGAGCCCGGCGGCGGTGCATCCACCGACCTCGGGCCCGCATTGAATTCCCCACTCGTCGACTTGGGCCTGC
>DASWHR010000102.1:0-15152 GCA_036398095.1 Actinomycetota bacterium
CGCCTGCGGCGACGCCGCTCGCGCCGACCGCCTGCAGCGTCTCTTCCACTGCCGCACCTTCCGCGTCTACACCAACGACGACGTGTGCGGCGTGGAGATCGGGGGAACGACTAAGAACGTGATCGCGATCGCAGCCGGCATCGCCGACGGCATGGGCTACGGCGACAACTCCAAGAGCGCGCTCGTCACGCGAGGGTTGTTCGAGATCACGCGGCTCGGCGTGCGCCTGGGCGCGCAGCCGATGACGTTCATGGGCTTGGCGGGAATCGGCGATCTGGTCGCGACCTGCATGAGCCGTCAAAGCCGCAACCGTCACGTCGGCGAGCAACTCGGCCTCGGCCGGAAGCTGGACGAGATCATCGCGGAGATGAACATGGTGGCCGAGGGCGTCAAGTCGTGTCGCGCCGTGATGGGTCTGGCGGAGCGCGCCGGCGTGGACATGCCGATCGTGTCGCGCGTCTCGCGCGTGCTGTTCGACGACGCCGACCCACGCGCGATGGTCGACGATCTCATCGAACGTGCCCCGGAGCCGGAATTCCACGGGATCGGCGCGTGAGCGCGCAGCCGGCTTCGCTCAGGCGACCGTCGTTCGCCGACATCCTCACGGCGGCCCGTACCATCCGTCCGTACCTGTCCAAGACGGCCTTTCACGAGTCGGTTTCGCTGGGTAGGATCGCCGGCTGCAGGCTGTTCATCAAGTACGAGAACCATCAGCCGGTGAATTCGTTCAAGATCCGTGGGGCGCTGAACCGGATGATGGCGACTGCACCAGCCGAGCGCATCCGCGGTTTCATCACGTCATCGATGGGCAACCACGGGCTCGGCGTGTGCTACGCCGCCAAGATCATCGAGGCGGCCGCGACCGTCTGCGTTCCCGAGAAGGCCAATCCCGACAAGGTCGAAGCGATGCGCAACCTCGGCGCGGAGGTGGTCGCCTTCGGCAGCGACTTCGAAGACGCATCCAAGAATGCGGTTGCCATCGCCGAGGAGCGCGGCGCGACCTTCTTGCACCCGCACAACGACCCGCTGATCATCGCCGGACACGCGACGGCCGCGCTGGAGATGTTCGAAGACGAGCCCGAGATCGACACGATCGTCTTCCCGATCGGCGGCGGTACGCTCATCGCCGGCGCGGCGCTCGTCGCCAAGACGCTCAAGCCTGAAGTGCGAGTGATCGGCGTGCAGGCCGAACGTCTGGCCGCGTTCGCCGTGTCGGTCAAGGAAGGCCGCCGGATCCAAATCCCGCCGGCGTCCACGTTCGCCGAAGGCGTCGCGGTGCGGGAGCCTCCCGAGCTCCCGTTCGGGATGGTGCAGGACTACGTCGACGAGATCGTCACCGTCACCGAAGAAGAGATGCGGCGCGGAATCTTGCTGTTGCTCGAAAAGACCCACAACCTGGCCGAGGGAGCCGGCGCGGCCGGCGTTGCCGCGGTCGTGCAGCAACGCGAGCGGATCGCCGGCCGCGTCGTCGGCACGATCTTGTCGGGCGGAAATCTTCCCTGGCACGTGCTCAACAAGGCTCTGAACGACATCCACTCCTGGTAGGACGGAGGCTCTCGTGGCGAAGCGAAGGACGACGAACCCGCCGATGGGATTCACCACGCGCGCGGTGCACGCCGCCGAAGGCGTCGACCCAATGCGGCAACGCCCGTTGTCCGCGCCGATCTATCAGGCCGCCACGTTCGCGTTCGACGACATCGACGACTTCGCGGCGGTCGCGCAATCGAAGCTGACGGGCGGCTATCTGTATTCGCGATGGGCGAACCCCACCACCGACGCGTTGGCGCGCGCCGTCGCCTCGCTGGAAGGCGCCGAGGCGGCGGCCTGCTTTGCCAGCGGCATGGCCGCGATCCACGCGGCGCTGGTTTCCCGCGCGCGAAGCGGCGACCATGTCGTCGCCTCAAAGCATCTCTACGGAGGCTCGTTCGGGCTTCTCGGAAGGATCCTGCCGCGTGCGGGAATCGACGCCACCTTCGTCGAGATTGCGGACCACGCCGAAGTAGCGGCCGCATTTCGCGACAACACTACCGTCGTGTTCTTCGAAACGATCGCGAACCCGACGATGATCGTCGCGGACATCGATGCGCTTTCGAGCCTCGCCCGGGCGCACGGCGCCGCCACGCTCGTCGATGCGACGTTCACGCCGTCGTATCTGCTCCTCGCGCTCGACCACGGCGCCGACCTGGTGATCCACTCGGCCACGAAATACCTCGGCGGGCACAGCGACGTGACGGCCGGCGTCGTTGCGGGGGCGGGCAAGGCGATCCGCGCGATCCGTACCGACGCGATCGACTACGGGGCCACGCTCGCGCCACTCGAAGCGTGGCTGACGCTGCGCGGCATCCAGACGCTATCGCTGCGCATGGAGCGGATCTGCGCCAATGCCCTCGCGCTCGCGCACTTTCTCGCCTCGCGGAGCGGCATCAAGGCGGTTCACTACCCGGGGCTGCCCGCGCACCCGCAGCATGCCCTCGCCAAACAATTGATGCCCCGCGGCTTCGGCGGGATGCTCGCCTTCGAAGTTTCCGGCGGGCGCGCGGCCGGCCGGACCTTCCTGGAGCGCGTGCGCGTTGCCTCGCCGGCTGCATCGCTCGGCGGCACCAAGACGCTGGTCGTGCATCCGGCCTCGGTCACGCACACGCAGTTAAGTGTGTCGCAGCGCCGCGCCGCCGGGATCACCGACGGGTTGATTCGCGTCAGTGTCGGCATCGAGGACCCCGAAGACCTCATCGCCGACTTCGATCGGGCACTCGGCTAGCGCCGTGTCGCGCCCGGCGCGGGCCGCCGGTAGTCTGACGCGATCATGACCGAAAAGATCCGCGTCGCGATCGTCTACGGAGGACGCTCCGCCGAGCACGAGGTTTCCGTGGTCTCCGCGCGGTGCGTCATGGAGGCCATCGATCCGGCGAAGTACGACGTCGTCCCGGTCGCGATCACCAAGGAGGGCCGGTGGCTGCTCCCCGAACGCAAGCCGGCGCAACTCACCGCTCCGGCGGGCTCGCTCCCGTTTGTCGAGGAAGCCGGCACGACAGTCGCGTTGCGACCCTCCGCGGGGCTCGTGTCCGATTCCGCAGACGGCTCCGTTGACGGGCTCGGCGCTGTCGACGTCGTCTTCCCTCTGGTGCACGGCCCATTCGGCGAAGACGGGACCTTGCAGGGAATGCTCGAGATGGCCGGTGTCCCCTACGTCGGCGCCGGCGTGCTCGCCAGCGCGCTCGGCATGGACAAAGAGATGCAGAAGCGGCTGTTCGCGGCGCGCGGCTTGCCGCTCGCGCCGTGGATTCACGTGCATGCCGCCGACGCCCGGCGCAACGAGCAAGGCTGTACCGACACCGCGGTCGATCAGATCGGTCTGCCCTGCTTCACCAAGCCCGCTCGTCTCGGTTCGAGCGTGGGTGTGTCCAGGTGCCGGGACGCCGGCGAGGTTCGCGCCGGTCTCGCGCACGCCTTCGAGTATGACGAAAAGGCGATCGTCGAAAAGGCGATCGTCGGCCGCGAACTCGAATGCGCCGTTCTCGGCAACGACGACCCGGAGGCGAGCGTCGTCGGAGAGATCGTCAGCGCCAACGAATTCTACGACTACCGCGCCAAGTATTTGGAAGAGCAGAGCCGCACGATCGTGCCGGCCGATGTCGCCGAGCCCGTCGCCGAACGCGTTCGCCGCTTCGCCCTTGAAGCGTTCCAGGCGATCGAATGCCGGGGCATGGCGCGCGTCGATTTCTTCTATGAAGAGGCCACGGGCGCGGTGTTCCTCAACGAGATCAACACCATCCCGGGTTTCACGCCGATCTCGATGTATCCGAAGCTGTGGGACGCGTCCGGGATCCCGTACGCAAAGCTCGTCGATCGCCTGATCGAGCTCGCCCTGGAACATCGCTGACCGCGCCCGCCGCGACAAAGCGAAGAAGACGCGCCGGATCGACGCGTCCTCTTCGAAGTGCTGTGCGGAGCGAGGGACCTACAGGTGCACGACCGGACAGGTGAGTGTGCGAGTGATGCCGTCGACGGACTGAATGCGAGCGACGACGAGCTTCCCGAGATCGTCCACGTTGCGGGCCTCGGCTCGAACGATGACGTCGTAGGGACCCGTCACGTCTTCCGCAGAAGTTACGCCCTTGATCTTCGAGACTTCCTTCGCGACCTGTGCCGCCTTCCCCACCTCGGTTTGGATGAGGATGTAGGCGTGAACCACGGACCCTCCCCTCGCTGCGGCCTTCGGTTTCGCTGGCATAATGCCGGGCATTCTACACGGGACGCTCGATGCGGCAACCGGCCGCGATCCGCCTGCAAACGAGCGGCGCACTAGAATCGTCGCGCGCTGTGTATCGGGATCGGATCGACGCCGCCGAACGCCTCGCCGAGGCGCTCGCGGCGCGCGGCGTCGCGCCCGGCGGACGGCCCCTCGTTCTGGGGATTCCCCGCGGGGGCGTCGTGCTCGCACGGATCGTCGCGGACCGCCTCGGCGGGGATCTGGATGTCGTCGTTCCTCACAAGATCGGCGCGCCGTGGAATGCCGAACTGGCCATCGGCGCGGTCGCGTCGGACGGCCCGGCGGTGATCGACGATCGGATCGTGCGCATGCTCCGGGTCTCGCCCCGGTACATCGACGATGAGATCGCACGGCAGCGCGACGAGATCCGTCGCCGCCTCCTCGCGTATCGCGGCGACGCCCAACCGGTGGATCCCGCCGGCCGCGACTGCATCGTCGTCGATGACGGCATGGCCACCGGCGCTACCGCGGAGGCAGCCGTGCTGGAGCTGCGTGCGCGCGGCGCGTCGCGCGTGATCATGGCCGCTCCCGTCGCCTCCGACGCCGCCTGCGCGCGGCTCCGGCGAGTCGCCGACGACGTCGTGTGCCCGCTCGTGCCGGAAGAGTTCGTCGCCGTGGGGCAATGGTTCGAACGATTCGATCAGGTCTCGGACGCAAGCGTCATTGCCGAGCTGGCCGCGCGTGCATAGGATCGCGATCGTGATCGAGCCCCCCGACTTGCCCGAATACCCGGCCGTCGATGTTGACGAGGCCCCCACGCTTCGCCAGTTTCTGGACTATCAGCGGACCGTAGTGATCCGAAAGGTTGCCGGCTTGTCGGATCACGACGCGAGCAAGCCGATGACCGCCAGCGGGTTGAGCATCCTCGGGGTGATCAAGCATCTCATCGATGTCGAGCGCTGGTGGTTTGGCATCTGCTTCACCGGCGCGGACCTGCCGCTGGCCTCCAGCGACGACGACCCCGACGCCGACTTTCGCATCGAGCCCGGCGAGACCGTCGAGCAGATCGTGGCGGCCTACCGCGCCGAGATCGATTCCGCGAACCGTGTCATCGCCGGCGCCTCGCTCGACCAGCACTCGGTGCGGCCCAGCCGCCGGCTCGGCAAGACCATTAGCATGCGCTGGATCTTGGTGCACATGATCGAAGAGACCGCGCGGCACGCCGGCCACGCCGACCTGATGCGCGAGTCGCTCGACGGCGCAACCGGCGACTAGAAGGGCTACTTCACGGTGTCGATGATCTCGGCGCCGAGCGTCGAGAACGTGCCGAGGAACGCGGCGCGTTCGCGCTTGAGTCGTTCCACGTGCTCCGCGTACTCGCCCGGCCGGCCTTGGCGTTCGTAGAGCAACTTCGGTCGCAAGAACTCGTCGTCGTCGATGCCCGGCAGCATCGTGGCGACTTCGTAGCCGAAGTCCGGATCGCGTTGCCATTCGGCCGAGCCTTCCGCGATCGCCTTCACGCACGCGCTCGACACCGGGATTTTGACCTTCTTGGAGCCGTCGTCGCCGTCGCCGCCGCCGACCCAGCCGGTGTTCATCAAGAACACCTGGATCGGGTGGGTCTTGAGCAGCTCCAGCAGGCGGGTGCCCTGCATGCCGTGCGGCAGCGGGAAGAACGGGTTCGTGCCGGGAACGCGCAGCGCCTTGCCGGCCTCGTCCTTGCCGCCGGCCGACGTGCCCATCGTCTCGCCCAGCATGAAGTATGCGGCGGCCTGCTCGGGTGACAGGCGTGCGACGGCGGGGATGATGTTGTTGTTGCGGTTCAAAATAAGCAGGTAATCAACCAAGCCGGCTTCGCGCGCGTCCTTGAACCAGCCCAGCGCCTCCATCCCGAACACGGCGCGGCCATTCTGTGTGAACGACTCGTTGAAGAAGTCCAGGTCGCCGTCGTCGGTCTGATACACGTTCTCCAGATACGAGCCCGGCGAGATCACCGCGCCGTAGATCGTCGGCTCGTACTCCTTCGACAGCGCAAAGGTCTTGGCGAAGCAGCCGTTCTCGGTTCCGTAGACCTTGCCGCCCGGCATCAGCGCGATGAAGTCGTCCTGCACCGGCTTGGAGTCGTTCTGACGCGTGAACGTCGTCGTCGTCTTGCCCGTGCCCGACAGGCCCACGATCAAGAAGGTCTTCTCGCCGCCCGGGGTCGGAACCGTCTTGCATCCGGCGTGCATCGGCAGACCGCCGCGGTCCACGACGATGCGGTTCCACATCCGCAGGCCGCCCTTCTTCGATTCGCCGAAGTAGTCCGAGTTCAGCACGCGCGTCACGCCGTTTTCCAGATCGACGGCGATGAGGCGGTCGGCGGGGTATCCCGCGGCCGGAAGGTTGGGCGTGTAGATGACCGTGACGGTGGGTTGATAATCGGCGGAGATGCCTTCCTTGAAATACAGAAGGTCCTGCATGCCGGCGATGTTGGCGTTCGCCTGCTCGATGATCAGCCGGGCGGGAACCTTGTAGTCGGGATCGTTGCCGATGAACCCGTCGATTACGACCATGTCCTGGTCGCGGATGTAGTCGTCCTGCAGACCGGCGATGCGCGCGAACTCGTCGCGCGTAATCGTCTGGTGGCCTTCGTGCGCGGCCGCGTCATCCGTCGCGATGAACGTGGACTTCGCGGAGCGAGAATCCACGCGCGTCGTCACGTTGACGTTGCCGTACTTCGTCGGTTTCGCGTTGGGCATCTTGCCCGCAAGGGCCATCAGCTCGTCCTGCGACGGATTGAGCAGGAACGAGCGGGCCTCGAGCATGGATGCAGGGCCTTCCAGCTTCTGGGTCACGAGAATGCGCCTCCCGGAGAGTTCGTGAAAGCTTTCACAAGGATGATACTCCGGAGGCCCCGCGCGGTAAAACTCGGCTCACCGGCTGGGTTCGATTTCGAAATACAAACGCACGGACGTGCGGTATTCCAGGATCGAATCCGCTCGCACCGAGCAACTGGTTTCGAGCACGTCCATCTTCACGATGTGGCGGATGGTCTTCGCGGCTTCGCGAAGCGCTTCGCGCGCGGCCGCGCCCCACGACTCGTCGGAGACGCCTTCCAGTTCGATCGTGTTCAGGACGCCCATCCATTGCCTCCCGTGCCCGCGGATTTCCGGCCGACGCGCATTGTTGCGCTTGACGCCCCCGGGAGCAAGCCCGACCTTCGAGCGCGGCACGTATGCTTCGCTTGTGGACTCGCCACGGGTGTCGGACCTGGGGGAATTCGGGCTGATCGACCGGCTACGCCGTCGGCTGGCGTCTTCGGTCGCGCCCGGAGCGGAAACCGGCGTGGAGATCGGCCCGGGCGACGATGCCGCGGCCGTCGACACCGGAGCGTCCACGCTGCTCGCAGCCGACATGCTGGTCGAGGGGATCCATTTCGACCTTGCCGTGTCGTCGCCGTCGGACGCGGGCTACAAGGCGGTCGCGGTCAACGCATCCGATATGGCGGCGATGGGCGGGTACACGCACTACCTGCTCGTGTCCGTCGGTCTGCCCGCCTCCGTTCCGGTCGCCACGGTCGATGCGCTCTACGACGGCCTGCTGGAGGCCGCCGCGGACTGCGGTGCGGCCATCGTCGGCGGCGACGTGACCCGCGCGCCCGTAATCGTCGTGTCGGTTGCCGCCGCCGGCGGGCCCGGGCCGGCAGGCGTCGTTCGACGCTCCGGCGCGCGCGAAGGCGACGTGTTGTGCGTCACCGGCTCGCTGGGCGCCGCCGCCGCGGGCCTGCGCCTGCTCCGCGCCGATCACGATCCCGGCCGGCTGCTTGAGGCGTTCCCGTCGCTGGCCGCCGCGCATCGACGCCCGGCCGCGCGCATTGCCGCCGGCCCGGCCGCGGCCGTCGCAGGAGCGACCGCGATGATCGACGTCTCCGACGGCTTCGCGCGCGACGCCGCCCACATCGCCGAAGAGTCCGGACTGGGACTGGTCGTGGACGCATCGTCGATTCCCGTCGCCGCGGGCGTTGCGGACGCCGCCACGCTTCTGGGTGCCGAGCCTGCCGTGTTCGCCGCCTCCGGCGGGGACGACTACGAGCTCGCCATGGCCGTCCCGCCCGACCGGGTCGCGGCCGTTCGCGCGGCGATCGCGCCGCTGCCGCTGACGGTAGCCGGCGCGTTCGGCGGCACCGATCGGGTCTTCTTGCACGCGCGCGGCTCGATCCCGCTGAGCGAGCTCGGATGGGAGCACTTCCGGTGACGCCGGTCGTGCTGACCATCGCCGGATCCGATTCGGGCGGCGGCGCCGGGATCCAGCAGGATCTCAAGGTCTTCGAAGCATTCGGCGTCTGGGGCGCGAGCGCCGTCACCGCCGTCACCGTTCAGGACACGCACGGCGTTCGAGGGATCCATCCGGTTCCGTGGGAGATCGTCGCCGCGCAGATCGAGGCGGTCGCCGGCGACATGAGGCCGGCCGCCGCCAAGACCGGAATGCTGCCCGACGCGGCCTGCGTGCGCGCCGTCTGCGATGCAGTCGAGCGGTCTCGGCTCGGACCGCTCGTTTTGGACCCGGTCATCGAGGCGAGCGATGGCACGCCGCTACTCGATCCGCCTGCGCTGTCGATCGTGCGCGAACGCCTGATCCCGCTCGCCGCGATCGTCACGCCCAACGCGCCCGAGGCGGCTTCGCTCACCGGCCTGCCGGTCGCGTCGGTCGCCGACCAAGAGAAGGCCGCGCGAGTTCTATGCGAGATGGGAGCGCAGGCGGCGCTGGTGACCGGCGGGCATCTGGCCGGCGAGGCGACCGACATTCTGTTCGACGGAGAGACGGTCACGCGTCTGAGCGCGCACCGGGTGGACGCGGGTCCCGTGCACGGCACCGGATGCGTGCTCTCGGCCGCGATCGCTGCGGGATTGGCCGCCGGCAGGGACCTGGGCGCCGCGGTCCGGGACGCGAAGGCGTTCGTCACCGGGGCGATCGAGCGGGCCCGCAGGCTCGGTGGGGGAGCAGCGGTCGCCGACGCGGCGTGGCGGACGCGGCCTCCCAGTCACTGAACCGGGCACTAAAAATGCCGCCCGAAGGCGGCCGGAGGCGAGGAAGGTCAGCCGGCTCGCTGGATCTTGCCGGCCTTGATGCAACGCGTGCACACGTTGAGCCGCTTAGTGGCGCCGTTCACCTTGGCGCGAACCCGCTGGATATTCGGGTTCCAGCGCTTCGGGCTCCGGCGATGGGAATGCGAAACCTGCATCCCGAACCCGGGACCGCGCTTGCAGATATCACAGACGGCTGCCATGGCCCGCGCATTGTAGCGACCGCCCCCCCCACGCGACAACCCATCGATCCCTGGGCTCCCCACCGGAGTCTTGTAGGGGGTCTGTATTGTCCGATTTTGAAGAACCCCCGGAACGTGGGGGGTCGGTCGGCTCGTCCCGTTAGGATTCGCCTCGGTGACTTTCGGCCCGAACGAGTTGAAACGAGCGATCGTGGCGGCGCTCGGGTCGCTGCGCGCCTATCAGGCCCTGATCGACGAAGCCAACGTCTTCCCCGTCCCCGACGGCGACACCGGGACCAACATGGTCCTGACCATGACCGCCGCTGCCGGGGCGCTCGGATCCGACGATCCGTTCGCGGCAGCCCCGCCCGCCGCGCTGGTCGGCGCGCGCGGAAACTCCGGCGTGGTTCTGGCCCAATGGCTGCGCGGGTTGTGTGATCACGCCGCCCCCGGCGATCCGGCCTCGCTCGTCCGCGGCCTGCGCCGCGCCGCCGACCTGGCCTACGAAGCCGTCCTTCAGCCCGTCGAAGGAACGATCCTCACCGCCGCCCGCGCTGCCGCCGACGGCGCCGCCGGTCCGACCGTCGCGGAGATCTTGGAATCCGCGGCCGCGGCTGCCCGCATCGCCGTGGACCGGACCCCCGATCTTCTTCCCGTCCTGAAGGATGCCGGGGTCGTGGACGCCGGCGCGCTCGGACTGTGGGTCGTGCTCGACGCCTTCGCCGCCGGCCTGTCCGGACGCGAGCCGGCGCCGCCACAAGCAACCGGAGCGCCCGCCCCGCGGACCGTCGCCCGCGAAGCCGGCTCGACCCGTTTTGCCTACGAGGTGCAGTACCTGCTCGAAGCCGGCGACGAGGCGATCGAGTCCCTGCGCGCCGGACTCGGGCGGATCGGCGACTCGGTCGTCGTCTCCGGCGGGGGAGGCTTGTGGAACGTGCATGCGCACACCAACGACCCCGACGCCGCGATCGAAATGGGCCGCGCCGTCGGCGGTGTTCGCGCCGCGGCCGTGACCGCGTTCGCCGATGCGACCGGCGGGCCGCGGTCGGTTCCGCTCGCCCGGACCGCGGCGCCGGTCGGCGTCGTCGCCGTCGTCGCCGGGGAAGGATTCGCGCGCCTGTTCGCCGAACTCGGCGCCGGCGTGATCGTGGACGGCGGCCCGACGATGAACCCCTCGGTCGGACAGATCGCCGACGCGATTCGCCGCTGCCCGGCGGCCGACGTGATCATCCTTCCCAACAACGACGATGCGATTCCCGCGGCGATGAAAGCGTGCGAACTGGTGGACGACCGGCGTGCGGTCGTCATCGAGACCAACGATCTTGCGCACGGCATCACCACCTTGCTCGCCTACGGCGATGCGCGCGACCTGGAAACAAACGCGGCGCAGATGCGGCAAGCCGCCTCGGTCGCCGCCAGCGCGGCCGTGATCGTCGCCGCGCGCACCGCCGCGACGCCCGTGGGAACGGTTCGCGCCGGCCAGTCGATCGCGTTCAGCGGACGCGAGGCCAAGACGATAGAGGACGATCCCGTCGTCGCCGTTGTGCGCGTCGTCGCGATGATCGACGAAGAGGAGCCGGTCGAGGTCGTGACGGTCTTCGCCGGCGCGACCGCGCCCGCCGAAGAGCGCTCCGCCGTCGAAAAGGCCCTGCGGGACGCCCTGATCGGCGTGGATGTCGAGGTGCGTGACGGGGGCCAGCCGATCGAGCGCTACTTGATCGCGGTCGAATGACGATGCCGGTCGACGACGCGCACGACCGGCTGCCCGACCGGCCGCTGGACCGGCCGCTGGTGGGGGCGGGCCTCGCCGGCCTGACCGCTCCGGCCGTCCGAAAGCTCGCCGCGAAGGGCATCGTGACGATTCGCGATCTCATCGAGCAAGTGCCGCGCCGCTACGTCGACCTGTCCCGCACCAAGCACATCGGGGACCTCAAGCTCGGCGAGGAGGCGACGATCGTCGGCACGGTCTTCAAGGTCGACGGAAAATATGTGCGAAGTCGCAAGCACATGCTGGTTGCCAAGATCGGCGACGGAACCGGCTTTATCGAAGTCGTCTGGTGGAATCAGCCGTTTCGCGCGAAGCAGATCGTCGAAGGCGCCGAGGTCGCCGTCGCCGGCCGCTTCGAGCGAAAGCAGGGCCGCCTGCAAGTAACCGGCGCGTTCTTCGTCGAACGCATCGGCGGCGAAGGCGAGACGGTTCACACCGGACGGATCATTCCCGTCCACCCCGCCACCGAGGGCGTGTCCGTCGCGATGCTTCGCCGCGCCATCCATTCCGCGCTCGCGGCCTACGGCGACGACATCGACGATCCGCTTCCCGAGGACCTCCTCGACCGCCTCGACCTCGCCTCGCGCGGAGAGGCGTTCCGGCAGATCCACTTTCCGGTCTCGCTCGCGGCCAAGAACGCCGGCCGCCGCCGGCTCGCATTCGAAGAGCTGTTCGTGCTCTCGGCAGGGCTCGCCGTTCGCAAGCGCCGCATCGAGCGCGACACGCCGGGGATCGCGATGCCCCGCGGCGAAGCGGACGTGGCGCGTTTCTTCGAATCGCTTCCCTACGAGCCGACCGGCGCACAGCGTCGCGCCGTCACCGAGATCCGCGCCGACATGGCGAGCGCCGTTCCGATGCATCGCCTCTTGCAGGGCGAGGTCGGCAGTGGCAAGACCGTCGTCGCCGTCGCCGCGGCCGTCGCGGCCGCCGCGAACGGCATGCAGGCCGCGCTGATGGCGCCCACGGAGGTGCTCGCCGAACAGCACTACTTGTCCGTCACCCAGATGCTCCGCCCGATCGCCGGGATCGCCCTCGCCGACGACTCGCCCGGGCAGATGTCGTTCGACGGGCCCGGCTTTCGCGTCGCTCTGCTCACCGGCTCGGTGACCGGCAAGCAACGCGACGAGGCGATGCAGGCGGCCCGCACCGGTCGCGCGCATCTGCTGATCGGCACGCACGCGCTGATTCAAGAGGGCGTCGAGTTCGCGGCGCTCGGTCTGGCGATCGTCGACGAGCAGCATCGCTTCGGAGTTCATCAGCGGCTCGCGCTTCGTTCGAAGGGTCCCGGCGGGACCCAACCCGATCAGCTCATCATGACGGCAACGCCGATCCCGCGGACGCTGGCGATGACGCTCTACGGCGATCTCGACGTGAGCACGATCGACGAGATGCCGCCCGGTCGCATGCCGGTTCGCACGGTCGTCGCCGGCCCGGCCGAGCGCGGCCGCGCCGAGGCACGGATCAAGGTCGAAGTCGGCGAGGGACGCCAGGCGTTCATCGTGTGTCCACTCGTCGAGAAGTCGGCGTCACTCGAGGCCAAAGCGGCCGAAACCGAATACGAGCGAATCCGCCACGATGTCTTCCCCGATCTTCGCGTCGGGTTGATCCACGGCCGTCTCAAGCCGGCCGACAAAGAGGCGGTCATGCGACGCGTGCGCTCGGGCGACATCGACGTCCTCGTGGCGACCACCGTCGTCGAAGTCGGCGTGGACATCCCGAACGCGTCGGTGATGATGATCGAGGACGCCGACCGCTTCGGTTTGTCGCAACTGCATCAGCTCCGCGGCCGGATCGGCCGCGGCACGCATCCGTCCACCTGCATCCTTCTGACCTCGCTCGATCCCGGCGACGAAGACCGCGAGGATGCTCGCAAGCGCTTGGACGCGATGGTCGCCACCGACGACGGCTTCCGTTTGGCCGAGGTCGACATGGCGATCCGCGGCGAAGGACAGATCTTCGGACGCGGGACGGTCGATTCCGACACCGGCGACGGCGCGCCGGCACAGGCCGGCGCCACCGACTTGCGGTTCGCGAGCTTGCTGCGCGACGCGGATCTGCTGGTCGACGCCCGTCGCGAAGCCTTCGACGCCGTGGACGCCGACCCGGATCTGCGCGGCCATCCGTTGCTCCTGGCCGAGGTTCGCCGCCGGTTCGCCGACCGGCTCGACTGGCTATTCGCCGGATGAGCCTGCGCGTGATCTCCGGCGAGGCGAAAGGCCGCCGCCTCAAGACGCCGGCGGGGCTCGACACGCGACCGACGGCGGACCGCGTCCGCCAGACCCTGTTCGACATTCTCGGCGACGTGTCGGGGGCTCGCGTGCTGGATCTGTTTGCCGGATCGGGGGCGCTGGGGATCGAAGCGGTCTCGCGCGGTGCGGTGCATGCGACGTTCGTCGAATCGGACGCGACCGCGGTGAAGGTGATCCGCGCCAATATCGCCCTGTGCGGGTTCGACGAGCGCGCTGCCGTGCGGCGGAGCGACGCGGATTCGTTTCTGCAGCGCAAACCCGCCGCGATGTCGCCCTTCGACCTGGCGTTTCTTGACCCCCCCTACGAGCGCGGACTAGCATTTGTCGCTCGCCTGATGGGAGTGCTCGCGGCCGGGGAATGGGTGGCCGCAGGCGGGCGCGTCGCGGCGGAATCGGCCGCGGGCGACGTCGAACTCCCGGAGGCGTTCCGCCTGCTGCGGGCCAAGGTATTCGGCCGTACGCAGCTCACCATCGTCGTCAGAGAGGGGACTCCGGAGGCCATCGAGCCGGACGGACACCGATGAGCGAACGAATTGCGGTCTACCCGGGAACGTTCGACCCGATCACGAACGGGCATCTCGACATCATCGAGCGCGCACGAGCGCAGTTCGGCTCGGTCGTCGTGGCCGTGTCGCAAAACCCGTCGAAGAACCCGCTGTTCCCGCTCGAGGAGCGCATCGCCATCGCGAAGGAGGCGACGGCCGGGTTCGAGCGCGTTTCGGTGGATTCCTTCGCGGGACTCCTTGTCGACTACGTTCGGTCACGCGGGGCCTCGGTGCTGGTGAAAGGCCTGCGGGCCGTCACCGACTTCGACTACGAGCTGCAGATGGCGCAGATGAACTACCGTCTTGCCGGTGTCGAAACGATGTTCTTGGTCGCCAACCCCGAATATTCGTTCCTGTCCTCGTCGTTGGTGAAGGAAGTCGCTCGTTTCGGCGGCGACGTCACGGGAATGGTCCCCGCCGAGGTGCTGCGGCGCTTGAAGGACCGATTCCACGGGGAGAGGTGAAGGCGTGACCGAAGAGCCGATCCCCATTTCGGTCGGTGCCATCAACATCTTGGAGGAGCTGCTCGCCAAGATGGAGGACATGGTGCGCGGCGCTCGCTCGATGCCGCTGTCGTCCAGCGCGATGGTGCCGCGCGGCGAGCTGATCGAGATGATCGAAGGACTCAAGCGCGCGCTTCCCGAAGAGGTCGGCCGCGCCCGTTCGCTCTTGCGCGACGCCGAAGCCGTGCTGCAGCGCGCCCGCGAGGAGGCGGACAAGGTCATCGACCGCGCCAAGGCCGATCGCGAACGGGCGATCGCCAAGACCGAGATCGTCCAAGCCGCCGCGCGCGAAGCCGAACGGCTCGTCGGCACCGCCGAAGCCCACGCCAAGCGGATCCGCGGCGAAGCCGAGCAGTACGTCGAAGGCAAGCTCGCCAACTTCGAGGTCGCGCTGCAGAAGACCCTCAAGGCCGTCGAACGAGGCCGCGCCCGCATCGCCGGCCGCCTCGCCGACGCCGAAGAGATCACCGCCTCCGAAGACGACGACGACTAGTGCTCAGTTCTCACGGGCCGTAGATTCGCCGGCGGATGAACCAGATGACACCGCCAAAGGGGAAGCCGAGTACGAAGAACAGCCACCCGGCGGTCTGGTCACGAAGGCCGTAGCGCCGGAGCCGCAAGATATCGAT